>NZ_JAAQWY010000031.1:0-70826 GCF_012985765.1 Pseudomonas sp. WS 5071 | reverse complement strand
TGGATGCGCAGCATGGTTTCCAGAGGATAGGGTTTTCTACCGCCGCCGGCCTTGGGGTAGAACGGTTCGATCAGCTCCAGCAGGCCTGCCCAGGGCACCACCTGATCCATTTCGGCGAGGAAGCGCTCTCGGCGGGTTTGCTTGCGCTTGCCGGCGTACTCAAAGTCGGAAAAGCTCATCTGGCTCATGGGCGGCTCGGATCAGGTGTTGCGGGGATTCTCGCATAACTGAAGGCTTGTTCGGAGATTCCCTAAACCTCCGAAGGTTACGGTTTCTAAACCCGTCACAAAACCGCCGTTCAAGCCTCCTGTGAGCCCACCCGTAAAACCCCCGGTTAAGCCCCCCGCTAAGCCACCGGCGAAACCCCCGGTTAAGCCGCCCGTTGAGCCGCCGGTGAAACCCCCGGTTAAGCCGCCCGTTGAGCCACCGGTAAAACCCCCGGTTAAGCCGCCCGTTGAGCCACCGGTGAAACCCCCGGTTAAGCCGCCCGTAACCAATCCGACAACCACGGGTGGTGGTCGAGGTCAGATCAGCGAAGCCCTGCAGTTCATTCTGGCGAATTTCGTTGCGCCCGCCGCTGTTGAGATCGTTGTCGATCAGGTCACCGGCAAGCGAACCGTAAAACACCCCGAAGGCAGTCAGCAAAATGCGGACGGTTCCGTCACTCATCCCGACGGCACTACTGTTATGCCTGATGGTTCTGTCAAGCATCCTGATGGCAGTACCACCAGAGCGGATGGTCTTTGGGTCTCGAAATCTGGCGATACGCTCGATAACGCTACAGGCATCTACACGTTTTCAACGGGCGAGTCTGTGCAGGGCGTTAAAAATAGCAGTGGTGAGTGGACGTTTCCGGATGGGAAAGGCTCGCAAGGTGATGAGAAGGGTTCTGGAGGCTCAGACACACTGCCTGAAGGCGCACATAAAAATGTTGATGGAAGTACTACCACGGCCGATGGCATTACGAAGTACCTGAATGGCGATAGCTTTAATGATAATACCGGTCTGTTTACGTATGCAGATGGCACCGTTGTTCAGGCGGTTAAAGACGCTGACGGTACGTGGGGGTATCCTGACGTCAAATAACGTCTATTTGAAGCAGGCCCTTTTTCTGTATTAACAAGGCTATATAAATAACAGCGATTACCTTTAGTGCGGGTTGATCTAACGGTGACGCTTTTGGATACTCGCCTTTAAAGTTGGCGAAGACTCCTTTCAGCGACTACTTTAAGATCTCCACGAGGCGTGAATAGCGGTGACGTCTCAGCTATTCACGCGTGCATTTGAGCATTCAGGGAGCGTTCTACATGAGGATTTATCAACGTTTTATCATGTTGTTAAAAGTCATGATGTTGCTGACAGTGAGCGCCTCAACTGCGTGGGCGAGCAATCCGCTGCAAGGTCAGGCCGTCGGATTTTCCGCAACGGGTGTCCCGGGACCTATGGTCAATGCAATTTACAAATCGGAATCCGAGCCGGGCGATCAAGGCCAGGGAGGTAGCGCGGGGGACGATGATCAGGTCGACGGGGATGATGACTCTGCCGATAGCGCCACGAATAATGGGGACGGCAAGACTGATCGCAAGGATGACGACAGTGCCGATCAAGGGAAGTCCAGCGAAGGTCAGTATTAGTCTCTCGTGCTTTCTACACAGGTATAAATGACGCGCCTGATCTACTCAGGCGCGTCTTTCATTCGCGCGTATTAATCAATGAACTGCTCAGCGTAATGGCACGCCACTTGGCGGTTATCCAGCAGGCGTAATGCCGGCTCGTCCGTGCTGCACAGCTCTGTGGCATACGGGCAGCGCTTGTGGAATGCGCAGCCTGAAGGGGGATTGAGCGGGTTGGGCAGTTCGCCAACTATCTTGATTTTCGGCTTCAGCGGATCGGGGTGAATGGTCGGGGTCGCTGACAGCAACGCTTGGGTGTAAGGGTGTAGCGGCCGAGTGTAGATCTCCTCTTTCGGTCCCATTTCCACCGGGCGGCCGAGGTACATCACCAACACTTGATCGGCTACGTGCCGCACCACTGCCAGGTTGTGCGAGATGAACACATAGGCTGTATTGAACTCTTGCTGCAAGTCCATGAACAGGTTGAGCACCTGGGCCTGAATCGATACGTCGAGGGCGGACGTCGGTTCATCAGCCACCAGTACCTTGGGTTGCAGCATCATGGCGCGGGCCAAAGCGATCCGCTGGCGTTGTCCGCCGGAGAACATGTGTGGGTAGCGCTGGTAGTGCTCCGGGCGCAACCCTACTTGCTTCATCATGGCCTGGACTTTCTCCCGACGTTCGCTGGCACTGAGCGAGGTGTTGATCAGCAACGGTTCAGCCAGCTGATCACCGATTTTCTGTCGTGGGTTGAGCGACGCGTACGGACTTTGGAACACCATCTGCACGTCTTTGCGCAGTTGTTTGCGTTCAGCTTTATTGGCCCCGGCAACTTCCTGGCCGGCAATCTTCAGCGAGCCGGACGATGGCTCTTCAATGAGTGTCAGCGCGCGCGCCAGGGTGGACTTGCCGCACCCGGACTCACCCACTACGGCTAGGGTTTTACCCGCTTCCAGTTCAAACGACACGCCATTGAGGGCGCGCACCAGTGCGTGCCCCTTGAACAGGCCACGGGACACTTCGTAATGACGGGTTAGGTCGCGGGCGGTAAGAACGACAGTCATTACGCCACCTCCTGATTCAAGGGGAAGAAGCAGCGCACCTGGCTGTTGGCTTTGGGCTCCAGCGCCGGGCGCTGTTGACGGCAGGTGTCCTGAACGTACGGGCAGCGCGGCGACAGCAGGCAGCCTTGTGGACGGTCATAGCGTCCCGGCACGATGCCCGGCAAGGTCGCCAGACGCGACGCACCCATGCTGTGTTCCGGAATGGCGGCCAGCAATGCCTCACTGTACGGGTGCGCGGGGACATCGAACAAACCCGGTACTTGACCGATTTCAACGGCCTGACCGGCATACATCACGCACACGCGCTGGGCGGTTTCAGCCACGACTGCCAAGTCGTGGGTGATTAACACCAGCCCCATGTCCTGCTCGCGTTGCAGGTTGAGCAGCAGGTCCATGATCTGTGCCTGAATGGTCACGTCGAGTGCAGTGGTCGGTTCGTCCGCAATCAGCAACTTGGGTTCGCCCGCAATGGCCATGGCGATTGCCACGCGCTGGCTCATGCCGCCGGACAATTGATGCGGGTAGGCGTCCATGCGGCTGGCAGCGCCGGGGATTTCGACTTTTTCCAACAGTTCGATGGCGCGCTTGCGCGCCGCTCTGCCGGACATTTTCAGGTGCAGGCGCAGCACTTCTTCGATTTGAAAGCCTACGGTGTAGCTGGGGTTCAATGCGGTCATTGGGTCCTGAAAGACCATGGCCATGTCTTTGCCGACAATTTGCCGCCGTTGACGGGGGCTCAGGGTCAGCATGTTCTTGCCGTCGAAGTTCAGCGCGTCGGCGGTGACGATGCCGGGGTGCTCGATCAATCCCATCAAGGCCATCATGGTCACGGACTTGCCGGAACCTGACTCGCCGACGATGGCCAGTACTTCGCCTTTATCCACAGACAGGCTCAACCCGTCGACCACCGGGACAGCCTTGGCGTCGCCAAAGCGGACGTTGAGATTCTTGATTTCTAACAGTGACATTGGAATCTCCTCAGGCGGCATTTTTGAGTTTCGGGTCAAGCGCATCGCGCAGGCCGTCGCCCATCAGGTTGATTGCCAGCACGCTGAGCAAAATGGTCAGGCCAGGCAGGCTGACGACCCACCAGGCGCGTTCGATGTAGTCGCGGGCCGAGGCCAACATGGTGCCCCACTCCGGGGTTGGCGGCTGTACGCCCAAGCCCAGAAAACCCAGTGCTGCGGCGTCGAGAATCGCCGAAGAGAAACTCAGGGTGGCCTGGACGATCAGGGGCGCCATGCAGTTTGGTAGTACCGTGATGAACATCAGGCGCGGCAGGCTGGCACCCGCCAGGCGGGCGGCAGTGACGTAGTCGCGGTTCAGTTCACCCATGACGGCTGCGCGGGTCAGTCGTACGTAAGAGGGCAACGACACCACGGCGATCGCGATCACGGTGTTGATCAGGCCAGGGCCGAGGATGGCGACAATTGCCACGGCCAGCAGCAGTGAAGGCAAGGCCAGCATGATGTCCATCAGGCGCATGATGCCGGGGCCAAGAAAGCGCGGAAAGAACCCGGCGAACAGGCCCAGGATCACGCCCGGAATCAGCGAGATCACCACGGACGACAGACCGATCAGCAGTGACAGGCGCGAGCCTTCGATCAGCCGCGATAGCAGGTCGCGGCCCAGTTCATCGGTCCCCAGCAGGAACTGCATGTGCCCGCCCTCAAGCCATGCTGGCGGGGTCAGCAAGAAATCGCGGTATTGCTCGCTCGGGTTATGGGGGGCAACCCATGGCGCAAAAATCGCGCAGAACACGATGATGCTCATGAAGATCAGTCCGGCCAAGGCGCCCTTATTGCGGGAAAACGCGTGCCAGAATTCTTTGTAAGGCGATGGATAAAGCAGGCTTTGATCCACGGCGGTAGCAGGGGTAGGTGTGCTCATGGTCATGATCTCAGCGCTGATGACGGATGCGTGGGTTGGCAAAGCCGTAGAGGATGTCCACCACGAAGTTGACCAGAATCACCAGGCAGGCGATTAACAGGATGCCGTTTTGCACCACGGGATAGTCCCGTGCGCCAATGGCTTCGATCAGCCATTTGCCGATGCCGGGCCACGAGAAGATGGTTTCGGTCAGTACGGCGCCCGCCAGCAGGGTGCCCACTTGCAGGCCGACCACGGTCAGTACCGGGATCAGCGCATTGCGCAGGCCGTGCACAAACACCACGCGCGCAGGCGACAGGCCCTTGGCACGGGCGGTACGAATGTAGTCTTCGCGCAGCACTTCGAGCATGGAGGAGCGCGTCATCCGGGCGATCACGGCCAGCGGAATGGTGCCCAGCACAATGGCGGGCAGGATCATGTGGTGCAACGCGTCCCAAAAAGCTTCGGGTTCGTCGCTGAGCAAGGTGTCGATCAACATGAAACCGGTTTTCGGCTCGATGTCGTAGAGCAGGTCGATACGCCCGGACACCGGGGTCCAGCCCAGGCTTACCGAGAAGAACATGATCAGGATCAGGCCCCACCAGAAAATCGGCATCGAATACCCCGCGAGGGAGATGCCCATCACCCCATGGTCAAACAACGAGCCTCGCTTCAACGCCGCGATAACCCCGGCCAGCAATCCGAGTATGCCGGCGAACAACAGCGCAGCCATCGACAGTTCAAGGGTGGCGGGGAACAGCGCGGTAAATTCGGTCCACACGCTTTCACGGGTTCTCAACGATTCGCCCAGATCGCCGTGGGCGAGCTTGGTCACGTAGTCGAAATATTGTTCATAGAGCGGCTTGTTCAGGCCAAGTCGCTCCATGGCCTGGGCATGCATCTCTGGATCGACCCGACGCTCGCCCATCATGACTTCGACCGGATCGCCGGGGATCATGCGAATCAGGGCGAAGGTCAGCAGGGTGATGCCGAAGAACGTAGGGATCAAAAGCCCTATTCGGCGGGCAATAAAACTAAACATCGCGTGGTGTACCTCATCAGCCGGTTAGGCAGGACCGCCAGGGTTCGGGTGAACGCTGGCGGGTGTTTTATTGTTCTACTTCGCCTGGGTAGTGGCAAAGTTGTTGTTCGTCAGCGGGCTAAGTACATAACCCTCGACGTTGTTGCGTCGGGCGGTAAAAAGCATGGGGTGTACGACGTTGATCCAGGGCTGGTCCTTATTAAAGAGCACCTGGGCCTGTTCATAGAATGCCGCCCGTTCAGCGGGTTCAGTGATGTTACGGGCTTTGGTGATCAGGGCTTCAAAGTCTTTGTTGCACCAGCGCGCGTAGTTTTCGCCATTTTTGGCAGCCTCGCAGCTGAGCAAAGGGGTCAGGAAATTATCCGGGTCGCCGTTGTCGCCCCCCCATCCAGTAGACACCAGGTCATGTTCGCCATTTTTGGCGCGCTTGAGCATCTCCCCCCATTCCATGACGCGAATGTCCAGTTTGATACCGATCTTTGCAAGGTCAGACTGCAGCAACTGAGCGCCCAGCATTGGATTGGGGTTGGTCGGGCCGCCGCCATTGCGGGTGAAGAGGGTGAACACGTGCCCCTCCGGTACTCCGGCTTCCTTGAGCAGCGCGCGGGCCTTATCCAGGTCGCGGGGCGGGTTTTGAATGGCGGTGTTGAACCCCAGCATGGTCGGCGGGTAGGGGTTGATGGCCGGGAGGGCGTTGCCTTTACCGTGTACGGAGTTGAGGTAGGTCTCTTTGTCGAAGGCCATGTCGATGGCTTTGCGTACGCGTACATCGTCGAGGTATTTGTGGCTGGTGTTCATGGCGATGTAACTGGTCATCAACGCTGCCATTTCGTCGACTTTCAGATTGGGATCTTTTTTGATATTGCCGACTTCATCCGGCTTGGGGTACAGCGCGATCTGGCACTCGTTGGCCTTGAGCTTTTGCTGGCGTACGTTGCTGTCGGTGGTGACGGCGAAGATCAGCACATCACTCGGGGGCTTACCGCGAAAGTAGTCAGGGTTGGCCTTGAAGCGGACCTGCGCGTCCTTGTTGTAACGCACAAAAATGAACGGGCCGGTGCCGATGGGTTTGCTGTTCAGCTCGCTGGTTTTGCCTGATTTGAGTAATTGATCGGCGTATTCGGCCGAATAGATCGAGTTGAACGGCATGGCGATGTCGCGCAGGAACGGTGACTCGGCGTGGTTAAGCGTGATTTTGACCGTCATGTCGTCGACTTTTTCGACGCGCTTGAGCAGGTTTTTAAACCCCATGCTTTCAAAGTAGGGATAGCCGACCAGCGACTTGTCGTGCCATGGGTGATTGGGGTCCAGCTGGCGCTGAAAGCTCCAGATCACGTCATCGGCGTTCAGGGTGCGGGTCGGCTTGAAGTAATCGGTGGTATGAAACTTGACGCCGGGGCGCAGGTAAAAGGTGTATTCCAGTCCGTCGGGGCTGATGTCCCAACGCTCTGCGAGGGCGGGCTCCACATCGGTGGTGCCGGGTTTGAAGTCTGCCAGACGATTGAGGATGGTTTCAGCCGAAGCGTCGGCAGTCACGGCAGTGGTGTACTGAACAATGTCGAAGCCTTCGGGACTGGCTTCAGTGCACACCACCAACGGTTTGGCTGAAACACTGACCGCGGTGCTGAACACTGCCACGGCAAGGGCTGTGCGTAGTGGAAGTCGTTTCATGGCAACCCTCTTCAATCGGTTGGGCCGCGTAGCGGCTATGCCCGGCATGTGAAGCCAGGCACGGCCACCGGGCGGTTAAAGGATGTTGAACGGAATGGTGGTAACCAGACGGAACTCGTTGATGTTGCCGTCAGCCTGGAACCGGCTGGCGCGGTGCGTGGTGTAGGTCGCGCGAATAGCCGTGGCTTTCAGGGGACCGCTTTGAATTGCATAGGACGTGCCAATGCTGTACTCGGAGTGGTCTTCGCCGTTCATGTTCTTCACGTCGTAAGCCGTGCCTTTGTACTTGGTGCCGTCGATGTCAAAGCCGCGTGCATGGTAGGCGTTGAACTTCAGGCCGGGGATGCCGTACTGCGCCATGTTGATGCTGTAGGCCAGTTGCACCGACTTCTCGTTCGGGCCGTTGAAGTCCGACAGCAAGGAGTTGGCCAGGTAGATGCCGTTGGTTTCATGCAGGTAGTCGAAGTATTCGTCGCCGATTACTTGCTGGTAGGACAGGGTCACAGTGTGCGCCTGATGGGTCAGGCCGAATGCCAGGCTGAAGGTGTCATTGTTGATCTCCCCCATTGCCTTGCTGCCCGTGTCCAGGGTCTTGTAGTAGTTGAAGTTGGTGTTCAAGCCCAGCACAGCGTTGTCGCCCAGGTCGTGTACGGCCCCGAAGTAGTACTGGTTCCAGAAGTCTTCGACATGGGTCGCGTACAGCGAGGTTTTCAGGCTTTTAAACGGCTGATAGTTGAGGCCGGCAACGCTGGCGCGGTCCGTTTCTACCCCGGCCGCGCCGTATTCACTGCGAAACTTCTTCAGGCCCTGTTCTGTACGGGGTGAAACGCGATCAAAAGAACCTGCGTCGAAGGACAGGTTGTTGAACTCTTCGCTGTGCAGGCCCACCCCCTGAAAGCTGGAGGGCAACGCGCGGTTGCCGATGACGTCGATTGTCGGGCTGCTGAAGTTCTGTCGACCCACCACCAGCGTGGTGTTGGAGATACGGGCCTTGACGTTGGCCAGTCCGAGTTTGCTCCACTGGCCAACGGCATCGCCATCACTGTGGGTCAGGGTGCGGTTGTTTTTACCCGCGATGTCGTTTACATCACGGTCCAGGGCGATCGCGTTGTAGGCCGCGACCTCGGTGCTGAAGCCGACGGTGCCTTGGGTGAACCCAGAGTTGTAATCCAGAATGGTGCCTTGCACCCAGTTGATACGGCGCGGCGTGGTTTTTTCGACGCCGTGGTCGTTGTACGTGAAACGGCCTTTGTTGCGCTTGAGTTCGTTGGCATACCAGTTGCGGGTGGTGCCGCTCAAGCTTTGACCTTCGATGAAACCGCTGGCTTCGCTTTGGCTGCTGGCACCGGTTTTCAATTCGGTGGGCACAAATGTCTGGCTGACGTCTTCGGCATTCGCCATCGCCGCAAGGCTGCTGATGGATAAGGCCAGTAACGCGCTGTTTGTGACTCTCATGGTTGAGGCTCCTCTGCTTCTTTTTTATTGCCGCTCTTTATGTGTTGAGCTGGCTGTTGTGGAACGAGTTAGCGCTTTGCAAACGTTTGCCAAGGTTAATTTGGCTACAGTGTTCTGCAGGCCGCCCCATGCGGCCTGGAGAAACTGACAAGAGTCGGGTGCGGGTTAGTCGGCGATGCTCACGCCGGAAAAAGCGTTACGGCCAAACGGGCTTACGGTGAAACCCTGAACCTTGGCGCTCAGCGGCTGGTTGACCGTGGAGTGGGCGATGGGTGTGATCGGCACTTGTTGCTTGAGCAACTGCTGGGCTTGTTTGTACAGCACGGTGCGCTGATCGCGGTCGGTGACGATTTTGGCGTTCTTGACCAGCGTGTCGTACTCCTTGTTGCACCACATGGAGTAGTTGTTGCCGCCAATCGCGTCGCAGTTATAAAGCGTGCCCAGCCAGTTGTCCGGGTCCCCATTGTCACCGGTCCAGCCAATCAGGCTGATGTCGTGCTCGCCATTTTTGGTGCGCTTGATGTACTCGCCCCATTCGTAGCTGACAATTTTGACCTTCAGCCCGATTTTGCCCCAATCCGATTGCAGCATCTCGGCCATCAGCTTGGCATTGGGGTTGTAGGGACGTTGCACCGGCATCGCCCACAGGGTGATTTCAGTGCCTTCCTTGACCCCGGCGGCCTTAAGCATTTCTTTGGCCTTTTCGGGGTTGTAGGGCGCGTCCTTAATGGTGTCGTCATACGACCACTGGGTTGGCGGCATGGCGTTGACCGCTTTTTGCCCTGCGCCTTGATACACGGCAGTCAGGATGCTGTCCTTGTTAACGGCCATGTCCAGCGCCTGACGCACTTCAAGCTGATCGAACGGCTTGTGCCTGACGTTGTAGGCAATGTAGCCAAGGTTAAAGCCGGGCTTTTCGATCACCTGCAATTTGGGGTCGCTTTTGAGGCTGGCGACATCCGCCGGGCGCGGATTCAGCGAGACCTGGCATTCGTTTTTACGCAGCTTTTGCATGCGCGCCGAGGCGTCGGTGTTGATCGAGAAAATCAGGTTGTCGAGCTTGACCTGGCTCGGGTCCCAATAGTCCTTGTTGGCTGCATACCGGATGTTCGAGTCTTTCTGGTAGCGCTGAAACACATAAGGGCCGGTGCCCACCGGTTTTTGATTGATGTCACTGGGTTTGCCGTTCTTGAGCAGTTGGTCCGCGTACTCAGCGGACAGAATTGCAGCAAAGCTCATGGCGATGTTCTGGATGAACGCTGCGTCGACCGAGTTGAGCGTGATCACCACAGTCATCGGGTCGGTCTTTTCAACGCGGGCGATGTTCTTGTCCAGGCTCATGCTGCTGAAGTAAGGAAACTCGGTGGGGTACGCTTTGCGAAAGGGATGTTCACGATCGAGCATGCGATTGAAGCTGAACAGCACGTCGTCTGCGTTGAAATCCCGGGTCGGCGTAAACCATTTGGTGGTATGGAATTTCACGCCGGGACGCAGGTGGAAGGTATAGGTCAGGCCGTCCTCTGAAATATCCCAGTGTGTTGCCAAGGCAGGTTCTGCTGCTGTTCCGCCTTTTTCAAATTCTGCGAGACGGTTGTAGATCGGTTCCGAGGCATCGTTGTCTGTGGCGGTGGTGTACTGCGCCGTGTCAAATCCGGCCGGACTGCCTTCAGAGCAAAACACCAAGCTGTTGGCTGCTTGCGCGATAGGGCTGCTGGCAAGCACGCCAGCGCTGAGTAGTGCGGATAAAACCATAAGGTTACGCATTGCGATCCCAATCCTTTTCTTGTTTTTGTGTCCTGAGTGAGCGCCTTCTACGGTCGCGGTGTTCTCAGGGCGTCGACGTCCTCGGCTACGGTTAGACCTGCGGTGCTTATCTACAGACTGTTCTGAAACCTTATGAGGTCTATGGACAGTCGTAAATGCGCCGGGCCTGACAGGAGCGTAGGAAAAGTCTCAGCGTCCTATAGCCTCTGCTGTAGTACAGAGTGGCTTCAGGATGAAGGGGATTTCCGCCGTCCTGGCAGATAAGACAGTGCGGCGGGTCAGCCACACTGTCCGGTCCTTTTTATTTGCTGATGCCAACACCGTAGAAGGACGTCAGGCCGAGCGGGCTGATTTTGAAGTCCTGGACGTTGCTGCGCATCGGTTGATACACCGTGGAGTGCGCGATAGGTGTCATCGGAACCTGCTCTTTGAGCAGGTGTTGCGCCTGTTTGTACAACCGGGTGCGCTCAGCCACATCGGTGGTGGACTTGGCTTGTTTGATTAACGTGTCGAACTCGGGGTTACACCATTTGGAGAAGTTGTTGCCATTAATGGCATCGCAACCAAACAGCGTGCCGAGCCAGTTGTCAGGGTCACCGTTATCACCGCTCCAGCCAATCAGCATGGCGCCGTTTTCACCGCCTTTGGAACGCTTGATGTACTCGCCCCATTCATAGGTCACGATCTTGGCTTTGATGCCCACTTTGTCCCAGTCCGACTGAAGCATTTCGGCCATCAGTTTTGCATTGGGGTTGTAAGGGCGCTGCACAGGCATGGCCCACAAAGTGATTTCCGTGCCGGGCTTGATCCCGGCTTCTTTGAGCAGTTCTTTGGCTTTTTCCGGGTTGTAGGGCGTGTCTTTGATGGTGTCGTCGTACGACCACTGCGTCGGCGGCATACCGTTGACAGCCAGTTGTCCAGCGCCCTGATACACCGAATCAATGATTTGCTGCTTGTTCACCGCCATGTCCAGCGCCTGACGGACTTTGAGCTGTGCCATCGGGTTGGGCTGGTCGCTGCCTTTGATTTTGTCCATTACGTTGTAGGCGATGTAACCCACGTTAAAGCCTGGCTTGTCTGGCATCTGCAGAGCCGAGTCTTCTTTAAGCGCCTTGAGGTCAGCCGGGCGCGGGTAGATCGTAACTTGGCATTCGTTCTTTTTCAGTTTTTGCATACGCACCGACGGGTCGGTGGTGATAGCAAAAATCAGGTTGTCAATTTTGACGTCTTCAGGCTTCCAGTAGTCCTTGTTACCGGTGTAACGGATATTGGAATCTTTCTGATAGCTCTTGAAGACAAAGGGCCCTGTGCCAATCGGTTTTTGATTGATGTCTGCGGGGCGGCCTTCTTTAAGCAGTTTGTCGGCATATTCCGCCGACCCGATGGACGCGAAGTGCATGGCCATGTTCTGAATGAACGCGGCGTCGACAGTGTTCAGCGTGAACCTGACCGTTTTGTCGTCAATTTTCTCGACTTTGGCGATGTTTTTATCCATGCCCATGTCGGTGAAGTAGGGGAACTCTGTGGGGTACGCCTTACGAAACGGCATGTCTTTATCGAGCATGCGGTTGAACGTGAAGAGCACGTCATCGGCGTTGAAGTCGCGGGTGGGCTTGAAGTAAGGCGTTGTATGGAATTTGACCCCGTCACGCAAATGGAAGGTGTAGGTCAGGTTATCGGGGGAAATGTCCCAGCTTGTCGCCAAGCCAGGCTCGACCTGGGTGCTGCCACGTTCGAATTGGCTCAGGCGGTTGAAAATGGTTTCGGCTGATGCATCGAAATCGGTCCCGGTGGTGTACTGGCCCGGGTCAAAACCGGCTGGGCTGCCTTCAGAGCAAAACACCAGATTGGTCGCTGCATGAGCGAAAGGTGCACTTGCCAGCAGGCTGGCGCCCACTAAAAACGGAATGACCGCGTGTTTGAACATGGTGGCCTCATGATTTTTGTCATTTTTGGTTTGAGGGCGACCTTGTGAGTCGACCCGGCGATACTTATGCACGGCCCATACCCAATGCAAGATGCGTTAACGGTTGAAACCTAAATACGTGGAACGATCGTACAGGAATGTCGCTTTTATATAACTTATGACGCATTTGATCGTTTGCGTCGGGTTTTTTGACGCATTTTGAAACGCCTTTAGGGATCCATGAAACTTCAATCGCACTGTTTTGAGTCGTGGGTGTTACTTATCTAGACTCTTGCGTTGAAAAGCTGTCAGTTAAAACTGGAGTCGCACGAGGGCTTTTTCTTTTGTTTGTGTGAGATTTTGGAGTAGGAGATTTCGCAGGCATTAAAAAGCCCCTGAGACGTTGTCACCTCAGGGGCTTATGCGCTTCGGCGTGGGCGCTTATTGCATTTGCACTTCAATCACGCCGTCGGCACTCATGCTGACTTCACTGGTGCCGGCTTCGATTTCCGGCGTCGGTGCCGATTCCATATCGGCGGCTGCGGCTTTCATCATCATCGGGCTGCGCAGGAATGGCTGCGGGTAGCCGTTGCTGTTGAGGTTCAAGCTAACAATTTTGTACCCTTTCCCGCCCAACGCGTCGGTCGCCAGTTGGGCGCGAGCCTTAAAGGCGTTCACGGCGTCTTTAAGCAGAGCATCTTCGCTGGTTTTGCGAGCTGCGTTACCGACCGCGAACTGCATGTTACCCATCTTCAGGGTTTGCATCAGATCGCCGGTGAGCTTGGACAGGGCTGCGAAATCCGAACTTTCCAGGCGCAACTCGGCGCGCTCACGCCATCCCGTAATTTTCTGCGATTTGTTGTCGTAGACCGGGTAGCTGTTACGGCTGCCCTGACGCAGCGTGACGTCCTTGACCTGCTTGGCCTGACCGATGGCTTTGTTCATCGCAGTGGTGATTTCGGCGGCCAGCTTGGCGGCGTCTGCGTTTTGAGCCTCGGTGTACAACGTGACAATCATCAAATCCCGCGCAACTTCCTGGCTCGCTTCAGCGCGCAGTGAGACCTGGTTGTAATGCAAGTCATCGGCGGCCAGTGCGGGCAGGCTGGCAAATGCGCCCAGGCTCAGGGTCAAAAGGGCAGCAGTGCGTGGGAACGTAGACATGGAGGCTCCTTGAATGAGATCGACAAGCAGGGGTGTCCCTGCCTGTGTCTGAACCATAAGACTGTAGAAAGTTAATTTCAGTTCGCCCGCTTACATTTTCAATACATATACGGCCTGTCGCGACTCAGACGATAGAGCGCATGTGCATGAGGAAGCATGGGTAGCTGTTATTGATAAAAAAACACTGTGGCCCATTGCCGCACTTTTGCCTGCGGAGCCGTCAGCTTGGTTATACTCCCGGCGATCCGCCTGGAGCGCTCATCAGGAGAGCTCATGCTCGCCCCCGTACAGTTAATGTCTGCTGCCCGTCAGAACCTCTGGCGCCTAACGATTATCCGCACTCTGGTCCTCGCTGCCCAAGCGGGATCGGTGGGGATCGCCTACCTGTTTGATTTGTTGCCGCTGCCCTGGTTTCAGCTGTGCATAACCCTCGGGTGCTCGATGTTGTTGTGCGCGTTTACTGCCATCCGCTTGCGCACCACCTGGCCGGTCACTGAGCTGGAATATGCGCTGCAACTGACGTGCGACCTGTTTATCCACAGTGCACTGCTGTATTTCTCGGGTGGTTCGACTAACCCGTTTGTGTCGTATTATCTGGTGCCTTTGACCATTGCTGCCGTGACGCTGCCATGGCGTTTCTCGGTGGCGTTGTCCGGGATCGCGCTGGCGCTCTACACGCTACTGCTGGTGCAGTCTTATCCGCTGGATACGGGCGCGTTCTTTCGCGAAAAGTTGCAGATCTACGGGATGTGGCTGAGTTTTGCGCTGTCGGCAGCCGTTATTACTTTCTTTGCTGCACGCATGGCCGAAGAGCTGCGACGTCAAGAAGAGTTACGGGCGTTGCGTCGTGAAGAAGGGTTACGCGATAAACAACTGCTGGCTGTGGCGACCCAGGCAGCGGGCGCGGCCCACGAGTTGGGTACGCCTTTGTCGACCATGAGCGTACTGCTTAAGGAAATGCGACGCGAACACCCGGATCCCGAATTGCAGGATGACCTGAGCGTGCTGCAAGACCAGGTCAAATTGTGCAAGGAAACCCTGCAACAACTGGTGCGTGCAGCAGAAGCCAATCGTCGGTTGGCGGTTGAGGTTCAAGACGTCACGCAGTGGCTGGACGAAGCTTTGAACCGTTGGCATTTGATGCGCCCTGAAGCGACTTATCGCTTCAAGTGCCTGGGACATGCGCCCGTACCGCGCCTGGCGCCACCGCCTGATTTGACTCAGGCATTGCTTAACCTGTTGAACAATGCAGCCGATGCCTGCCCCGAAGGGCTCGAAGTCACGGTGGACTGGGATGCCGTGGACCTGACGATCAGTATCCGCGACCACGGTGCAGGTGTACCGTTGGCGATCGCCGAGCAAATTGGCAAACCTTTTTTTACCACCAAAGGCAAAGGTTTCGGCCTGGGCCTATTCTTGAGCAAAGCCAGCGTGACACGCGCTGGCGGCTCGGTAAAACTCTACAGTCATGAGGATGGCGGTACGCTCACCGAGCTGCGCCTGCCTCGTGTCGCCCGAGGAAACGAAAATGAGTGAAGAAATCCAGGTCGAAGGCGAAGAACTGCCGCATCTGTTGTTGGTGGATGATGACGCAACGTTTACCCGTGTGATGGCACGCGCCATGAGTCGACGCGGTTTCCGTGTCAGTACGGCGGGCTCTGCGGAGGAAGGATTGGAGCTGGCGAAGCACGATCTGCCTGATTATGCTGCGCTGGATTTGAAAATGGACGGCGATTCGGGGCTGGTACTGCTGCCCAAATTGCTTGAGCTTGATCCCGAAATGCGGGTCGTGATCCTCACCGGTTATTCCAGCATTGCCACTGCCGTCGAAGCCATCAAGCGCGGTGCCTGCAACTACCTGTGCAAACCTGCAGATGCCGATGACGTACTGGCTGCGTTGTTGACCCAACATGCCGATCTGGATGCACTGGTGCCAGACAACCCCATGTCGGTAGACCGCCTGCAATGGGAGCATATCCAGCGCGTATTGGGCGAGCATGAAGGCAATATTTCGGCCACCGCCCGTGCCTTGGGCATGCACCGCCGCACTTTGCAGCGCAAATTACAGAAGCGTCCGGTACGACGCTGAGCCGAGCGATTTTAACTGAAGCGCCGGCCGTACTGGCCGGTTTGTCAGTTGGGCTCTGCGCTCGCGCTCGTTAGTCTTGGCCATGTGCATGCTAGAGTGCTGGCTTCGACTCCCGGAGCACGTCATGAGCCGTTTACTGCGTTACGTCGCACCTTTTCTAATGCTGGTCAGCCTGCCTTTGGCTGCTGCACCTGCGGCACCTCCCCTTTTGCACTCGCAGTTTTTGCCTGCGGATGACTTGCAATTGCGCGCCGAAAAACCTGAGCAGCAGCAGTTGATGCTGGTGACGTCCTATTCGGTGGTCGTGGGCAGTCAACGTCAGTCCAATCAACAGCCGATTCCCGTGACCTCGCCACTGTTTATCCGCTTGAAAGGCAAGCCGATGAGCCAGGGAGCAACGGTGCGCGAGGTGTTGATCTCGTTTGACGGGGAAAGCAAAAGCCTGAAAAAACCCGTATTCGACAGTAAGACCAGAACCCTGACGCTCTCCTACCCCGTTGCGCAGTATCGCGTGGTGATGGACCTTTTGCGCAACGACACGGTGTATTGCCAATTTTTGACCTATGCCAATGGCCATATCTGGGCCGACTTGCACACCGGCAGCGTGCGCGCACGTTGAGCCTTGGGTAAACTGCGGGCCCCGTGAAGTATCAGCAAGCTGGAGTCGGACATGCGTAAAGACAAGAAACAGTTGATTGGCGATGAGATCGGCGATGAGCAGATCAAGTTGTTCCTGGACTTCGAGCCCGTGGACGCGACATCTCCCTCGCTGCACAAATTGATCAAGGCCTATCGCGGATTGCGCATCGACGATTTCGAGCGTTTTCTGACGTTCTTCAAGCAAGCCGGGTATGACCTTGATGGCAAGGACGAGCATGGCCAGACCTTCGTGGATTTGATCAAGGATCAGCGCAACGCTGCCGAGTACATCGAACTGATCGCCAACGCCCGCGGTTGATCTGCCCCCTGATGTCGCGGCCTCCCAGGCTGCGACGACGCACGCTTCACTCAATACAGATCTGTCTTACAGCCTGCGTGTTAATGACGACGGGGCACTTTTTCGTGGGCGGTTAATACTCAGGTCGACAGCCAGTCTGTCCACTGTTCATCAGGATGATGAGCGGTGCAAAAAAATTGAAAGGATTTCAACGTTGAAAGCAATAAAACGTTTTATCACTCGCTTGCTGCTGGGTCTGGGATTAAGTGTCATGGGCGCGCCAGCAATGGCTGTTGATAAGGTGCTGGAGGTCGAGATTCATAATGCGACCACTGCGCCGATTGCGCCGGGAGAGGGGTTTTCATGGCTGGAAAGCCCCCAGAATGCAGGTCATGACTTTGTTGTTGAGCCGGGCGGCAGCCAGGAGCTGACGTACTATATGCCGCAAGCGCGCGGTAGCGAGTCGTTCAGTTATCAACAGGGCGAGCGGGAGTGCGCCTTCAGCTTCAGCCATCTCACCCCAGCCAATACCAGGGTCAATCGTCAGGTCAACGCCCGCTCCACCGGGTAAATGCTGAGCCGCTGTCGCGCAGAGTTGATTCCGGTGATAGACGATGATGACTTTGTGAGCAATGGCGGAACGCGTGTGCTGTTCACTATGGGGCAGTGATTTAACACTTGTGCGCTATTTGAGTGCAAAAAAAGCCCTCACCCCAGAAAGGGTGAGGGCGCTAGCGTGACGTTGAAACCCGAAGGCCGCGTTACGCGATGCTGGTGTTCGGCGCTACCAGCTCCAGTAGTTCAGAGTTGCGAGTACTGATTTCACGGTAAAGCTCGGCGTCTGTTTCAAGGACCTTTTCCCGTGCCGGGAAGATTTCCTTGAGTTTGGTAGCCCATTCGCCCGTGGTTTTTTGCGCGAAGCAACGTTCGATCAGGTCCAGCATGATCGACACGGTCACCGATGCGCCCGGAGACGCACCCAGCAATGCAGCCAGCGAACCGTCTTTGGCAGCGACCAGCTCAGTGCCGAATTGCAGCACACCGCCTTTTTTCGGGTCTTTCTTGATGATCTGAACCCGTTGGCCCGCGATCTCAAGACGCCAGTCTTCAGCTTTGGCCTGCGGATAGAACCTGCGCAAAGATTCCAGGCGCTGTTCCATCGACTGCCGCACTTCGCTGACCAGGTATTTGGTCAGGTCCATGTTGTCGCGCGCAACAGCGAGCATCGGCCCGATGTTGCCCAAACGAATCGACATTGGCAGATCAAGGAACGAGCCGTGCTTCAGGAACTTGGTGGTAAAGCCAGCATAAGGTCCGAACAGCAGGGATTTTTTGCCGTCCACGACACGGGTGTCCAAGTGCGGAACCGACATCGGTGGCGAACCTACTGCGGCCTGGCTGTACACCTTGGCCTGATGGTGCTTGACCACTTCCGGGTTGTCGCAACGCAGCCATTGGCCGCTGACCGGGAAGCCGCCGTAACCTTTGCTTTCTTCAATGCCCGAAGCTTGCAGCAGTGGCAAGGCGGCACCGCCCGCGCCCAGGAATACGAACTTGGCATCAATATGACGCGTGTTGCCGCTATTGATGTCCTTGACGCTGACCGTCCAGCCGCTGCCATTGCGCTTGAGGCCAGTAACTTTTTTGCTGTATTTGATTTGCGTGTCGGGAGCGCTGGCCAGATGCTTGAGCAACTGCTTGGTCAGGGCGCCGAAGTTAACGTCTGTACCGTGCATCACACGGGTTGCCGAAATGACTTCATCAGCCGGGCGGCCAGGCATCATCAGCGGCATCCACTCGGCCATCGTGGCTTTGTCTTCGGTGTATTCCATGTCCGCAAACGCATGGTGCTTGCTCAGCACGTCAAAGCGTTTTTTCAGGAAAGACACACCTTTTTCGCCTTGCACAAAGCTCAGGTGAGGCACCGGGCTAATGAAGGATTTGCAGGAGCCGAACGTGCCCTGTTGCGCCAGGTAGGCCCAGAACTGTTTCGAGACTTCGAACTGTGCATTGATGTGCACAGCTTTTTTGATGTCGATCGAACCATCGGCCGCCTGCGGTGTGTAGTTCAACTCGCACAGCCCAGCATGGCCGGTACCTGCGTTGTTCCACGGGTTGGAACTCTCCGCAGCACCTGAGTCCATTTGCTCTACTACTTCCAGCGAAATACCGGGGTCGAGCTCTTTGAGCAGTACGGCGAGGGTGGCACTCATGATGCCCGCTCCAACCAGTACTACGTCGACTGCTTCGTTATGCGCCATTAACGCGTCTCCAAAATCTACGGCACCAAATTGACGGCATAGCTGCCAGGTGGTCCGAGGCGTGGATCAGGTGGAGCCTCGGGTCACGCGTGGCCAGGATCGCCATGTCCGATTCATCGCAATTGCTTGCTGCTTCAGCGGACGCCACCAACCGGGCCTTGAAGGTTCATATGAACGCACTTCATAGGGCGGGAGGCAATTCGACTTAAGGTCAAGAGCGTCCGTTTGGGCAACCAAATCCGTAAGCGGACAGGCTTCAGTCGTGTGCGGTAAAGCTGACTTCAGACCTGCTGGATGGGGCAGTAACAGACGCTAATGGTGCATATTCAGACGCAAAACTTTTCATTTGCTCGCCACACTCTTGTGAAGTTGTGAAAACCCGTTTTTTTTCACGCTCTTTTGAAGACGTGAACCTCAAAAAAGGGCTGCCGCATGCCTGGCACCAAACCCGTGGACGACCTGCAAAGCAGGTGTGGCATAGCGGGCGAACAACGCAGGGGCCGAGCAACATGGCAGCTCTGCAGACTGTTAAGAGGTGGTGGTTTGCATGAAAAAAAGCAAGCGCCAGCGCTACACAGTCTGTGTGGGCGGCTCTCTGTGGGCGATTTTGGTGTGCTGATACCTGCGTATCAACGGTGTTGCGGGGCCCGATCAGGAGACGTCCTTATAATCGGGGGGAGATTGTAGCGAAGAAACGTCGGCAATTGATCCTGTTAAATGACTTTTATTGGTGATTGGGTCAAATCCCCAACAGCGGTTGCACCCTTGAGTGCGTCGCAGGTGAGCTGACGCGGGCGTCAGGCGGTAATACCTGGTGCAACCAGTTAAGGCGAATTTCTGAAATTTCGACCCAGCCATAGCCGACCGGCGGTTGCGCACATTGTCTAAAAGCCCGGCAGCGGCCGCTGTTGTCCAGACGCGCAAAGCTGCGATGGGGGCGGGTGGCGCTCAACAACGACTTTAACCAGTTCATGGCAAACACCTCTTCAGTGAGTGACCTGACAATGCCACGCTGGCGTGACGCACTGATGTATTGCACGTGACAGCCGGGTGACAGCAAGCGGCTGGTTTGCAGGACGGTCGCCCCGCTATACTGGCGGCCAGTTTGACTTTGCCCTGGAGAGATGAGCATGTTGCAACGCCTGTTGTTCGGTTTGATCACTGTGACCAGTTTGACGCTGGTCGGCTGCGCCCACAGCCCGCAACAACTCAGCCCGCAACCCAAGCTGACCACGCAGCTGACGCCCGTTGGCCGCGGCCAGCCGGTGGTCGTCCGTGTGGTTGACGGTCGTCCCTCGCCAACCCTGGGCACCCGGGGTGGCATGTACCCTGAAACCAGCGCTATTAGTGTGAGCAGCGCGGACCTGATCCCCAAACTGCAAGCCCAGGCTGAAGCTGCGGTACGCCTGCTGGGTTACACCCCGACGACCCATGCGATGAATGCCCCGCAGTTGACCGTGACCCTGGCGGAGCTGAAGTACCAGTCGCCGAAAGATTCCATGTACGTGACTGAAGCGACCATTGGCGCCACATTCCGTTCTGATGTTAAGAACGGCGGCCGTACTTACAGCGGTCGGTATGGTGCGTCCCTGGATCAGCGCTTCGGTATGGCGCCCAATCAGGAAACCAACACCAAGCTGGTCAGCGACGTGTTGAGCGATGCTTTGACCCGCGTGTTCAAAGACCCATCAGTGGGGCGTTTGCTGGGCGAGTAACGGTATAAAGCAAAAAGCCTGAACTCGATGAGTTCGGGCTTTTTTATGCGCGAAGGGTTCAAGCCGCTTCTGCATACAGTTCCAGACGGCTGACGCCCGTGAGCAAATCCAGCTCAGGCAAGTCGGCATGGGTGTGGCCGCTGAGGGCGCAATAGACCAGCCAATGTTGATCCTGAACGTTAAAGGCTAACCCTTCGATCAACGCCTGCTGTTCGTCGCTGGGGGCGATCAGGTAGAGGCGGTCCTGGTTTTCTGCATGCAACATGACAAGCTCCGTGTCGGTGTCGAGGGGCCACAGAGTGACCTCTAGACATGACGATACGGTGACAGCAGAAATTAAGCCCTAGCCCTGTAGTCCCCACCGAACTTCGCGAGGCAGCGACCACACACGCTTATTTATAAGGGCAGGCCAGCCTTGATGCGGTACTGGTTCCGCACCGGCATTGCATATTGCAGCACCAGGTAAGGGCGGTGCTCGGCCGGGCACGCGTCCAGACGACGCTGCCACTCTTGCCGGGCCTTGGCCAGTTCTTCCGCGGCAAAGATGTCAGCAGCGGCAGGTACCTGCAATTGCGGGTCTGCGTCATCCCACTGTGCATATGCCAAGTAATGTGCGGGGAACAGGCGATAACCGCTGAGGATTTGGCGATCCATTTGCGCAGCAAGCAGTTTGCTGTCTTCGAAAAACTCAGTGATCGGCTCGGCAAAGTTAACGTGCACGCGGCCTTTGTAACCGGTAATGCCATTGGCGATGCTGGTGTCGTCTTCGCCAGGCGCCTTGGTGTAAGTGCCGGTGGTTGCGCGGATATACAACTCACGGGCTTTCGCCTGATCGCATGGGTCGTATTCGTAACTGATCGACACTGGCGTCATGTTCAGCGACTGCACCACTTCGCCAAACGGTTCGTTTTTGCGGCTCATGTGGAACATTTTGAGGATGGCCGAATCAGTACGGTCGTCGCCGTCTTTGGCACGGCCTTCAGCCTGGGCAATCCAGATCGACACGCCGTCGTTGCGGATCGAGTGGTTGATATAGGCCGACAGCAATTGATAGGCCGCGAGCTTTTCCCGGCGCCCGGTGATAGAACGGTGCACGATGAAGCTTTTGTTGAGGCGCATCAGATCGCTGACATACGGCTTTTGCAGCAGGTTGTCGCCGATGGCGATACGCGGCGTGGGGAGGCCTGCGTGGTAAACCGCGTAATTGACGAAGGCAGGGTCCATCACGATGTCGCGATGGTTGGCCAGGAACAGGTAAGCGGTGCCCGACTTCAAATGCTCGACGCCGGTGTAGGTCACGCCATCGGTCGCATGCTCGATGGTACGGTCGACATACACTTCGACTTTGTCCTGCAAGGTGGCGACCGAGGTCACGCCAGCGAACTCTTTGCGCAGGCGATGCGCTATAAGAGGTTTTAAAAGCCAGCCGAAAGCGCCAGCCAGGCGCGGGAAGCGAAAGTGGGTCAGGATATCTAGAAACGCCTTGTCGCTGAGCAACCGGGCCAGCACAGCTGGGACTTCGGTGTCGTCGTAAGGTCGGATGGTATCGAATTCGCCCATCATGCTCTCTTGTTGGAAACGGCTAGGGTAAGTAAACAAGGCAGGCCAAAAATAATAGCCCTGCAAATAGACCGGCGATTATACGCACAAGTCACTCTGGAGACCGCGATGCTTGAAACCGAACCCTACTATTGCCCGTATTGCGGTGAACTTGCAGAAGCCGTACTGGACCTGTCGGCCGGTGATCAGACCTACATTGAAGACTGTCCTGTATGCTGCCGGCCGATTGTCTTTACGCTCCAGACCGACGGTCATGAGTGGATGCTCGATGTCCACAGCGAAAACGAGTAGGCGCCATGCAGCGCATCTACGAGCCCGAAAACTTGATGGAAGCCGAACTGTTGCTGGGCATGCTCGCCAGCGAAGGGGTTGCGGCGACCCTTCAGGGGCGTGACCTGATCGGCGGCACGGGGGAATTACCGGCGCTTGGTTTGCTGGGGCTGGCCGTGGCCGATGACCATGCCCGTTACGCGCGCGAGCTGATCGATGCGTACAATGCTGCCTCGCCCTTTGACGGCGACGAGCCTGATAGCTACCCCGATGTGCTGGAGTGCTAAAAGGCCCTTTGTTCACTGCTATATAGAGAAGAGTTGTACTGCCCCATGTGTGGACGTTTTGCCCTGTTTCGCTGGAACCCTGCATTTGCAGCCTTGCCCGGTTTTCCGGCGGATCAGCAGGCGCAATGGAATATCTCGCCTAATGATGCGGTGTTGATCTTGCGCGCAGGTGAAGCGCCGGAGCAGCGAACACTGGCCCGGGCGCGCTGGGGATTGACCCCGCCCTGGCTGACCGACCTGTCTCGCACGCCCGCCCATGCCCGGGCCGAAACCGTTGCCGAACAACCGATGTTCCGTGATGCGTTTCGCCTGCGCCGCTGCCTGCTCCCGGCCAATGGCTTTTACGAATGGCGTGGCACCACCCGCAAACGTCCTTATTGGCTGACGCCAGGGGAGGGCGCGTCACTTTTTTTTGCAGCGATTTGGGAAGCCTATCCGGTGCAAGGCCACGAATGGTTGAGCACGGCTGTTATTACCCAGGCCGCAGCCAGTCAGCGTCGCCCGCTGATTCTGGATGAAGCGGGCCAGCAGGCATGGCTTGATCCTCAAACCCCTTTACACGTATTGCAGGCGCTGCTGGCCAGCCCGCAGTCCCCGTTGCGTGAGCGCCCGTTGGCCAATCTGGTCAATGACCCCAAGCTTAATGCCCCCGAGTGTCTGACGCCGGGTTGAGGGGCGTGTCTGCTACGATACGCGCCATCTTTATGGAGAGTCGTGATGGGTAAATTAGCGGTAGTGTGCGTGGTTGGCGCAGGGCTGTTGCTCGGCGGTTGTCAGTCGGTCAATACCACCAATGCCGGTGCGGTCGGTATTGAGCGCAAGCAGTACATGTTCAGCATGCTGTCGAGTCAGCAAGTGGATCAGATGTATGCCCAGTCGTACCAACAAACCGTCAGCGAAGCCAACTCCAAGGGTGCGCTGGACAAAACCAGTACCAATGCCAAGCGCTTGCAGGCCATCGCCAACCGCTTGATTGCCCAGGTCCCTGCTTTTCGCGCGGATGCGGCGCAATGGAACTGGGAAGTGAACCTGATCAAAAGTGACGAACTGAACGCCAGCTGCGGGCCGGGCGGCAAAATCATTTTCTACAACGGGATCATCGATAAGCTCAAACTCAACGACGATGAAATCGCTGCGGTCATGGGGCACGAAATCGCCCACGCCTTGCGCGAGCATGGGCGTGAGTCGATGTCCAAGGCGTACGGAATTGAAATTGCCAAACAGGGCGCGGGCGCATTGTTGGGGCTGGGGCAGGACAGCCTGCAACTGGCCGATACCGTGGTCAATTACAGCCTGACGCTGCCTAACAGCCGCAGCAATGAAAACGAAGCCGACCTGATTGGTCTGGAGCTGGCGGCACGTGCAGGTTACAACCCGAATGCCGCCATCACCTTGTGGCAGAAAATGGGGCAAGCGTCACAAAGTGCGCCGCCGGAGTTCATGAGCACCCACCCGGCGTCGAGCAGCCGGATTGCCGCGTTAGAGGCGGCGATTCCCAAGGTGATGCCGCTGTATCAGCAAGCTCCGAAAACCCGGTAATCCCGCGCTTTCGCCGGCCCTTTCCCGAAGGAGAGGGCCGGTGATGAGGTGCTACACCCAACCGCTGATTGCCATTGCCTTGTACACAGCCACGGCGGCCAGTACGAAGAACGCAGTTGCTGCCAACCGGCGAATCAGGGTCAACGGCAACTTGTCTGCCGCAAAGTTACCCGCCAGAACCACCGGCACGTTGGCAATCAACATGCCCAGCGTTGTGCCGATAATCACCAGCCACAGATCCGGGTATTGAGCGGCCAGCATAACGGTCGCCACTTGGGTCTTGTCGCCGATTTCAGCGATAAAGAACGCAATCAGAGTGGTCAGGAACGGGCCAAATTTACGTGCGGTACTCGCTTCGTCATCGTCCATTTTGTCCGGCACCAGTGTCCACAGTGCGGTGGCAGCAAAGCTGGCTGCGAGTATCCAGTGCAGGGTCACATCCGAGAAGAAACTGCCGAACCAGGCACCCACGGCGCCAGCGGCTGCGTGGTTGGCCAGGGTGGCGGCCACGATGCCGGCGATGATCGGCCAGGGTTTGCGAAAGCGGGCGGCGAGAATGAGGGCGAGCAATTGCGTCTTGTCGCCGATTTCGGCCAAGGCAACGATTGCAGTAGGAACGAGTAAGGAGTCGAGCATCATCAGGTGGTTTCCAGGGGCGGGTCGACACGGCTATGACACGTACAGCCTTCCCGCCCCGGGTAAGGTGTTCGTGTCATAGGTCTTGTCAAACCCCGGTCCGTCTGTGCGGACTCCTGGGTCGCATACGCCATGGCCTGTTGACCAAGTATGTTGACGTATGCCGGACGAGCGCGAAGCTCGTGGGAGACTACTCCCCTAGGACGGAGCGGATTCTGCCTACGCAAATCCGATCCGGCAAGCCTTGTTTTTTAAATTGCGTTATCGACGCTTGACGCTGTAAATCCGAAAACCCTGGCCCTCGGCCTTGACGGTGCAGGCGCCGAACTGCTCTTCGATCAGCGGTTGATAGCGCAGGAAGCTATTGGCAACAATCCGAAGTTCGCCACCCTTTTTCAGATGTTTAATGGCTTTTTGCAGCAAGTTTTCAGTGGCTTGGTAATCGGTATGCACGCCGACATGGAAGGGCGGGTTACTCAGGATGGTGTTCAACTCCATCGGTGCTGCGTCGATACCATCCCCGCAGATCACCTCACCTTCCAGTCCGTTGGCCGCCAATGTCAGGCGGCTGCTGGCGGTGGCAAATGCGTCCACATCGAGCAGGGTGACGCTGTTATGCGGGTAACGGCGTTTGACTGCCGCGCCCAGCACGCCTGCACCACAGCCAAAATCCAGCACATGGCCGCTGGGCAGTTTGTCGAGGTTGTCCAGCAGCAGGGCGCTGCCGCGATCCAGTCGGCCGTGGCTGAACACACCCGGCAGGCTGACAACGTTTAACGGGCCTTCTTCCAGAGCCAGCTCATAATGCTGCGCCAGGTGAGCCAGCACGGGCGCTTGCGGAACATTGACCACGCTGACTTGCCACAGCTGGCAATGCCGGGCGCTGTCGAGCTTGCGCGGCTTGCCGAACGGGATCAGTTGTTTGGAGGCGCCTTCAATACCGCCTTTTTTCTCGCCCACCAGAAATACATCGGCATTGGGCAGGCGTGCGGCCACGGTCTTGAGGACGTAATCGCTCAGCTCTTTGGACTTGGGCAAATACACCACGGCGGTGTCAAACGCGCGCTCCGGCACATCCACCCCAAAATGTACGCGCCCGGCGAAACGAGCCTCTAGCGCGGCGTGATCGCCAGCGTGCCAGCACCAGCCGTGGGCGTTGGGCAAGCGGCCGAGTGCGTCGTCCGGGGGCAGGCCCACCAACAACACGTTGCCTTGAAAGTAATCAGGCTGACGAAGCAGTACTTCACTGCGCGGATCCATAATCTGCTCCTCAAAAAGGGGCGCAGTTTATCAACTGACGACCCGCAGCGCTGTACCGTTGAAGAACGCTTGAGCGTTTTCGGTCAATTGGCCCACGATTCGCTGTCGCGCTTCACGGCTGCCCCATGCGCTGTGCGGGGTGATAATCAGCCGCGGGATGTCTTCAGCCAGCAGCGGATTGCCATTACGCGGCGGTTCAACGCTCAACACGTCAGTGGCCGCACCGCCCAAATGGCCGCTGCGCAAGGCATCGGCCAAGGCCTGTTCATCGATTATGCCGCCCCGGGCCGTATTGACCACGAACGCGCCGGGCTTGAGCATTGCCAGCTCTCGGGCGCCAATGAAATTGCGCGTATGTTCGTTGAGCGGGCAGTGAAACGTCAGCGCATCGACCTGCGGCAACAGTTCATCCAGAGGCAGACGATCGGCACGGGCAGGGCGGCCCGGAATCTGCCCGACCAGTACGCGCATGCCGAAGGCTTCTGCTAATTTCGCGACTGCGCTGCCCAGCTCGCCGTGACCGAACAAGCCAAGGGTCTTGCCTTCCAGTTCCACAATCGGGAAGTCCAGCAGGCAGAACTGTTTGGCCGTTTGCCACTGCCCGGCCGACACTGCGTTTTGATAGTCGAGCAGGCGGGTCGCCAGTGCCAGCAGCAAAGTCAACGTGTGCTGTGCCACCGAGGGCGTGCCGTACCCCTGACAGTTGGCGACAACAATGCCCCGGGCGCGTGCGGCTTCAAGGTCCACGTTATTGGTGCCAGTGGCGGCGACCAGGATCAGTTTCAGTTGCGGGCACGCTGCGAGTGTTTCAGCGTTTAGCAGGATTTTATTGCTGATGACAACGCTGGCACCTTGCAAGCGCTCGATCAGGTTTTCAGAGGTTGTATCGGCGTACAGTTGCAGATCGCCCAGGCAGTCACGCAAAGGGCTGAGGTCGAGATCGCCCAGATCCAGTGAGGTGTGATCCAGGAACACGGCGCGGCGAGTGTTAGTCATCAACTGTACCTTTTGTGCGGTGAAATGAAGGCGTAATGTGGCGAGACTATCAGAAGAAACAATTTGTAATGGAGCCGTGCATGTATTGGACAGAATTCTTGACCGTCGCCCTGATTCACCTGTTGGCGGTGGCCAGCCCGGGCCCGGACTTTGCCGTGGTGGTGCGTGAGAGTGTGACCCACGGTCGCCGCGCTGGCATGTTCACGGCATTCGGAGTTGGCACGGCGATTTTTGTTCATGTCGGTTATTCGCTGCTCGGCATTGGCATCATCGTGTCGCAATCGATCGTGTTGTTTAACGCACTCAAATGGCTGGCGGCCGCTTACTTGCTGTACATCGGGATCAAGGCGCTGCGTGCAAAACCGGCCGATCCGACCGCCGTTGCTACTGCGCTGCCTGTGGGCGAGCGCACGGCGCGCGGCGCGTTCACGTCGGGTTTTGTGACCAATGGCTTGAACCCGAAGGCCACGCTGTTTTTCCTGTCGCTGTTTACAGTTGTGATCAACCCGCACACGCCATTGTCGATTCAGGCTGGCTATGGCGTGTACCTGGCTGTGGCCACCGGCCTGTGGTTCTGCATGGTGGCCATGCTGTTCAGCCATCAACGTGTACGCACGGGCTTTGCGCGCATGGGCCATTGGTTTGATCGCACCATGGGTGCAGTCTTGGTCGCGCTGGGTGTGAAACTGGCCTTTACCGAAATGAACTGAGGCTGTTTTAAACCGATCACCGCTGTGAGTGATCGGTTTTTTGCCTCTGCCAACATGAGTCCCCCCAAAAACGATGTTGATCGTTTTCTCATTGGGGGGCTTATGTGCAGGCTCGCAGGACGGCGCCCGCCCTCAACCTGCGTTTATCCCCCGTGCAACTCCTCAACACGATGAATCACGCGCAGGGCCGGTTTGTATTGCGCAACAGTGATTTCGTGGCCCTCGATGGCAGCCCTTTCCTGGCTCGGCTACGGCATCAGCCCTGAGCCGAATCAGCGGCGGATCTTGTCAAAATCTGGTTTTCCTTCATCCTTGCGGGCCTATTGCGACGTGCCCATGGAGAAGTATCAATGCCCTCAGTCAACCGGTTTTGGCATCGCGCTCAACTGCCGCTGGCAGTCAGCTTCGCCGCGACGCTCGCCGGGCCCGCCTGGGGTGTGAGCTTCAACGTCGGGGACGTGGAAGCTCAGCTTGATTCCGAGTTGTCGATCGGCGCCAGTTGGTCAACCGCCAAGACCGATCAGTCATTGATCGGGGCCAATAACGGCGGCACTGGCCACTCGCAAATTTCTGATGATGGTCGCTTGAACTTCAAGCGCGGTGAGACCTTTTCCAAATTATTCATGGGTGTTCATGGGCTGGAGCTGAAGTATGGCGACAGCGGCCTCTATGTGCGTGGCAAGTATTGGTACGACTTTGAGCTGCAAGATGACAGTCGCCCATTCAAGAACATCAGCGACAAAGGTCGGCGCGCTTCGGCGCAATCCGCTGGCGCGCAGTGGCTGGATGCGTTCGTGTACCACAACTATGTGATTGCCGATCAGCCTGGCGCGGTGCGTCTGGGCAAGCAAGTGGTCAGTTGGGGTGAAGGCGCTTTCATCGGCGGCGGGATCAATGCCATCAACCCGACGGATGCGGCGGCCTATCGCCGTCCAGCCACTGAATACAAGGATGGGCTGGTTCCGGTCAACCTGTTCTACCTGTCGCAAAGCCTCACCGACCGGTTATCGGTCGAAGGGTTTTATCAGCTGGATTGGGAGCAGTCCGAGACCGACAACTGCGGGACGTTTTTCTCACAATCGGATGTCATTGCGGACGGCTGTAGCGGTAACTACCGGGTGATGAACAAGCGTTCAGCCCTGACGGTGGCAGACTTGGCTGCGTTGACCTCGGCCGGTGTCGACATCAACAACGAAGGCGTGTTGGTGCGCCGGGATGCAGACCGCAACGCACGCAATAGCGGGCAGTTCGGGCTTGCCATGCACTATCGCTTCGACCCGCTGGACACTGAATTTGGTGCGTTCTTCATGAACTACCACAGCCGTGATCCGATCATCAGCGGGCGTGCGGCTTCACAAGCGGTGTACAACGCGGCGTCTGCTGCTGGCGGTTTGGGGCCAATGCACGTCGCGGGCAATGCCAGCTACTACGTCGAATACCCCGAAGACATTCGTTTATACGGCTTGAGTTTCGCAACCACGTTATCCACAGGCACGGCGTGGAAAGGGGAGTTGAGCTATCGTCCCAATGCGCCGGTGCAACTCAATACCGATGATCTGCTGTACGCCAATGTCACCTTGTTGCCGGGGTTGGCAGACGCGTCCCCCTTGAGCGTCACGCCCGGGGCGGATGCCTCAGGCTATCGACGTAAAGAGGTCACCCAGTTTCAGACATCCCTGACACACGTTCTGGACAATGCCATGGGCGCCAATCGGCTGATTCTGACCGGTGAAATCGGTATCTCTCATGTTGCCGGGCTGGAAAGCCGATCTGATAAACGCTATGGCCGCGACCCTGTGTTTGGCCAGGAGGGTAACGAGGGTTTTACCACTGCCAATTCGTGGGGGTATCGGGCGCGGGCCGTGTGGGAATACAACAACGTGCTGCCGGGCATCAATCTCAAACCCGGGTTGGCATGGTCCCATGATGTCAGCGGTTACTCACCGGGACCCGCCGCCACGTTTGAAGAAGGCCGTAAAGCCGTCAGCCTGGGGCTGGATGCCGAGTACCAGGACACCTACACCAGCAGCGTGTCGTACACCAATTTTTTTGGCGGCCGTTACAGTACCTTAAGTGATCGCGACTTTATGGCGTTAAGCGTCGGGGTCAAGTTTTAAAACCGTTTTATCCGCTTTGGAACCCAGAACCATGAACAACCCGCCCGCGCTCATCCGTGAAACCTTCCCTGTCGGCCCTTTGCAGTGCAACTGCACGATCATCGGCGATCCAGTCACGAAAAAGGCCGTTGTGGTCGACCCGGGTGGCGATCATGAGTTGATTCTGGCGCGCTTGGAAAAGCACGGTTTGAAGGTGGTGAGCATCATTCATACCCATGCGCACCTGGACCATTTTCTGGCGTCGGGTCAACTCAAGGAGAAAACCGGGGCGACGTTGCACCTGCATAAAGAGGACCAGTTCCTGTGGGACAACCTTGAGATGCAGTGCAAGTTGTTTCGCGTTCCATACACCCCGGTGCCGTCACCGGATCGCTGGCTTGCCGATGATGAGGAGCTTGCGTGCGGGTGTGGTGTGGCGCTGCACACGCCGGGGCACACCCCCGGCTCCATGAGCTTCTGGTTTGCCGATGCCAAGCTGTTGATTGCCGGTGACACCCTGTTTCGTCGTGGCGTTGGCCGTACCGATTTGTGGGGTGGCGATCAGGCAACTATCGTACGTTCCATCAAGCAGCGTCTGTATACGCTGGATGAAGATGCCACAGTGATTACAGGCCATGGCCCTGATACCCGTCTGGGCGAGGAGATGCGCGAAAACCCGTTTGTACGTGCTTGAGAGGCCAATGGAATTTTTACCGTTGGTCGTGTTCCAACGCCAACAGAGGTCCACTGCCCACGACCTTTGCCCCCAGAAAGTATTGAGTAGGAGCTTCACCATGTTTATTTCGAGTCGTTTGATTGTTGCCGCCAGTGCGATTGCTTTGCTGGCCGGCTGTGCCTCGCCCAACCCGTATGACAACCAGGGGCAGGCATCGACGGGCATGAGCAAAACGGCCAAGTATGGCGGGCTGGGAGCGTTGGCCGGTGCAGTGGCGGGTGCTGCCATTGACCACAACAACCGTGGCAAGGGCGCACTGATCGGCGCTGCCGTTGCGGGTCTGGGGGCTGCGGGTTATGGCTATTACGCTGACAAGCAAGAAGCTGCACTGCGCGCCAGTATGGCAAACACGGGGGTAGAGGTTCAGCGTCAGGGCGACAACATCACCTTGGTTATGCCGGGAAATATTACGTTTGCCACTAGCTCGGCAAATATTTCGCCCAGCTTCTATCAACCGCTCAACAGCCTGGCCAACTCGCTGAAGCAACTCAATAACCAGCAACAGATTCAAATTGTGGGTTACACCGATAGCACCGGTAACGACGACTACAACTTGAAGCTGTCGCAGCAGCGTGCGCAGAGCGTTGCCACCTATCTGACGTCTCAGGGGGTCAGTGGTCAGTACTTGTCTGTCACCGGTAAGGGGCCTGCGGACCCGATTGCTAGCAACGCGACCCCTGATGGCCGAGCTCAAAACCGTCGAGTGCAGATCACCCTGGCGCCGATTCCGGGCATGAACTATCAGCAACAAGGTCAGGTTCAACAGTACCCGTAAGCCTCGTGCTTTGCCGTTGCTGACGCAGGTTGTGCAAGGATTGTAAGACCGGTTACCGCACGATCCTCCTGCAGCGGTCACAGCAAGACGCATAACAAAAAGCCCCGCGATCTTTATCAGGTCGCGGGGCTTTTTGCTGAACGCTTTACTGAAAGTGTTACTTCTTCAGGCCGTAATGCTCGTCGAGCATGCCGGGTGCGTTCGGGGTTTTTGGCGCGTAGTCCAATGGCGGCTCAGAGCTGTGCGGCGGGGTAAGGCGCTCGCGGTGCGGTTGAGGCGCTTCTGAATGCAGTGCGGCCAGCAGGCGTTGGCGAGTCTGCTCGTCAAGGGCCAAACGGTTGGCGCCCTCGGCGAGATGGTCTTGCACATCCTGATAGCTCTGAGTGAGTTTCTTCACCAGATTGGCGGTGCTGTTGAAGTGGGTGACCACCTCATTCTGATAACTGTCAAAACGTTCCTGGATGTCATCTAGCTGGCGCTGCGTGCGGTTAGGCGCGGCATTGGGCAGCAGACGAGCGACCAGAAAACCAATGGCGACACCTGCAACCAAGGCTAGAGTCGGCAACAACCAAATCAAGAGCGAGTGTTCCACGAGTCCTTCCTCTATAAACGGCTTTGCTTTACGTTAACGGCTCGGACCTGCGCTGTATACCGCGATGCACTCGCAAATATGTCAGACAGAATCTATCAGCTAGACGAGTCGACCCAATTTGAGGTCACGGAGTTCCTTCTTGCTTACCCGCGAAACCCCTCTTTTGATTGATGGCCCCGTGGGCCGTCTGGAAGCTTTATACCTCGATCACCCCGAAGCAAAAGGCCTTGCACTGCTGTGCCATCCCAACCCGGTACAGGGCGGGACAATGTTGAATAAAGTTGTTTCAACCCTTCAGCGCACTGCCCGCGATGCTGGCCTGATTACCTTGCGGTTTAATTACCGTGGCACCGGCCAGAGTGAGGGGAGCCATGATATGGGCACCGGTGAAGTCGATGATGCACTGGCGGCAGCTCGTTGGCTGCGCGCCAAACACCCAGATCTGCCGATCACGTTGCTTGGGTTTTCGTTTGGTGGTTTTGTGGCCGCCAGCTTGGGCGGACGCCTTGAGGCTCAGGGCGAAACGCTCAAGCATGTGTTCATGATTGCACCGGCGGTGATGCGCCTGCGTGACGAAGATGCATTGGCGCACCAATGCGCATTGACCGTGATTCAGCCAGAAACTGATGAAGTGATCGATCCGCAGTTGGTCTACGACTGGTCAGAGCACCTCTCTCGCCCCCATGAGCTGCTGAAAGTGGCAGAATGCGGACACTTTTTTCACGGCAAGCTGACTGACCTCAAAGAGTTGGTGCAGCCACGCCTTTCGAATTGATTGCAGTCTGATAAGCGATTACCTATGACCACTCGTACTCGAATCCTCACCGGTATTACCACGACCGGGACGCCGCATCTGGGCAACTATGCCGGTGCGATTCGCCCGGCCATCGTAGCCAGCCGTGACAGCAATGCCGACTCGTTTTACTTTCTGGCGGATTATCACGCGCTGATCAAATGCGATGACCCGCAGCGCATCCAGCGCTCGCGTCAGGAAATCGCAGCAACTTGGCTAGCGTCCGGTCTGGATGTCGAGCGAGTGACTTTTTACCGTCAGTCAGACATCCCCGAGATTCCTGAGCTGACCTGGCTGCTGACCTGTGTCGCGGCTAAAGGCCTGCTCAACCGCGCCCACGCTTACAAGGCGTCGGTGGATAAAAACCTGGAAAACGGCGAAGACCCGGACGCGGGCATCAGCATGGGCTTGTACAGCTATCCGGTGCTTATGGCTGCCGACATTCTGATGTTCAATGCCAACAAGGTGCCGGTCGGTCGCGACCAGATCCAGCACGTTGAAATGGCCCGTGACATCGGCCAGCGTTTCAATCATCTATTTGGCAACGGCAAAGACTTTTTCGCGATGCCGGAAGCGCTGATTGAAGAAAGCGTTGCCACCTTGCCCGGCCTTGATGGTCGCAAGATGTCCAAAAGCTACGACAACACGATCCCGCTGTTCACCAGCGCCAAAGACATGAAAAGCGCTATTTCGCGCATCGTGACTGACTCCCGTGCGCCGGGCGAAGCCAAGGATCCTGACAACTCGCACCTGTTCACGTTGTATCAGGCATTCTCAACGCCTGCGCAGACCGCAGAGTTCCGCAATGAACTGTTGCAGGGCTTGGGATGGGGGGAGGCGAAAGAACGTCTGTTCAAGCTGCTGGATGCCGAACTGGGCGAGGCCCGCGAGCGGTATCACGAGTTGATGTCGCGCCCATCCGACATGGAAGACATCTTGTTGGCCGGAGCCCATAAAGCTCGCACAATCGCGACGCCTTTCCTGGCGCAGTTGCGCGAAGCCGTCGGTCTGCGTTCGTTTGTCAGTGCGGCGCAGGCCACTACCGCGACCAAAAAGAAAGCGACCAAAGGCCCACGCTTTGTCAGCTTCCGTGACGAAGACGGCAGCTTCCGCTTCCGCTTATTGGCAACCGACGGCGAACAATTGTTGCTGTCGCGCAGCTTCAGCGATGGTAAGGCGGCAGGGCAAGTGACCAAGCAACTGCAATCCGGTGAACCGCTTGACGTGCGCACCCAGGACTCGCGTTTCAGTGTGTGGCTGGCAGGAGAGTGCGTGGCGGACAGTTCGGAATTTGCCGACAGCGCGGCACGGGATGCTGCTATTGAGACCCTGCGCTTGTCGCTGGTGCCTGCACAGGACTAAGAAAGTGCGGCGATTCGCCTCAGGTCCGATTGCCATTCCCCAAGGCCGTCGCTACAGTGACGGCCCGTTTTTGTTGCCTTGCTAACGAATTATGACGCCTTTAGAACGATATCAAGCTGATCTGAAACGCCCGGACTTCTTCCACGATGCCGCGCAGGAAAACGCTGTACGCCATTTGCAGCGTCTGTATGACGATCTGGTTGCTTCTTCGCAGAGCAAGCCGGGGCTGTTCGGCAAGCTCTTCGGCAAAAAGGACCAGACACCGGTCAAAGGCCTGTATTTCTGGGGTGGAGTAGGGCGGGGCAAGACGTATCTGGTTGATACGTTCTTTGATGCTCTGCCGTTCAAGCAGAAAGTTCGTACGCACTTCCACCGTTTCATGAAGCGTGTGCATGAAGAAATGCGCACCCTGAATGGCGAAAAAAACCCGTTGACCATCATCGCCAAGCGTTTTGCCGATGAGGCTCGGGTGATTTGTTTCGATGAGTTCTTTGTGTCGGACATTACCGACGCCATGATTCTCGGGACGTTGATGGAAGAGCTGTTCAAAAACGGTGTCACTCTGGTTGCGACCTCGAACATCGTGCCCGATGGTTTGTACAAAGACGGCCTGCAGCGCGCGCGCTTTTTGCCCGCTATTGCATTGATCAAGCAGAACACTGAGATCGTCAACGTTGACAGTGGCGTGGACTACCGCCTGCGCCATCTGGAGCAGGCTGAGCTGTTCCACTTTCCGCTCAATGAAGCCTCGGAAAAGTCCTTGCGCGAAAGCTTTAAAGCGCTCACACACAACTCGACGCGTGCAGTGGAAAACGATGATTTGATCATCGAGAACCGTACCATTCGCGCCTTGCGGACATGCGATGACGTGGCCTGGTTTGATTTCCGCGAGCTGTGTGATGGCCCGCGTAGCCAGAACGATTACATTGAGTTGGGCAAAATTTTCAATGCGGTGATTCTGAGCGGTGTTGAACAGATGGACGTGAAAACGGACGATATTGCGCGCCGTTTCATCAACATGGTCGACGAGTTTTACGACCGTAACGTCAAACTGATCATTTCGGCAGAAGTCGAGCTCAAGGATTTATACACGGGCGGGCGTCTGAACTTTGAATTCCAGCGCACGCTGAGCCGTTTGCTGGAGATGCAATCCCATGAATACCTGACGCGGGCGCATAAGCCTTAGTCGAGCGTTTCATGAGAAAGGCCTGCTTATGCAGGCCTTTTTTTTGGCTGGTCATGAATGTTACGGCCGGTTAGGCGGCTTGTTGAAATTGCTGGCGGTATTGGTTGGGTGACAGCTCGGTGTGTTGCCGGAACAAGCGCGCGAAGAAGCTGGCGTCGTCGTAGCCAACGTCGTAGCTGATGGTCTTGATGCTTTTACGGGTAGCTGAAAGTAGCCCTTTGGCGGTCTCTATGCGCAGACGTTGCAGATAATGCAAGGGCTTGTCGCCTGTCGCCATCTGGAAGCGACGCATAAAGTTACGAATGCTCATGCCATGTTCGCGAGCCACATCCTCGAAGCGGAACTTGTCGGCAAAATGTTCTTCGAGCCAGTGCTGTATTTGCAGAATGATGACGTCCTGGTGCAGCTTCTGTCCGCCAAACCCGATGCGACCGGGTGCGTAGTTACGTTGCACTTCATAAAGAATGTCACGTGCCACGGCCTGGGCGATATTGGCGCCACAGAAGCGTTCGATCAGGTAAATGTAAAGGTCGCAGGCCGAGGTGGGGCCTCCCGCGCAATACAGGTTGTCAGCATCCGTCAGGTGTTTGTCTTGATTGAGATGAACGTTCGGAAAGCGTTCGGCGAAGCTGTTGAAAAAACGCCAGTAGGTTGTCGCTTCCTTACCGTCCAGCAGGCCGGCTTCTGCCAGCCAGAAGACGCCAGTGGCTTCAGCGCAGAGTACGGCGCCGCGTGCGTGTTGTGCGCGTAACCAGGGCAGTATTTGCGGGTAGCGCTGACAGAGTGTGTCGAAGTCGTCCCAAAAGGCCGGGAGGATGATGATGTCAGTGTCTTCGAGGCTGCCATCCACCGGAAGCATCACGTTACTAAAACTGCTGACAGGCAGGCCGTCAGGGCTGACGAGGCGTGTTTCGAAGCTGGCGTTAAGGCCTTGGCCTAACTGTTTGCCATGACGCAGGCTGGCGAGGTGGAAGAAATCTTTGGCCTGCATCAGTGTCGAGGCAAAAACCCGATCGATAGCCAATATGCTGACGCGCCGCAAGGGCGCGGAGAGATGAGTAGACATGATTTGATTATTCTTATAGGTGAAATTGGTCAACTTGCGGCTGGATCGTCTTATTTTTTGTCCTGTGTGTCTAGGGGGGGATTCAGTGAGCGCCGTAGCAGCTGCCGATCGAGGCGCAGGCCGTCGCAAACAGCTGCTACGCAATCATGTCAAGGTGCGGGGTTTGGCTGCTCCTTGTGAATGGCCTCGATGCCTGCCAGTACTTCGTCCGAGAGTTCTACTTCGATGCTGGCGATATTGCTCTCAAGTTGCGCCATCGTGGTTGCGCCAATGATATTGCTGGTGACGAACGGCTGTTGTGTCACATAAGCCAGGGCCATTTGAGCGGGGTCCAGGCCGTGCTGGTGGGCCAATGCGACATAACGCTCGCTGGCAGCCACGGCCTGCGGGTTGGAATAGCGCGAGAAGCGGCTGTAGAGGCTCAAGCGGCCCTTTGGAGGTCGGGCGCCCCCGTTGTACTTGCCCGAAAGCATCCCGAACGCCAGCGGGGAGTAGGCGAGCAGGCCGCATTGTTCGCGAATGGCAATTTCAGCGAGGCCGACTTCAAAGCTGCGATTGAGCAAATTGTAGGGGTTCTGGATTGAAACAGCCCGAGGCCAGCCGCGACTTTCGGCCAGTTGCAGAAACTTCATCGTGGCCCAGGGGGTTTCGTTGGACAGGCCGATATGGCGGATTTTGCCTGCTTTGACTTGTTCGTCGAGGGCTTCGAGGGTGTCTTCGAGTGGAGTGAATTGCTCGTCAGCGTGGTGGGTGTAGCCGAGTTGACCGAAGAAATTGGTGCTGCGTTCCGGCCAGTGCAGTTGGTACAGGTCGATCCAGTCTGTTTGCAGGCGCTTGAGGCTGGCATCCAGTGCCTGGACGATATGGGTTCGGTTATGTTTGAGCTGGCCGTCGCGAATGTAGTCGATGCCATTGCCCGGGCCGGCGATCTTGCTGGCCAGTATCCAGTCCGCCCGATCACCGCGGGCCTTGAACCAATTGCCTATGTAACGCTCGGTGGTGGCGTAAGTGTCGGCCTTGGGTGGTACCGGGTACATTTCAGCGGTGTCGATGAAATTGATGCCTGCGTTTTTTGCGTACTCAATCTGCGCGAAGGCTTCATCCTGGGTGTTCTGCTCGCCCCAGGTCATGGTTCCGAGGCCAATTGTGCTGACTTTGAGATCGGTTCGGCCTAGCTGGCGGTAATCCATAGGGTGCTCCTTGGGGGAAAGAATCATAAAAGCAGGTTGTAATTTTTTTCGCAATCTGGATAATTGCCGACCTCTTTCTGCAGTGGAAGTGATGCGCCGCCTGCCGAAGAATCTTGCCGTTGAACGGACGCGCTGACCCGAGCCCCCGATAGCGTCTGTACCCGGCTGCCTTTGACTTGTCAAAGTACGCACTATTCAGTAAGATCCGCCGTCTAATTTACAGGGCGGCCCCTGAGGCTATAAAGAATGAAAACTTTTACTGCTAAACCAGAAACAGTAAAGCGCGACTGGTTTGTCGTCGACGCTGCTGGTCAGACCCTGGGTCGTCTGGCCACCGAGATCGCGAGCCGTCTGCGTGGCAAGCACAAGCCGGAGTACACTCCGCACGTTGACACCGGTGACTACATCGTTGTTATCAATGCTGAGCAGATCCGTGTCACTGGTGCCAAAACCTCTGACAAAATGTACTACTCTCACTCCGGTTTCCCGGGCGGGATTAAGTCGATCAACTTCGAAAAGCTGATCGCCAAAGCTCCTGAGCGCGTGATCGAGACCGCGGTTAAAGGCATGCTGCCTAAAAACCCGCTGGGTCGCGACATGTACCGTAAGCTGAAAGTCTATGCGGGCGCTGCTCACCCTCATACTGCTCAGCAGCCCCAAGAACTGAAGTTTTAACGGAATAGTTCATTATGTCGGCGACTCAAAACTACGGCACTGGCCGTCGTAAGACTGCAACCGCACGCGTTTTCCTGCGTCCGGGTACTGGTAACATCTCCATCAACAACCGCTCCCTGGATAATTTCTTCGGTCGCGAAACTGCCCGCATGGTAGTTCGTCAGCCGCTGGAATTGACTGAGACTGTTGAGAAATTCGACATCTTCGTTACCGTGATCGGCGGTGGTGTAAGTGGTCAAGCTGGCGCAATCCGCCACGGTATCACTCGCGCACTGATGCAATACGACGAAACTCTGCGTGGCGCTCTGCGCAAAGCAGGCTTCGTAACTCGCGATGCTCGTGAAGTTGAACGTAAGAAAGTCGGTCTGCGTAAAGCGCGTAAGCGTCCGCAGTACTCGAAGCGTTAATTCGCAGCTTCGTTCAAAAGCGCCCAGTCTCCTTAGGAGCTGGGCGTTTTTTATGGGTAATGATTTATGCATGTGACAACTTGCCACATCCAGCAAATGCCTATACTACAAGGCTTGTAGCCGACCGAGAGCGGTAATTACCTTGTCAGAGTAGGGGCTTTTCATTACCATTCTGCAAAATTTTTATAAGTTCAGATTTTTACTTAGTAGATGCCTGATTTAACAGGCCACAAAGCTGATGGGAGAGGACTGAATGAGCAATGACGGCGTAAATGTCGGCCGGCGTCGCTTCCTCGTAGCAGCCACATCCGTGGTGGGTGCTGCAGGAGCGGTGGGGGCGGCAGTCCCGTTTGTGGGGTCGTGGTTCCCCAGTGCCAAGGCGAAAGCCGCTGGCGCACCGGTGAAGGTCAATATTGCTAAGGTTGAGCCAGGTCAGCAGATGATTGCTGAGTGGCGTGGTCAGCCGGTATTCATTGTCCGCCGCACTGATGAGATTCTCGCGAATCTTAAAAAGATTGAAGGCCAGCTTGCTGACCCGGATTCCAAGCAATCCGACCAGCCCGAAAACTCAACCAATGAGTACCGTTCCATCAAGCCGGAAATTCTGGTGCTGATCGGCATCTGTACGCACTTGGGTTGCTCGCCGACTTTCCGTCCTGAAGTCGCACCTGCTGACCTGGGTAAAGACTGGGTCGGGGGTTATTTCTGTCCTTGTCATGGTTCGCACTATGATCTGGCCGGTCGCGTCTACAAGGCACAGCCTGCTCCACTGAACCTGCCAGTGCCGCCTTACTACTACGTAGAGGGCAGTGACAACATCATTGTCGTTGGTCTCGAAGGGGAGAACGCGTAATGAGCAAGTTCATGGATTGGGTAGATGCACGCTTCCCGGCCACAAAGATGTGGGAAGACCATCTCAGCAAGTACTACGCACCGAAGAACTTCAACTTTTTCTACTTTTTCGGCTCCCTCGCGTTGCTGGTTCTGGTTAACCAGATCGTAACGGGTGTGTGGCTGACCATGAGTTACACGCCGTCTGCAGAGGAAGCTTTCGCCTCTGTCGAATACATCATGCGTGACGTTGAATACGGCTCGATCTTGCGCCTGCTGCACTCTACCGGTGCTTCTGCGTTCTTTATCGTGGTTTATCTGCATATGTTCCGTGGTTTGCTCTACGGTTCATACCAGAAGCCACGTGAGCTGGTCTGGCTGTTCGGCATGATGATTTATCTGGCCCTGATGGCTGAAGCCTTCATGGGTTACTTGCTGCCTTGGGGGCAAATGTCCTACTGGGGCGCCCAGGTGATCATCTCGCTGTTTGGCGCAATCCCTGTAATTGGCAACGACCTGACTCAGTGGATTCGTGGTGACTACCTGATCTCCGGTATTACCCTGAACCGCTTCTTTGCCTTGCACGTTGTAGCCTTGCCGATCGTGATTCTGGGGCTGGTGGTGCTGCACATTCTTGCCTTGCACGAAGTCGGGTCGAACAACCCGGATGGCGTGGATATCAAGAAGCACAAAGACGAGAACGGCATCCCGCTGGACGGCATTCCTTTCCATCCGTACTACACCGTGAAAGACATTGTCGGCGTAGTGGTGTTCCTGTTTGTCTTCTGTTCGATCGTGTTCTTCTTCCCGGAAATGGGTGGTTATTTCCTCGAAAAGCCGAACTTTGAACAAGCTAACGCCTTCAAAACGCCGGAGCATATTGCGCCTGTCTGGTACTTCACACCGTTCTACGCGATCTTGCGCGCCATTCCTGACAAGTTGATGGGCGTTATCGCCATGGGGGCAGCGATTGCAGTGCTGTTCGTGTTGCCATGGCTGGACCGTAGCCCTGTCAAATCCATGCGTTACAAAGGCTGGATGAGCAAAATTTGGCTGTGGGTGTTCTGTATCTCCTTCGTGATTCTGGGTGTGTTGGGCGTATTGGCGCCGACCCCGGGCCGCACGCTGTTGTCGCAGGTGTGTACGTTCCTGTACTTCGCCTACTTCATTTTGATGCCGTTCTACACCAGGCTTGAGAAGACCAAACCGGTTCCGGAAAGGGTGACTGGCTGATGAAAAAGCTATTTGCTGTATTGATGCTTGCTGTGATGCCTGCACTGTCTTTCGCTGCGGAGCAGGGTGTCCAGCTCGACAAAGTCGATATCGATGTGTCTGACAAGGCTGCCATGCAAGACGGCGCACGTACGTTCGCCAACTACTGCATGGGCTGTCACAGTGCCAAATTCCAGCGCTATGAGCGTGTTGCTGATGATCTGGGCATCCCTCACGACGTCATGCTCGATAATCTGGTAATGACTGGCGCCAAGATCGGTGACCACATGAACATCGGCATGAAGCCTGAAGACGCCAAGGCCTGGTTTGGTGCGGCACCGCCTGATCTGACGCTGGTAGCACGTGTACGTGGTACTGACTGGCTCTACAGCTACCTGCGTTCGTTCTATGAAGACCCGTCGCGCCCTTGGGGTGTGAACAATAAGGTCTTCCCGAACGTGGGCATGCCAAACGTTCTGGCGCCGCTACAGGGTCGTCAGGTGATTGGCTGCAAGCAAGTTCAGATCGTCGAAGACGGCAAGAAGCAGTATGATCCGCTCACCGGCACGCCTTTGACACACGAAGCGTGCGACCAGCTGACAGTATTGCCAAAAACCGGCACGCTGACTGAAGAGCAGTTCGATGAGAAGATCAAGAACCTTGTGACCTTCCTGGCCTATTCAGCCAACCCGGTGAAGCTGGAGCATCAGCGCATCGGCACGTACGTATTGCTCTATCTGGCGTTCTTCTTTGTGTTCGCTTATTTGCTCAAGCGTGAATACTGGAAAGACGTGCACTGATATCGTTACACGCATTGCTGTTTAACGTGTGCGCCCGAGGGTGTCTCTGAACAGGTAGCCGTGCTGGTTGTGGTACACAAGGTCGTTTTGATCATGTGTGCCACGATTTACGGTTGCTGGAGACGCACCTCGGGCGCTTTCGTTTTTCTGCTTCTGATCATTTCAACAAGCGAGGAGGACCGCCATGGGCGTGACCAATCGGTTGGCCTGTTACTCCGACCCCGCCGACCACTATTCCCATCGAGTGCGCATTGTGCTCGCGGAGAAGGGTGTCAGCGCCGAGATCATTAGTGTGGAGGCGGGTCGTCAACCGCCAAAGCTGATCGAAGTGAACCCATACGGCAGTTTGCCAACCCTGGTCGACCGCGACCTTGCGTTGTGGGAATCGACTGTGGTGATGGAGTACCTGGATGAGCGTTATCCGCATCCGCCTTTGCTGCCGGTCTATCCGGTCGCACGTGCAAACAGTCGTCTACTGATCCATCGAATCCAGCGTGACTGGTGCGTATTGGTTGACCTGATTCTGGACTCGCGCACTAAAGAGCCTGCGCGTGTGCAGGCGCGCAAAGAGCTGCGCGAGAGTTTAACGGGTGTCTCGGCGTTATTTGCTGACAAACCTTTTTTCCTCAGCGACGAGCAAAGTCTGGTCGACTGCTGTCTATTACCGATACTCTGGCGTTTGCCTGTTTTGGGTATTGAACTGCCGCGGCCTGCCAAGCCGCTGCTTGATTATATGGAGCGCCAGTTTGCGCGTGAGGCTTTCCAGGCAAGCTTGTCTGGTGTCGAACGCGATATGCGCTAAGGCTTTAGGAGCCCTTGATGAATTCAAGTCGACCTTATTTGGTGCGTGCGCTCTATGAGTGGATTGTAGATAACGACTGCACGCCGCACATGTTGGTAAATTCCGAATACCCGAGTGTGCAAGTGCCGCAAGGCTTCGCCAGTGAAGGGCAGATCGTGTTGAATGTTGCGCCTGTTGCTGTGCGTCATCTGCACATGGACAACGAGGCGGTCAGCTTCGAAGCGCGGTTTGGGGGTGTGCCTCACACACTGTATGTGCCAATTTCAGCCATTTTGGGGATTTATGCCCGTGAGAATGGCCAAGGCATGGTGTTTGATCTGGAAGAGGCTCTTGAAGCTGATGACGAGATTGAGCCGGATGATGATTTGCCGCCTCCGGGCAGCGAGCCACCGCGTCCTAGCGGACGGCCGAGTCTGAAAGTGGTGAAGTAATAAAAAGGCGACCTCGAGGGGTCGCCTTTTTTGTGCGTGATTAGCGTGTGATCTTTGTCGTTGGGCGGGTACTGCCCCGTTGCTTGATTGGCGGATCGGCGCCTGTCTTGGAGCTGAATCAGTCGATGTATTCGAACAGCTTGACGATTTTTTGAACGCCGGAGACGCCTTGAACCAAGTTTGTAGCGCGGGTGGCTTCCTGTTTGGTTACCAGGCCCAGCAAGTAAACAATGCCATTTTCAGTTACGACCTTGATTCGTGACCCCGGGATTGCGCCGTCAGTCAGCATTTGCGATTTGATCTTGGTGGTCAGCCAGGCGTCGTTATTGCGGGCCAGGATCGAAGAGGGGGCCATGACCTGCAATTCGTTGTTGACCTTTTTGACACGCTGGACAGCAGCGGCGGCCTGTTCGGCCTGCGCCTTGAGATCGGCGCGCGGGGTTTGCCCTGCCAGTAGAACGATACCGTTGTAGCTGGTCACAACGATGTGCGAGCCGTTATCCAGGTCGGGATTGGCTTTAGCGATATTCACAGCCACTTTGGTTTCGATCAGTGAGTCGTCGATCTTGCTGCCGAAGGTGCGCGTGCCTCGATCATCTTCGATAGGTTTGTCGCGTGTCGCCGTCAGCACCGAGCTGCAGCCGGCAGTCAAACCCAGGCATAAGGTCAGGGCTACTAAGCCAAGGCGGTTAAAAGTCATTCTTCACTCCCGAACAGTTGGCTGTCGATCAGATCGCACAAGCAGTGGATCGCCAGCAGGTGGACTTCTTGGATGCGTGCGGTGACCAGAGAGGGTACGCGGATCTCCACGTCTTCCGGCAGCAACAGCGAGGCCATGCCTCCGCCATCTCGACCGGTCAAGGCCACCACCGTCATTTCTCGGTCGTGCGCGGCCTGAATGGCCTGGATGATGTTGGCTGAGTTGCCGCTTGTCGAGATTGCCAGCAGTACGTCACCTGGTTGGCCCAGGGCGCGTATCTGCTTGGAAAAAATCTCGTTAAAGCTGTAGTCATTGGCGATTGAGGTAATGGTCGAGCTGTCGGTGGTCAATGCGATGGCGGGCAGGCTCGGGCGTTCGCGCTCGAACCGGTTAAGCAGTTCGGATGAGAAGTGCTGAGCATCACCCGCAGAGCCGCCATTGCCGCATGACAGCATTTTGCCTTCGTTTAGCAGGGCATTAACCATCACCTGGCTGGCTAGTTCGATGTGCGGTGCAAGCACTTCCATCGCCTGCTGCTTGGTATCGATACTGGCCTGAAAAAGCAGGCGAATCCGGGATTGCATGTCCATCTATGTGACCTTAAGTAGGGCGGCAGTGCGGGCGTGATCCAGGTATTCCTGAGTGACTTTCCGGTACAAAAATGTACAGCCTGCCAAGCAAAGCAAAATCGTTGAGTAAAGGGTGCGTGGGTCGGCCCGACAGCGCTTCAGCTGTCAAAGGCGTTCCGTAGCCAGTTCATGTCGGGTGTTGAGCTGTCGATGGCAATGACGTCAAACCTGCAAGGGTAATTGGCCCATCGGGCTTCTTGCTGCAAAAAGGTTTGAGCGGCCAGGATCAGCTTTTGCCGCTTGCGTGCATCAATGCTGGCCAGCGCTCCACCCCATTGCGCATGTTGCCGGTAACGAACTTCGACGAATACTACTGTATCGCCGTCGAGCATGACCAGATCCAGCTCCCCGCGCCTGCATAGCCAGTTTTGTGCCAGCAAGCGTAATCCGTGTTGCTCAAGGTGCCGCAATGCAAGGCGCTCGGCATTTTTGCCCGTTTGTTGGCGTGAGGGCTGGGGCATCAGTTACGAGTATCTGGCAAATTCTGAACTTGGCCATTGACGAATTCAGCCCAAGGCAGCTGGCGTTCAATTCGTTGGCTCTGGCTCATGCTCAAGCTACCTGAAAGGCCGTCAATACGGCTGTCCGGTAATGCTTTCAACTGACCCAGGCTGGGTGTCAGGCGATAGGCATCAACACCCATTGCATACAGGCGTCCCAGGCTACCGCCTGCTTGCGGCCACTGGGTGGCTACTTGCTGGCGCAAAGGATTGGAAGGGGTTAGCAGCCATGGTGTCTCGCAAAAGCGGATGCCATTCATGTCGTTGTACTGGTTCTGATCGCCACTGGCGCTGAAGACGTGGGACGTGGCGTATACAGGCAGGTCACCAGCATATTGGTAGTTGAGCGTGGGTTTGATCTGTTGTGCCTGTTGCGGCGTGGCAGCCAGAAAAATGAACTCCATGTCCTGACGTCGGGAAGGATCGCTCGAGTTGCCGCTTTTGCGCAGTTGCACTAGATCGGCCACTTGCTGGGCCAGCGCAACCGGCTTGTCGATGTGCTCGACGCCAACGATGGTGCCGCCATTGGCTTCCCATTCTTGACGGAAGGCCTTGAGTACGCGGTTGCCCCACTCACCTTGCGGAACCATGGCACCTGCGCGAGTCAGGCCGTCAGCCCGGGCGCGACGAGCAACCTCGCGGGCTTCATCTTCAGCGGCCAGTCCGAACTGGAACAGTTGGGGTGGTGTTTGAGAGGCTTCACTGTAGTTGAGTGCGAGGGTGGTAATGGGTAGTTGTGCGCGTGCACTCAGTTGTTTGACTAGCGGCTTCTCCAGTGGGCCGACGACCAGTTGGACGCCGTCAGCCTGGGCTTTGCTGTAGAAACTGTCGAGTGAGCCGATGCGCGAGCTGTCGTAGAACAGAATTTCAGGCGGGTTTTGACCTGCTTGCTGAGCTTGATAGTGGGCGGCCACGAAACCATCGCGCAATGCCTTGCTCACCGAAGCCAGTTGTCCATCCTGAGGCAGCAGCAGAGCGATTTTGGTCAATGGCTGGTTGGCCAGCTCTTTAAGCTTGACCAGCGGGGTCGGCAATTGGATCGCAGCAGGGTGAGCCGGATTTTGGGCGCGCCATTGATCGATTGCGTTTTGCTGATCTGCTAGCGTGCCTGCGCTTTTAACTGCCAGTGCAAGTGACATCCAGCCGCCCAACACGTCGTCGCTTCGGTTTTGCAACTGATCCACCGGCAGTGCTGCCACCAGCGACCAAATCGCATCGTTGTTGCTGTTGGCGGCATCACCGGTCAGTAGCGGGCTCATTGCCGCGCGTTCGCGAGCGGCTGCCAGTGTCTGGCCGTCTGCTTCCAGTGCGCGCGCGTAGACAGTGTGGCTACGTACCTGCAAATCGGCAGGCATTTCATTAAGTCGCGCTACGCTTGGATGGCTTAGGGCTGTCAACGCTTCTTTGGTTTGATTGCGGCTCATGGCCAGCTCGGCTGACAGCGTGCTGGCAAATACTTGCTGGGCAGGTTTTAGCTGATCCAGCGGCACCTGTGCAAGGATCTGCTTGGCTCGATCAAAGTTATGCTGTTTATACGCCAGGTCAGCGGCAGAAAGTCTCAGCAAGGCAGCCTGTTCCGGATTTTGGCTTTGCGCTGCCTGCTGGAGCAACTGCTCAAGGCTGGCATCCGGCGTCCGGGGAAGTTCGCCGAGGCTGGAGGAGGGCGAGCTGGCGCAAGCTGTCAACAGGGCAGCGAGGCAGAGGGCAGTGAACAGCCGCAGGCAAGCGATCATGTAGTGTTCCTGATACTCGATCAAATAAGGTGGCGAAGTGTACCCAAGCACTGGCCGGGGTGCGATGTTACAGACCATAAAGCCTAAATTTAGATGACTTCAGGCGTCTGTGGCGGACAATCTTTTCTGTATATGTCTTTTACGTCATGCCTCAGGGGTGCTGCGAGTAAGGCTCTACGCGCTACAATGGCGCCTTTAACTCTTTTGAGGTGTGCGTTTTGACTGCTCCAGGTGCTGTGAATTCCGTTGTTGGCTCACTTTATGTGGTGGCCACGCCCATCGGTAACCTGGACGATATCAGTGCGCGTGCGCTTAAAGTATTGCGTGATGTCTCGCTTATTGCTGCGGAGGACACGCGTCATTCGCTACGCCTGATGCAGCATTTCGGTATTTCCACGCCGTTGGGTGCGTGTCACGAACACAACGAGCGTGATGAAGGCAGTCGCTTCATTCAGCGGTTGTTGGCGGGCGAGGACGTCGCGTTGATCTCCGATGCCGGAACGCCGTTGATTTCTGACCCGGGCTATCACCTGGTTCGTCAAGCGCGAGCTGCTGGCATACCTGTCGTTCCCGTGCCGGGAGCCTGTGCTTTGATTGCGGCTTTATCGGCTGCCGGGCTGCCTTCTGATCGTTTTATCTTCGAAGGCTTCCTGCCTGCCAAGGCGGTTGGTCGTCGGACGCGGCTTGAGCTGCTGAAAGAAGAACCGCGTACTTTGATTTTTTATGAGGCGCCGCATCGCATTCTTGAGTGCCTGCAGGATATGGAGCTGGTGTTCGGTCCAGAGCGTCCGGCGTTGTTGGCCCGTGAGTTGACCAAGACTTTTGAGACACTCAAAGGCTTGCCATTGGCTGAGCTGCGAGAGTTCGTTGAAAGTGACAGCAATCAACAGCGCGGTGAGTGTGTCGTGCTGGTGGCCGGTTGGACTGCGCCAGAAAGCGAAGATGCAATCAGCAGTGAAGCCATGCGTATTCTCGATCTTTTACTCAAGGAAATGCCCCTTAAGCGTGCAGCGGCGTTGACAGCTGAAATTACCGGCGAGCGCAAGAACGTGCTTTATCAAGTGGCGCTTGAGAAGCAAAAAACCGATTGAATACCCGGCGTGTCTGGTAGCCCATAGCGTTTTTTTGCTGTTTTGCCGGTGCGTGCGTGGTTTTCGGATCGGCGGTTGAGGGTGTCATACGGCTATTAAAGCTTGTCCTATACGCTTTGTGCCGTTAATCTTCGCGGCGGAGAGTCGATTGGACAGTCGCTGCCCTCTATGAAAATTAGGGGGGGGAGGAAAGTCCGGGCTCCATAGGGCGAAGTGCCAGGTAATGCCTGGGAGGCGTGAGCCTACGGAAAGTGCCACAGAAAATAACCGCCTAAGCGCTTCGGCGCCGGTAAGGGTGAAAAGGTGCGGTAAGAGCGCACCGCACGTCTGGTAACAGTTCGTGGCTAGGTAAACCCCACTTGGAGCAAGACCAAATAGGGTTCCAAGGCGTGGCCCGCGCTGGAACCGGGTAGGTTGCTAAAGATGTCCAGTGATGGCCATCGTAGACGAATGACTGTTCACGACAGAACCCGGCTTACAGATCGACTCTCCACCTTTTTTCTTCTGATTGCCCTGCAGGCAGCTAGCAATAATCAAGACGCGCTCTACCCCCTCGCAACAAACACACGAAAATTTCACGAAGTAATGACAAAAAGTTCTTAGTCTTAACAAACTACTTTAAGTTTGAAGTCCAGGGCTTTGAGTTTATTGGCTATCAATCGTCAATTATTTCTTCGGCTTGCTTCTGTACGTCTAATTCCCCACCTAAATCTCAGTTCTGTAAGGGTTTTCCTTCGGGTCGCGCCTTGACGGTGTGGTGGGCGCATTCCTATAGTGTGCGCAAGTGGCGAAAAGTGGCATAAAGTGGGTTTTCTAGACGTAAAACGCTAATATTTGGAGAAACGCAGCCGTGTTTCGTGGAGCCAATGCAATCAGTCTCGATGCAAAGGGCCGTCTCGCAATGCCGAGCCGGTACCGTGACGAGTTGATTTCGCGGAGCTCCGGGCAGCTGATCGTGACCATTGATGCGGTAGATCCCTGCTTATGTGTGTACCCGCTAGATGAGTGGGAGTTGATCGAAACGAAGCTGAGGGCACTGCCTTCATTGCGTGAAGAGAACCGCCGGCTACAACGTTTGCTGATTGGTAATGCCGTCGACCTTGAGCTCGATGGCAGTGGTCGTTTTCTGGTGCCGCCGCGCTTGCGTGAATATGCCAAGTTGGAAAAGCGCGCGATGTTGGTGGGCCAGCTGAACAAGTTTCAACTGTGGGACGAGGATGCTTGGGAAGCTGTTTCTGCCGCTGACCTTGCAGCTATTCAACAACCGGGCGCGATGCCTGACGAACTGCGTGATTTAATTCTGTGACTATAGATAGCGGCTTCAACCACATCACCGTACTGCTCGACGAAGCCGTAGAGGCTCTCGCCGTACGTCCTGATGGATGCTATCTGGATGGCACCTTCGGTCGCGGCGGACATAGCCGTCTGATACTCCAGCATCTCGGTCCTCAAGGTCGCCTGCTCGGGTTTGATAAAGATCCACAAGCGATTGCCACAGGGCAAGCGCTGGCGGCCGAAGACGGCCGCTTTGTCATTGTGCAGCGCAGCTTTGCCGAAATGGGTGCTGAGGTTGCCGAGCGTGGGCTGGCCGGCAAAGTCAGCGGTGTCTTGCTGGACCTGGGTGTGTCATCGCCTCAGCTTGATGATCCGGAGCGTGGCTTCAGTTTCATGAGCGACGGTCCGTTGGACATGCGCATGGACCCTTCCCAAGGTGTCAGCGCGGCTGAATTCGTCAACACTGCGTCCCGTGAAGAAATAGCCCGCGTCTTCAAAGAGTATGGTGAAGAGCGTCACGCATGGCGCATGGCAGGCGCAGTTGTGGATCGACGTGAAAGCAAGCCATTCGAGCGTACGGCTGACCTTGCAGAAGTCCTGAAGGTAGCCAACCCTGCGTGGGAAAAGGGCAAGAACCCGGCAACCCGTACATTTCAGGGCTTGCGCATTCACGTCAATAACGAGTTGGGTGATTTGGAAGCGGGTCTTGAGGCGGCACTGGAGTCGCTGGAAATTGGCGGCCGTCTGGTCGTCATCAGTTTTCATTCCCTGGAAGACCGCATCGTCAAGCAGTTCATGCGCAAGCTGGTCAAGGGCGAGTCAGACAACCTTCCTCGCGACCTGCCTATTCAGCACGTTGCATTTGTTCCGAAAATCAAAATTCATGGCAAGGCACTGACTGCCTCCGATAAAGAGCTAAAAGCCAATCCGCGCTCGCGCAGCGCTGTCATGCGCGTTGCGGAGAAGCTTCGTTGAACAAGCTCTTTGCCAAGCCACTTCCCGGCGGAAGTTTCTTCATGCTGCTGCTGTTTATTGGCGTGCTGGTTTCGGCTGTCGGCGTTTCTTACAGCGCGCACTGGAATCGGCAATTGCTCAACACCCTGTATGGCGAATTGAGTGTGCGTGACAAAGCGCAGGCCGAATGGGGCCGTCTGATCCTTGAGCAAAGCACGTGGACGGCCCACAGCCGTATCGAAACCCTGGCCAGCGAACAACTGAAAATGCGCATTCCTGGCGCAGCAGAAGTTCGGATGGTGGCGCCATGATCAAACTCGAAGGCGCACTCTTCCCGTGGCGTTTTCGCTTGGTGCTGGCTTTGCTGGCACTGTTGGTAGGCGCGATCGCTTGCCAGATCATCTACCTGCAAGTGATCGACCACGACTTCCTTAAAGGTCAGGGCGACGCGCGCAGTGTTCGTCATATTCCGATACCTGCTCACCGTGGCCTGATTACCGATCGTAATGGCGAGCCGTTGGCGGTCAGTACGCCAGTGACCACGTTGTGGGCCAACGCCAAGGAAATGCAGGTTGCCAAAGATCGCTGGCCGGCTCTGGCCCATGCCCTGGGCCAGGATCCAAAGGTCCTGGCTGCGCGTCTTGAACAGCAAGCCAACAAAGAATTTATCTACCTGGTGCGGGGCCTGACCCCGGAGCAGGGGCAAGCCGTTCTCGACCTCAAGGTGCCAGGTGTTTATGGCATTGAAGAGTTCCGTCGCTTCTACCCGGCGGGAGAGGTGACTGCGCACATGGTCGGCTTTACGGATATCGACGACAAAGGCCGTGAAGGTGTCGAGTTGGCTTATGACGAGTGGCTGGCAGGTGTTGCGGGCAAACGACAGGTCATCAAGGACCGACGTGGGCGATTGATCAAAGACGTGCAAGTGACAAAAAACGCCAAGGCAGGGAAGACCTTGGCGTTGTCGATTGACCTGCGCCTTCAATACCTGGCCAACCGTGAACTGCGCAACGCACTGGTCGAAAACGGTGCCAAGGCAGGCAGCCTGGTGATCATGGACGTCAAGACCGGCGAGATTCTGGCCATGGTCAATCAGCCTACGTACAACCCTAACAATCGTCGCAACCTGCAACCGGCGATGATGCGTAACCGCGCCATGATCGACGTGTTCGAGCCGGGTTCGACAGTGAAACCGATTTCGATGAGTGCTGCACTGGAAACCGGCCGCTGGAAGCCGACCGACAAGGTCGAGGTCTATCCCGGCACACTGCAGTTGGGCAAATACACCATTCGTGACGTATCACGTACCGAAGGCCCGATCCTCGACCTGACCGGCATTCTGATCAATTCCAGTAACGTGGGCATGAGTAAAGTCGCGTTCGATATCGGCGGAGAAGCTATTTTCCGTCAGATGGCGAAAATGGGGCTGGGGCAAGACACCGGGCTCGGCTTCCCCGGCGAGCGTGTCGGTAACCTGCCCAACTACCGCGAATGGCGCAAAGCTGAAACCGCTACTTTGTCGTATGGCTACGGGGTTTCGGTGACAGCCATCCAGCTGGTGCATGCGTTCTCGGCATTGGCCAACAACGGCAAACTCGCGCCGCTGACGCTGCTCAAAACCGACAAACCGGTACAGGCCACGCAGGTGATGCCCGAGCAAGTCGCAAAAACCGTGCAGGGCATGCTGCAAGAAGTGATCGAAAACCCGCGTGGTGTGTGGCGTGCCAAAGTGCCGGCTTACCATGTGGGCGGCAAATCAGGTACGGCGCGCAAAACGTCTTCTGGCGGCGTCAAAGGCTATGCCGTGAATTCCTATCGCTCACTGTTCGCAGGTTTCGGCCCGATGAACGACCCGCGTTACGCCATCGTGGTAGTGATCGACGAACCGAGCAAGGCAGGCTACTTCGGTGGTCTGGTATCGGCGCCGGTATTCAGCAAAGTCATGTCTGGCACCCTGCGCCTGATGAACGTCACGCCGGATAACCTGCCGACTGCGGCAGAGCAACAAGCAGCGGCGGCCGCTGCGGCAGCCAAAGGAGGGCGCGGCTAATGTCCTTGAGCCTGAACAAAATATTCCCCCACGCTGGTCACGATTTGCTGATCCGCGAGATGACCCTTGATAGCCGGAACGTACGCGCAGGCGACCTGTTCCTTGCTGTGCCAGGCGGCAAGCTCGATGGCCGCGAACACATCGCGGATGCCTTAAGCCGAGGCGCAGCTGCTGTGGCGTATGAAGTGGATGGCGCTTCAGTGCTACCCATCACCTCGGTGCCGCTGATTCCGGTCAAAGGTCTTGCTGCACAATTGTCAGATATCGCCGGGCGCTTTTATGGCGAGCCAAGCCATCACCTCAACCTGGTGGGCGTCACCGGTACCAACGGTAAAACCAGCGTTACTCAACTGGTGGCGCAGGCGCTGGATTTGTTGGGCCAGCATTGCGGAATCGTCGGTACATTGGGCACTGGCTTTTATGGCGCGCTGCAAAGCGGACGGCACACAACGCCCGATCCGATTGCCGTGCAGGCCATGCTGGCTGATCTGAAAAAAGCCGGTGCAAAAGCGGTAGCGATGGAAGTCTCCTCCCATGGTTTGCATCAGGGGCGGGTCAGTGCATTGGCATTTGATGTGGCAGTCCTGACTAATCTGTCGCGCGATCATCTTGACTACCACGGCACCATGCAAGCGTATGCGCAGGCAAAAGCCCAGCTGTTTGCATGGCCGAACCTGCGGTGCCGGGTACTGAATCTGGATGATGCATTTGGTCGTGAACTCGCCGCTGAAAAGCATGATTCCCGACTGATTAGCTATAGCCTCGAAGACAGCAGTGCTTCTTTGTATTGCTACGACGCAACGTTTGACGATGACGGCGTGCGTGCCACGGTGAAAACCGCTCAAGGTGAGCATTTACTGCGCAGTACGCTGCTCGGTCGCTTCAACCTGAGCAACGTGCTGGCCGCTATCGGTGCTTTGATGGGCCTGGATTATCCGCTGGATGAAATTCTTAACGTGCTGCCAAAACTGGAAGGTCCGGTAGGCCGTATGCAGCGTTTGGGCGGTGGTTCCAAGCCATTGGTCGTGGTTGATTACGCACATACCCCTGACGCGCTGGAAAAAGTTCTGCTGGCCCTGCGTCCTCACGCAAAAGGGCAGTTGCAGTGCCTGTTTGGCTGCGGCGGTGATCGCGATCGCGGCAAGCGGCCGCTGATGGCTGAGGTGGTAGAGCGTTTGGCTGACACCGTTCTGGTCACCGACGATAACCCGCGTACTGAAGACCCCGCGCAGATTTTCAATGACATCCGCGCCGGATTTGCCGATGAGGCCAACGTCACCTTCGTTGCCGGGCGTGCTGAAGCCATTGCGCAGATCATTGCTCAAGCCAGTGCTGATGACGTGATCGTGCTGGCGGGTAAAGGTCACGAGGACTATCAGGAAATCAATGGCGAACGTCATGATTTCTCCGATCTTGTAGAAGCCGAAAATGCCTTGCTCGCTTGGGAGGCCGCCCATGCTTAAGCCTCTATTGTTGAGCGAAGTCTGTGCGGCACTTAACGGTCGTCTGGTTGAGGCTGATGCGACCTTTAACGGTGTCAGCATTGACAGTCGTGCAATTACCAGAGGGCAGTTGTTTATTGCCTTAACGGGCCCGCGTTTTGACGGGCATGACTACTTGAACGAAGTGGCGGCCAAGGGCGCTGTAGCCGCACTGGTCGAGCGGGAAGTACCTGAGTCAGCCTTGCCTCAATTGATCGTTAGAGACACACGCGTCGCGTTGGGTCAATTGGGTGCGTTGAACCGTGCTGGCTACGACAAGCCGGTGGCAGCGATTACAGGTTCCAGCGGCAAAACCACGGTCAAGGAAATGCTCGCGTGCATCCTGCGCACGCGCGGGCCGGTGTTGGCAACCAAAGGTAATTTGAATAACGACCTCGGCGTTCCGCTTACCTTGATGGAGCTGGCGCCCGAGCACACAGCGGCAGTGATCGAACTGGGCGCATCGCGTCTGGGCGAAATCGCCTACACCGTCAGCTTGACCCGCCCCCACGTGGCCGTGCTTAACAATGCTGGCACAGCCCATGTCGGTGAATTTGGCGGCCCGGATAAAATTGTCGAAGCCAAAGGCGAAATCATCGAAGGGCTGGCGGCCGATGGCGTCGCGGTGCTCAATCTTGATGACAAGGCATTCGGCATCTGGAAGGCCCGTGCCGGTGAGCGCAAGGTTCTCACGTTCGCCTTGAGCAATGCTCAAGCGGATTTCCATGCCAGCCAATTGACCCGTGATGCGCGTGGTTGCCCAGGGTTTACTTTGCACAGCCCGGCGGGCGTGGAGCAGGTTCAGCTCAACCTGTTGGGCAGTCATAACGTAGCCAATGCCCTGGCCGCAGCGGCAGCCGCTTATGCGCTGGGCGTCTCACTGTTTGGCATCGTTTCCGGGTTAAACGCGGTGCAACCGGTCAAGGGGCGAGCAGTGGCTCAACTGACCCCTGCCGGACTACGAATTATTGATGACACTTACAACGCAAACCCCACCTCAATGTGCGCTGCCGTTGATATACTCGCCGCCTTTTCCGGCCGCACCGTTCTGGTGCTCGGAGATATTGGCGAGCTGGGTGAGTGGGCGGAGCAAGGACATCGTGAAGTAGGCGCTTATGCCGCCGACAAGGTTTCAGCGCTCTATGCGGTGGGGCCAATGATGGCTCATGCCGTCGCTGCATTTGGACACCAGGCTCGTCACTTCGCCAATCAGGCTGACCTGATCAAGGCGCTTCGCGCTGAGCACGAAACAAACACCACTATTTTGATCAAGGGCTCGCGTAGCGCTGCGATGGAAAACGTCGTTGCGGCGCTGTGCGGTTCCAGCGGGGAGAAACATTAATGCTGCTGCTGCTAGCGGAGTATCTGCAACAGTTCTACAAGGGCTTCGCGGTCTTCCAGTACTTGTCCCTGCGGGGAATTCTGGGCGTACTGACCGCGCTGTCTCTGTCACTGTGCCTTGGGCCGTGGATGATCCGCACCCTGCAAAACCGCCAAATCGGCCAATCTGTGCGTAACGACGGGCCGCAATCGCATTTGTCGAAATCCGGCACCCCGACCATGGGCGGTGCGTTGATTCTGTCCGCCATCACCATCAGCACCTTGCTGTGGGCAGACCTGAGCAACCGTTACGTGTGGGTCGTGATGTTGGTCACCCTGCTGTTCGGGGCCATTGGCTGGGTCGACGACTACCGCAAGGTGATCGAGAAAAACTCCCGCGGCCTTCCGAGCCGCTGGAAGTACTTCTGGCAATCGGTATTCGGTCTGGGTGCAGCGATCTTCCTGTATATGACGGCACCGAGCGCGGTCGAAACTACCCTGATCTTGCCGATCCTCAAAGATGCCAGCATTCCGCTGGGCATTGGCTTTGTGGTGCTGACGTATTTCGTGATCGTCGGCTCCAGCAACGCCGTCAACCTGACTGACGGCCTCGATGGCCTGGCAATCATGCCGACGGTGATGGTGGGCGGTGCACTGGGCATCTTCTGCTACCTGTCGGGTAACGTGAAATTTGCCGATTACCTGTTGATCCCTTATGTGCCGGGGGCCGGTGAACTGATCGTATTCTGCGGCGCATTGATCGGCGCCGGTCTTGGGTTTCTGTGGTTCAACACGTACCCGGCCCAAGTCTTCATGGGCGACGTCGGCGCACTGGCGCTGGGTGCCGCACTGGGGACCATCGCCGTGATTGTGCGTCAGGAAATCGTGCTCTTCATCATGGGCGGTGTGTTCGTGATGGAAACCCTGTCCGTGGTGATCCAGGTCGCGTCCTTCAAGTTGACCGGTAAACGTGTATTTCGCATGGCGCCGATTCACCACCACTTTGAACTCAAAGGCTGGCCTGAGCCGCGCGTGATCGTCCGTTTCTGGATCATCACCGTGATTCTTGTGTTGATCGGCCTTGCCACATTGAAGCTGAGGTAGAACCTGTGTCTCTGATCGCTTCTGACCACTTCCGCATTGTTGTCGGCCTCGGCAAGAGCGGCATGTCCCTGGTGCGCTTCCTGGCGCGTCAGGGCGTGTCATTTGCCGTTGCCGACACGCGGGAAAATCCACCGGAGCTGGCCACGTTGCGCCGTGACTACCCGCAAGTGGAAGTGCGTTGTGGCGAGTTGGATGTCGAGTTCCTGTGCCGGGCGGATGAGCTGTACGTCAGCCCCGGTCTGGCACTGGCCACCCCGGCATTGCAAGCAGCGGCTGCACGGGGCGTGAAGCTGTCGGGCGACATCGACCTGTTCGCGCGTAACGCAAAAGCGCCCATCGTTGCAATCAGTGGCTCCAACGCCAAGAGCACGGTAACCACGCTGGTTGGCGAAATGGCTGCAGCGGCAGGCAAGCGCGTGGCGGTCGGCGGCAACCTCGGCATGCCTGCACTCGACCTGCTCAGCGACGACGTTGAGTTGTACGTGATGGAACTGTCGAGCTTCCAGCTTGAAACGACCCATCAGTTGGGGGCTGAAGTGGCCACCGTGCTCAATGTCAGCGAAGACCATATGGACCGATACAGCGGCTTGCCCGCGTATCACTTGGCCAAGCACCGGATCTTCCGGGGTGCTCGCCAAGTGGTGGTCAATCGTCAGGATGCGCTGACCCGCCCGTTGATGAGTGACGGCCTGCCGTGCTGGACGTTCGGTCTGGGCGCGCCGGACTTCAAAGCGTTCGGTTTGCGTGAAGAAAACGGCGAAAAATACCTCGCCTTCGAATTTCAAAACCTCATGCCTGTGCGTGAACTGAAAGTGCGCGGTGCGCACAATCAGGCAAACGCGCTTGCTGCTTTGGCACTGGGCCACGCAGTGGGGCTGCCGTTCGACGCGATGCTGTCGAGCTTGCGTAATTTCACCGGCCTTGAGCATCGCTGCCAGTGGGTACGCGAGCTTGAGGGCGTGAGTTACTACAACGATTCCAAGGCTACCAATGTCGGCGCTGCGTTGGCCGCTATCGATGGTCTGGGCATGGACATGGACGGCAAGCTCGTTCTGATCGCCGGGGGCGACGGCAAAGGTGCCGACTTTAGCGGTTTGCGTGACTCCGTGACCAAATACTGCCGTGCCGTGGTGCTGATCGGGCGTGATGCCAACCTGATAGCCGATGCGCTGGGCGATGCCATTCCCCAGGTGCGTGCCGCTTCGCTGGATGAGGCGATCGCCCAATCCCGCGCCCTGGCCCAATCCGGTGATGCTGTTTTGTTATCGCCAGCCTGCGCCAGTTTCGACATGTTCAAGAACTACGAAGAGCGCGGGCAGTTGTTCGCCCGCGCAGTGGGGGCCCTGGCATGATCTTCGGCGTCCTCAAACCCTATCCTTCACCGCTGATCACGGGCCGTGGCATTGACCTCGACTTCCCGCTGCTTGCCGGTTGCCTGGCATTGCTGGGCCTGGGTCTGGTCATGATCACCTCGGCATCGTCCGAAGTGGCAGCGTTGCAATCGGGCAACACGCTCTACCACATGATTCGCCACCTGTTTTACATCGTACTCGGGCTCGGCGCCTGCATCTTGACCATGATGGTCCCGATTGCGACATGGCAGCGTTGGGGCTGGATGTTGTTGGTTGGTGCGTTTGGCCTACTGGTCATGGTGCTGGTGCCCGGCATTGGTCGTGAGGTCAACGGCTCCATGCGCTGGATCGGGTTCAGTTTTTTCAACGTTCAGCCTTCTGAAATTGCCAAGGTGTTCGTTGTGATTTATCTGGCCGGTTACCTGGTACGCCGACAGAAAGAAGTCCGCGAAAGCTGGATGGGCTTTTTCAAACCGTTCATCGTGCTGCTGCCTATGGCTGGCCTGTTGCTGATGGAACCCGACTTCGGTGCCACCGTCGTGATGATGGGGGCAGCTGCCGCCATGCTGTTTTTGGGTGGCGTTGGTCTTTTCCGCTTTGCCCTGATGGTGGCACTCGCGGTGGGGGCGGTGTTCGTGCTGGTTCAGGCGCAACCCTACCGGATGGCACGTTTGATCACCTTTACCGACCCCTGGTCTGACCAGTTTGGCTCGGGCTACCAGCTGACACAGGCGCTGATTGCGTTTGGTCGTGGCGAATGGTTCGGCGTCGGTCTGGGCAACAGCGTGCAGAAGCAGTTTTACCTGCCCGAAGCCCATACGGACTTCGTGTTCTCGGTACTGGCCGAAGAGCTGGGCGTGGTCGGTTCGCTCCTCACTGTGGCCTTGTTCGTGTTTGTCTGCGTGCGCGGGATGTACATCGGGATGTGGGCCGAGCGCGCCAAGCAATATTTCGCTGCTTATATGGCGTACGGTTTGTCCTTCCTGTGGATCGGACAATTCCTGATCAACATCGGGGTGAACGTTGGTTTGCTGCCAACCAAAGGGTTGACGCTACCGTTCCTCAGTTATGGCGGCAGTTCATTGGTGATTTGCTGCGTGTGCATGGGATTGTTGCTGCGTATTGAGTGGGAAAGTCGTACCCACTTGGGCAGCGAAGACACCGAGTTTAAAGAAAGCGACTTCGCAGAGGAGCCGAACCATGGGCGCTAATGTGCTGATCATGGCGGGCGGCACCGGTGGACACGTGTTCCCGGCTTTGGCCTGTGCGCGCGAATTTGAAGCCCGTGGTTACACCGTGCACTGGCTCGGTACACCGCGCGGTATCGAAAACGAACTGGTAGAACCCGCCGGTTTCACCTTGCACCGGATCAACGTCACCGGCCTGCGTGGCAAGAGCAAGCTGTCGTTGCTCAAAGCGCCATTTGTGTTGCTCAAGGCATTGATGCAAGCGCGCGCCATCATTCGCCAGCTAAAGCCGGTGTGCGTGCTGGGGTTTGGCGGGTATGTGACCGGCCCCGGCGGCCTGGCCGCCAAAACGTGTGGCGTTCCTGTGATCATCCACGAACAAAACGCTGTTGCCGGCACCGCTAACCGCCTGCTGTTACCGATGACGCAGCGCGTGCTCGAAGCCTTCCCGGAAACCTTTGAGCCTTCAGACAAACGCCGCACCACCGGCAACCCGGTGCGTACTGAACTGTTTTCACTGGCCCCGCGCGCGCCACTGCACGGGCGCAAGGCGCGTTTGCTGGTCTTGGGTGGCAGCTTGGGGGCTGAGCCGCTGAACAAATTGCTGCCTGAAGCGCTGGCTCTCGTACCGGCCGAGGTGCGCCCTGAGGTGTTCCATCAGGCCGGTAAACAACACGACCAACTGACCGCCGAGCGTTACCACGCGGTCGGCGTGGAGGCTCAAGTTCAGCCTTTTATTAAAGACATGGCCCACGCTTATGGCTGGGCCGACCTGGTGGTTTGTCGCGCAGGCGCGTTGACCGTCAGTGAACTGGCTGCGGCCGGTCTGCCCTCGCTGCTGGTGCCCTTGCCCCACGCGATCGACGACCACCAGAGCCGTAATGCCGACTTTTTGGCTCGGGAAGGCGCGGCTTTCCTGATGCCACAAGCGACGACTGGCGCAGCCGATCTGGCTGCACGCCTGACAGAGGTTTTGATGCAACCGGAACGACTGAACAGCATGGCGACCAATGCTCGCCGCTTGGCCAAACCTGATGCGACCCGCAATGTTGTCGATATCTGCCTGGAGGTGGCCCATGGTTGAGAATCAAAAAGCCATGCCGCAACCGGAAATGCGCCGTATCCGGCGTATCCACTTTGTCGGTATCGGCGGCGTGGGCATGTGCGGTATCGCTGAAGTGTTGCTGAACCTGGGCTATCAGGTGTCAGGCTCCGACCTGAATGCATCGCCTGTGACCGAACGCCTTGAATCTTTCGGCGCACACATTTTTATCGGCCACCGCGCTGAAAACGCGGCCAACGCCGATGTACTGGTGGTGTCGAGTGCCGTCAATACGTCAAACCCGGAAGTGGCGAACGCGCTTGAGCGTCGTATTCCGGTCGTGCCGCGTGCCGAGATGCTGGCTGAACTGATGCGCTACCGTCACGGCATTGCCGTTGCCGGTACGCACGGCAAAACCACCACCACCAGCCTGTTGGCCTCTGTGTTTGCCGCCGGTGGGCTGGACCCGACATTTGTGATCGGTGGTCGGCTGAATGCAGCTGGCACCAATGCACAATTGGGCACCAGCCGCTACCTGATTGCTGAAGCGGACGAAAGCGATGCCAGCTTCCTGCATTTGCAGCCGCTGGTCGCTGTGGTCACCAACATTGATGCTGACCACATGGCGACCTACGAGGGTGACTTCAACAAGCTGAAGAAAACTTTCGTCGAATTCCTCCACAACCTGCCGTTTTATGGCTTGGCGGTGCTGTGTCTGGACGACCCGGTCGTGCGTGAAATCCTGCCGCTGGTCAAGCGTCCGACCGTGACTTATGGCTTCAGCGAAACCGCTGACGTGCGTGCAATCAATGTGCGCCAGCAGGGCATGCAGACGTTCTTCACCGTACTGCGCCCGGACCGTGAGCCATTGGATGTCTCGGTCAACATGCCGGGCAACCATAACGTGCTGAATGCGCTGGCAACCATCTGCATTGCCTGCGATGAAGGCATCAGCGATGACGCCATTGTTCAGGGGCTGTCGGGCTTCCAGGGTGTGGGCCGCCGTTTTCAAGTCTATGGCGAGCTGCCCGTTGAAGGCGGCAGCGTAATGCTGGTCGACGACTATGGCCACCATCCGACTGAAGTTGCCGCCGTGATCAAAGCCGTTCGTGGCGGCTGGCCTGAGCGTCGTCTGGTGATGGTTTACCAGCCACACCGTTTCAGCCGCACCCGTGACCTGTACGACGATTTCGTGCAAGTGCTGGCCGATGCCAACGTGCTGTTGCTGATGGAAGTCTATCCGGCGGGCGAAGAACCGATCCCGGGTGCTGACAGCCGTCAGTTGTGCCACAGCATCCGTCAACGCGGTCAGTTGGACCCGATCTACATTGAGCGCGGCGTTGAGCTGGCGCCGATCGTCAAGCCGCTGTTGCGCGCGGGCGACATTCTGTTGTGCCAAGGCGCTGGCGATATCGGGCGTCTGGCACCGCAACTAATTAAAAGTCCGTTGTTTGCCGGTGCCACCGTGGCAGCCAGCGAAGGGAAGTTGAAATGACTGCAGCCTACGCCAACCTGTTTTCGACCATTGCACCCGCAGACTTCGGCCGCGTAGCGGTGCTGTTCGGCGGCAAAAGCGCTGAGCGTGAAGTTTCGCTCAAGTCAGGCAATGCCGTATTGAGCGCGCTGCAAAGCGCCGGAGTGGATGCGTTCGGCATTGACGTGGGTGATGATTTCATCAGCCGTATCACTCAAGAAAAAATCGACCGTGCGTTCATCATTTTGCACGGCCGTGGCGGCGAAGACGGCAGCATGCAGGGCCTGCTGGAATGCCTGGGCATTCCTTACACCGGCAGCGGTATCCTGGCGTCTGCCCTGGCGATGGACAAGTTGCGCACCAAACAGGTGTGGCACAGCCTCGGTATTCCGACCCCGCGTCATGCCGTATTAAGCACCGAAGCCGATTGTATTTCTGCAGCGAAGGAACTGAGCTTCCCTTTGATCGTCAAACCGGCCCATGAAGGTTCAAGTATCGGTATGGCCAAAGTGAGCAGCGTTGAGGAATTGATCAGCGCCTGGGCCGACGCCAGTAAGTACGATTCGCAAGTGTTGGTTGAACAATGGATCTCGGGTCCCGAGTTCACCATCGCCACCCTGCGTGACCAAGTGTTGCCTCCGATTGCCTTGGGCACTCCGCATACGTTCTACGACTACGACGCCAAATACGTGGCCAACGATACCCAGTATCGCGTGCCATGCGGTCTCGACAGTGCCAAGGAGCAAGAACTCATGGACCTCACGGCAAAAGCCTGTGAGGCGATCGGTATTGCCGGTTGGGGACGCCTGGACGTGATGCAGGACACCGACGGTCAATTCTGGCTGCTGGAAGTCAACACCGCGCCGGGCATGACCGATCACAGCTTGGTGCCGATGGCGGCCAAGGCTGCCGGTCTCGATTTTCAACAGTTGGTGCTGTCGATTCTGGCAGCCAGTGTAGAGCCGCGAGGTTAAGTCCATGCAAGGCGCCCAGCATCGCCAGCCACCCCTCGCTCCCGGCCGCAAGCCGGTGCCGCGTGGCGCGAGCCGAATGGTGGCGAAAGAGCCGATGTCGGCGCGCCTGCCAAAAGCCAATTTCGGCTTTTTGAAGGCGCTGTTCTGGCCGGTGTTGCTGGTGGCGTTGGGTTTCGGTACTTACGAAGGCGCACAACGGCTCATGCCGTACGCGGACCGGCCGATTACTAACGTCAACGTGCAGGGCGACCTGACCTACATCAGCCAGCAGGCCGTGCAACAGCGCATCGCACCTTACATTGCGGCGAGCTTTTTCACGGTCGACCTTGAAGCCATGCGCACCGAGCTGGAACAGATGCCGTGGATTGCCCATGCCGAAGTGCGACGGGTCTGGCCGGATCAAGTGGTGATCCGTCTTGAAGAGCAATTGCCGGTGGCGCGGTGGGGCGATGAAGCTCTGCTGAACAACCAGGGGCAGGCCTTCACCCCGCGTGAGTTGGCCAATTACGAACATTTGCCGCAGCTGTTCGGCCCTCAGCGGGCTCAGCAGCAAGTGATGCAGCAGTATCAGGTGTTGAGCCAGATGCTGCGTCCGATGGGCTTCTCCATAGCCCGGCTGGAACTGCGTGAACGCGGTAGCTGGTTCCTGACAACAGGGGCCGGCAGTGCAGGGCCAGGGATCGAGCTGCTGTTGGGGCGCGATCACTTGGTAGAGAAAATGCGTCGTTTCATAGCCATCTATGAAAAAACGCTGAAAGAACAGATTACGAACATAGCGCGCATTGATTTGCGTTATGCCAACGGATTGGCCGTCGGCTGGCGGGAACCTGTGGCACCCACGATAGCCCAACCCGCTGTCGCGAAGAATTAAGAAGAGGCAGGACCCATGGCAAATGTGCAAAGCGGCAAAATGATCGTCGGCCTGGATATCGGCACCTCCAAGGTGGTTGCGCTGGTAGGCGAAGTCGCGGCCGACGGCCAACTCGAAATCGTTGGTATCGGCACCCATCCATCCCGTGGCCTGAAGAAGGGCGTGGTGGTGAATATCGAATCCACCGTGCAGTCGATCCAGCGCGCAGTGGAAGAAGCGCAGTTGATGGCGGGCTGCCGTATCCACTCGGCGTTCGTCGGCGTGGCGGGCAATCACATTCGCAGCCTGAACTCCCACGGCATCGTGGCAATCCGGGACCGTGAAGTCAGTTCGGCCGACCTTGAGCGCGTGCTTGATGCTGCCCAGGCAGTGGCTATTCCGGCAGACCAGCGCGTACTGCACACCTTGCCGCAGGACTACGTGATCGATAACCAGGAAGGCGTTCGTGAGCCACTGGGCATGTCGGGCGTGCGTCTGGAAGCCAAGGTCCACGTGGTGACATGCGCCGTGAATGCGGCGCAAAACATCGAGAAGTGTGTACGTCGTTGTGGCCTCGAGGTGGACGACATCATCCTTGAGCAATTGGCGTCGGCTTACTCAGTACTGACCGATGACGAAAAAGAGCTGGGCGTGTGCCTGGTCGATATCGGCGGCGGCACCACGGACATCGCGATCTTCACCGAAGGGGCGATCCGTCATACCGCGGTGATTCCTATTGCTGGCGATCAAGTGACCAACGACATCGCGATGGCGTTGCGCACACCGACCCAGTACGCCGAAGAAATCAAGATCCGCTACGCCTGCGCGCTGGCCAAGCTGGCAGGCGCCGGTGAAACCATCAAAGTGCCAAGCGTGGGTGATCGTCCACCGCGCGAGCTGTCGCGCCAGGCCCTGGCCGAAGTGGTCGAGCCCCGTTACGAAGAGCTGTTCAGCCTGATTCAGGCCGAACTGCGCCGCAGCGGTTACGAAGATTTGATCCCGGCGGGCATCGTCCTGACAGGAGGCACTTCGAAGATGGAAGGCGCGGTCGAGCTGGCCGAAGAAATCTTCCACATGCCTGTGCGTCTGGGCGTGCCACACAGTTTCAAAGGGTTGGCCGATGTTGTGCGTAACCCGATTTACTCCACGGCTGTGGGCTTGCTGCAATACGGGCTGCAAAAACAGTCCGATGGCATTTCTCTGTCGGGATTAGGCAGCCGCGACAGTTACAGCAGTGAAGAACAGAAAGCCCCTGTCCTTGAGCGCCTTAAGCGTTGGGTGCAGGGCAATTTCTAAGCAACAAACGATTTACCAGCAGTAGAAGTAGGCGAAAAAAACTAGAGAAGGTAAGGAGAGGGAAAATGTTCGAACTCGTAGACAACATCCCGCAAAGCCCGGTAATCAAGGTTATCGGTGTTGGTGGTGGCGGTGGCAATGCTGTTAACCATATGGTTAAGAGCAACATCGAAGGCGTTGAATTCATCTGCGCCAACACGGACGCCCAAGCGCTGAAAAGCATTGGCGCCCGTACCATCCTGCAATTGGGCACAGGCGTAACCAAAGGCCTGGGTGCCGGTGCGAACCCTGAAGTTGGCCGTCAGGCTGCTCTTGAGGACCGCGAGCGCATCGCTGAAGTGCTGCAGGGCACCAACATGGTGTTCATCACCACGGGCATGGGCGGCGGTACCGGTACCGGTGCTGCACCGATCATTGCCGAAGTAGCCAAGGAAATGGGGATTCTCACCGTTGCGGTGGTGACCCGTCCATTCCCGTTCGAAGGCCGCAAGCGCATGCAGATCGCTGACGAAGGTATTCGTCTGCTGTCCGAAAGCGTTGACTCGTTGATCACGATTCCGAACGAAAAACTGCTCACCATCCTCGGTAAGGACGCCAGCCTGCTGTCGGCTTTCGTCAAGGCCGATGACGTACTGGCGGGTGCCGTTCGCGGTATCTCCGACATCATCAAGCGTCCGGGCATGATCAACGTCGACTTTGCCGACGTGCGCACTGTGATGAGCGAAATGGGCATGGCAATGATGGGCACTGGCTGCGCCAGCGGTCCTAACCGTGCACGCGAAGCGACCGAAGCGGCCATCCGTAACCCGTTGCTCGAAGACGTGAACCTGGAAGGCGCTCGCGGCATTCTGGTGAACATCACTGCCGGTCCAGACCTGTCGCTGGGTGAATACTCTGACGTGGGTAGCATCATCGAAGCGTTCGCTTCCGAGCACGCGATGGTCAAGGTCGGTACCGTAATTGATCCTGACATGCGCGACGAACTGCACGTGACCGTTGTTGCGACCGGTCTGGGTGCGAAAATCGAGAAGCCGGTCAAGGTGATCGACAATACGGTTCAAGCGTCGTACGCCGCTTCTTCGGCTCAAGCCGCTGCTGCACGTCAGGACGTTCGTCAAGAAACCCGCCAGGAGCTGCCAACGGTTAACTACCGTGACCTGGACCGTCCGACCGTGATGCGTAATCAGGCCCAGCAAGGCGCGACAACCGCTGCCAAGCTCAATCCTCAAGACGATCTGGATTACCTGGACATCCCGGCTTTCCTGCGTCGACAGGCTGATTAATGAAATCAATCAGGGGGATTAAGGTGATTGGTGTTCAGCAAAGGCTCGGTCTGCTATTATCGCCAGCCTTTGTTGATACCAGTTCGCAATTTGCGCTGAAGCGGCCAATGCCATGATTAAACAACGCACCCTGAAAAATATTATCCGTGCCACAGGTGTCGGCCTGCACTCCGGTGAGAAGGTCTACCTGACCCTCAAGCCTGCGCCTGTGGACACCGGCATCGTGTTTTGTCGTGCAGACCTTGACCCTGTGGTGCAGATTCCTGCTCGCGCGGAAAACGTCGGCGAGACAACCATGTCGACCACGTTGGTCAACGGCGATACCAAAGTAGACACGGTAGAGCACTTGCTCTCGGCCATGGCTGGCCTGGGGATCGATAACGCCTACGTCGAACTCTCCGCGTCTGAAGTCCCTATCATGGACGGTAGCGCCGGACCTTTCGTATTTTTGATTCAATCTGCCGGCCTGGAAGAACAGGACGCGCCGAAGAAATTCATCCGTATCCTGCGTGAAGTGACAGTGGAAGATGGCGACAAGCGCGCCACTTTCGTCCCTTTCGAAGGCTTCAAGGTGACTTTTGAGATCGATTTCGATCACCCGGTTTTCCGTAATCGCACACAAAGTGCAAGCGTGGATTTCTCAAGCACTTCGTTTGTAAAAGAAGTCAGCCGCGCCCGTACCTTTGGCTTCATGAGTGACATCGAGTACCTGCGCAAGCACAACCTCGCACTCGGTGGCAGCGTGGAAAACGCAATCGTTGTCGACGCGGACGGTGTACTGAACGAAGACGGTCTTCGCTATGAAGACGAGTTCGTGAAGCACAAGATCCTCGACGCCATTGGCGACCTCTACCTGTTGGGCAATAGCCTGATTGGCGAGTTCAAGGGCTTCAAGTCTGGCCATGCACTGAACAACCAGCTGCTTCGCAAGCTGATTGAGCAGAAAGATGCATGGGAAGTCGTGACCTTTGAAGATGCCAGCACAGCACCGATTTCGTATATGCGTCCGGTTGCGGCAGTTTAAGTAAAACTTCTTTCTCTAGTTTTTGAAGGCCACCCTCGGGTGGCCTTTTTTATGCGCCTGAACCGGGTGCACAGACCGAATGGCCGGAAGGTGTTGCCAGTGAAGCCATGTGTTCAACTGAGGTTGCGGGCTTTCGGTATTTACGCGCACAGGTGCGGCTTAGAGGCCTTCAATACCTTTAAAGGAATACGTGACCGCATGCCCAGCGTGCGGCAGGGTGGGTTCAAGAGCCGCCAGCGGTATGGCCACTGACCACACAGTTACGACCATTTTTCTTGGCTTGATACAGCGCCTGATCGGCACAGCGTAGAAATTGGGCCTGAGAGTCATCGGGGGTTACCCATTGTGTACAGGTGCCGAGGCTGGCCGTGAGCCGCATACCATCGGGGGTGATGGAGGGCAGTTGTTCGATGCTGCGACGGATGTGTTCAGCCAGTTGCACGGCACCCTCCGGGTGAGTGTCAGCCAGCACCATGGCAAATTCTTCGCCTCCATAGCGTGCCACCAGATCGGTGGAGCGGCGCACGAACGTCTTGAGTATCTTGCCGACCAACCGCAATGCTTCATCACCGCACTGATGGCCGTACGTGTCATTGAAAGATTTGAAATGATCGACGTCGATCATAATTAATGACAGCGGATTGCCGGTACGTTGCGCCCGTTTCCATTCGCTATTGAGTGTTTCGTCCAGCTTGCGGCGGTTGGCCAGCTCAGTGAGCGGGTCCGTTCGGATCAGCGCCTCCAATTCCTGTTCAACGTTGCGCCGCAGACGCAGCTCGCGCCCCAGCAGCAAGGTCAGGACCAACAACGTGATGCCCAGCCCCAGCGTGCCGCCACCGACCAGAATGGCGTTGCGCCGCCAACTGCCAAATACATCTTCAGTGGCCAGCGAAACCACTACCACCAACGGCAGTTGCCCGACTTCCGAGAAACTGTAGAGCTTTTCTTGCCCGAGCTTGCCAGAAACCGCGATAAAGCTACCTTTATGTTCCCTCAACAAACGGCTGAAAATTGGATCCTGGCTGAGGTCAACGTGGGTGCGTTCACGGCGGGGTTGCTGAGTGAGCAGCAAGCCATCGGTGTTGATCAGGCTGATGGTGCTGTGGTCACCCAAGTCCAGTTTTTGAAACAGTGACTGGAAATAGTCCACTTTCATTTGTGCGATCGCCACCCCCTGGAAGGTGCCATCGGCAGCAGAAATACGTCGGCTGAAGCTGACGCAGCAAAACCCCTTATTTTCGTTAGAAGGGAAGGGATCGGAGATCAACAGAGCTGCACTCTTTGAGTCGCGATGCTCTATGAAGCTTTTCCAGTGGCTGAGGTTTTTGCCGGGCGCGTAATCTGTCCGGGAGCTGGCAACTAGATCGCCCTGAGCGTTTAGCAGGAAAAATCCGTCGTTATCCGGGGTGTCCTCAGCTTTATCGAACAGCAACATTTGCTTCAGAGGCTGGGGAAGGTTGTTCAAGTCACGGCGCTTAGACACGCGAATCAATGCGCTCAATGCCGAGTCATACTGATCCACCGTGTTTTGAACGTCGCGGTCAATCAGGCGCACGATATTAAGCGAGGTGCGGATGGCCGACAGTTCGATGCTGCGATGTTCACGTATTAACAAAATCGCATTGATGCTCAAAATGGCGAGGACGCACACCGTCATGGCAATCGACAACCAACGGTGGGTGATCAGACGCTCAGGCGGTAAACGGGTTGTTGCCATGCTTCTGTCACCCTCGATACAGCCTGTGAGTGGGCGTACTGCCCACAAAAAAGCCAGCATGAAGGCTGGCTTTAATTCAGACTTTAGAACACATCAAGAGGATAGTCGATGATCACGCGGTATTCATCGACATTGCTATCGACCGCCTGATACGCATCGTTGCCGCGGTTGGCCGACCAGCGCAGGGCAACGCCCAGGTCTTTCGCCGGGCCTTCCTGCAGCACGTACTTGATGGTCAGGTCGCGCTCCCAGTGTTTGGCATGCTTGCCGTCAGCGTTGTACCAGTTGCCATAGCCGACGCTGTTGGGGTCGACCTTGGTCAGGTCGAGTTCACCACGCGAATACGAAATCATGGAGGTTAGCCCCGCCACGCCCACGCCAGCAAAGTCATATTCGTATTGCAGTTTCCACGAGCGCTCATTCGGGCCGTTGAAGTCCGAATACTGCTGCGAATTATCCAGATAAACACTGTCGCCTTGATAGATGTAGTCAAACGGCGTATTGCCATTGACCCGTTGGTAGACGGCCGTGACTGTATGGCCGGCGACTGCCACCGCGAAGTGCAGGCTGAAGGTGTTGTTGTCGATGTCACCTAGCAGTGCCTTGCCTGTGTCCTGCGTGTGATAGAAGTGCAGCCCGGGGTTCAGGCTGATGCTTTCGTTCAGGGCGTAGGTGTAATCCAGATCGTAGTAGTACTGGTTCCAGATGTCTTGCAACTCGGCTGCATAGAGGTTGCTGGTGAGCTCTGGTACGCCGCTCCACGAGGCACCCGCCCAGTTCATGTGCTTGCTGCTCTGGCCGTCGAGGTTGCCATACATGGTTGTCAGGCGACGCATGCCGCTCTGGTTGTAAGGTTTTTCGAAGCTGACCTGGCCGCCCTCGAACATCCAGCCGTCAATGCTGCGATTGGTCAATGTCACGCCACGGAAGGTCTGCGGCAACATGCGGGTCTCGCCACCGGCGATTACCGGGTTGGTGAGGAACATGTCGCCCGCTTTCAGCTCAGTGTCAAACGCGCGCATCTTGAGCGCTGCACCGGCAGATGAAAACGCGGTAGGCGCTTTGCCATTACCGTCACTGACCGGCAGGATGCTGCTGCCGTCGGTGCCACCACCGCCGTCGAGTTTCAGGCCGAGCATGCCATAGGCGTCCAGTCCGAAGCCTACGACACCTTGGGTAAAGCCCGACTCGAACCGACCTATAAACCCTTGGCCCCACTCTTTGCTGTCATCCGCCTTCGGGCTGCGAATATCGTGGTTCATGTAGTAGTTGCGAAAATGCAGCTTGAGGCTTGAGCCTTCGATAAACCCGTCTTTGGACGTTTCGTCCTCTGCTTGAGCCAGCGCAGGGATCGTTGCAGCCAGCGCGAGGAATAGCGGACTAAACTTGAGTGCGTTCTTCACCGGTAAATTGCTCCTTTTGGGTGATGGCAGTTTTTATTTTCTTCAGAAATTCGCGTTCTTGTTCAAACACGTCATGCGCTGCGACGGTTTTTTTCAAACAAAAAAAAGCCGCTATAGTAGCGGCTTTTGAAACAATCAGTCACATCTAAAGGCTGTGGCTGATTGGGTCGGGAAGACTTCAGGTGGTGTATCAGCTGTCCTTGACGTCATCGCTGTCGCTGGCTTTAACCTGTGTTTGCTGAGGCTTTGCCTCATGTTGGTGGTTGGCGGTGAGTTCTTTTTGGTGTTGCTCGAAGGCGGCTGCGCGGGCTGCATTTTGTGCAACGAACGCCGGCGATTCTTCCGCCATGGCCAAAGGCGACAACAACAAAGACGACAAAGCGAAAACGCTGGCCATACCCATACTGCTGGACATTTCAAAAACCTTCTTGCTATGCAAGTTCTGTGTGGTGCGATCAAAATATAGGCAACCCCGGCCTCGAAAAAGCCCTGCTCTGGATAAGGACTTTTGCGTTTTGAGTAACAAACGTTGGAGGTGTTGAGATAGAGCGTCCGCTCGATTCTTTGCATTGAGACAGTTCGTCGCCATTGACGATTAGCGCAGATAGGGATTGAGTGCGAAGCAGTATCAACATAAACACGGCTTCACAAAAGATACGCCCATTGTCTGGCTTACCCTTGCTTCAGTTGTCCGTAAAGGCATGACAAAAAGAGGGGAGACAATAACAGTTGATGCCTGCCGTAAGCCCGTTTTAGAAGTTTAAGTGTCGAGTATTACCGCGTTTAAAAAACGCTGAACCTAGGAACTCCCGAAGCCCCATAACTGTTTACCCCGTAAATAGCGACTGTGTAGTTTTTGTCAGGTTGGATGTTATGTAAGTTCACGCCAATGCTCGTGCCCATAGTGTGTACTAAGGGGCGTGGTATTAAACCGTCTTCTGTAACGATAAAGCAGGCTATGACTATGTAGCGTGCTCGCTGTATGAAGTTCCATGTGAGTTCGGCAGTATTGTGTTCAGTGCGAATGACTTGGAGCACATTGCCATTTGTAGGAGGCAAGTCTTGTGTGTCTTTGTTGGATGTGTCTCCTGAAATAGAAACAGTACTCGAACGGTTGTTGTTTGTGTCGACAGCATACACAGATACAGTGTATGGGATGTTTTTTTGCAGAGGATGGATGATGCGGTGATACCCCGGTAGTGGATACGCAGTTTTTTGTATCTCAACATCATTGATGATAACGATGTAGTGGTCAATGTTAACGTTGTCAGACGACAGGTTGAAAAAAACGAGAAGATTTCCATTCATTGTGCTGTAGGATGCAGTGAGGTGTAATGGAGGCGTCGGGTTCTCTTGGTCCGAGTTGTGTTCGGCATGCATGAATGTATTATTGGTATACGATCTCGGTCCTACGGTTTCATACGCATTCATCCCCCACACGAAAACATGGTATGGTTTTTGCGGTGTTAAATCATAGAATGTATATGTGAGTTCATTCCCTCGGCGTTTTGCAAGGTAGTTGTCGCGTCAGCCGTGTTTTTAAGCTGCTATTTTCACTGCCGGCTGCTCCCTCTCTGGGTTGAGTGTGACGGCGCCGATAGGTTGCCAATTTCGCGTTGCACTTGACC
>NZ_JAAQWY010000030.1:0-72698 GCF_012985765.1 Pseudomonas sp. WS 5071 | reverse complement strand
GCGATATCAGCCACTTCTTGATGCATCGGTACAACTGGGTTCGACCCCACCAATTCAACGGTGGGTTGGCGCCAGCCCGGGCCGAAGAAAAACTTAACGTCGTGTCCGGGATTAGTTGACCACTACATTCAAGCATGGGAGGCAATCGAGCGAGAGTATCCAAACACGAAGGTATGGGAAACCGTTACCCCGTATTTTGAGAAGCGAAACATTCACTTTTATGTAAATAAGTGTGGCTTCAAGATTGTTGAGTTCTACAATAAATTTCATCCGGACCCAAACCACGTTTCGGTTCAGCCTCAACAAGAAGGGGGGAGCGATGAGATGTTCAGATTTATGAAGGTAATGGCTCAAAAGTAACTGTTCCCCCCAATCTATAAACGGCTGTTTCTCGCTCAGGGTGTGGAAAGACGCGTCGCCAAAATTTAAGTGTGCGCTTCTACGTCAAGGATGCAATTTATCGGGATATCACCGGAGGGGCTGGCAGCTTGGTCGCCAACCATCTTTTATATTTTGGCCCAGTCAGGGGTGACGGTAGCAGTTATGGGTTGTTCTTCGTGTACGCCCGGCCGCCGCTTTACTAGTCATTGGTTTCTCTGGAGCGGCCATGGTTGTCATCGCTGTGGTCCTGTTCATCGAAGAGTTTTTACAAACCTGCGAGGCATTGCACCTCGCAGGCCCGTTATTTAGAACGCGATGTTGAGCCCCAGACGCACACCGTGGTCGCTGTAGCCATCGCCTATCTGTCCCGAGTAGCCAAGGTCCAGGCTCGCTTGCGGAGCCAGTCTGGCGCTGACACCCAGTTGCACCAGGGCGGTGTCCTGAGCAACTGGCACGCCTTTGACGGTGAAACTGTCATAGCCATTCAGGCTCAGGCGACTGCTCTCACCCGGCTCATCAAGCACCCGCTGCCATGCCAGACTGCTTTGCACGCTCAGGGGTACGCCGGCCACTTCAGCCGACGCCGTCCTGGCGCGCAGACCGAGGCTGGAATAGGTCGCCCTGTCCTTCTCGCTGTCGCCGCTCAGCGACGTGCTGCCGCCCTGTTCGCGGAAGCTGTCACTGTCGACTTCAACATGGGCCAAGCCGGCAAAAGGCTCAAGCGCTAGGTTACCCACCTGCACGTCATAGCCCAGCTCCGCGAACACTTGGTGGGTGCTGGCGTCGTAATCGGCCTTGACGTGCTCCTGCAGACTGCCGACTTGCACATGACGACTGCTCTCGACCTTGTTCCAGGCATGGGAGACGCCAGTGCGCAGATGCAAGGCATCCCACTGGCCACCCAGGTAGGCGGTCAACGACGTGCTGTTGATTTTGGCTGAAGAGTTGCGGGCATTGGCGTCCAGGTCAGTATTACCGTACCCCGCCGCCACGCCTGCGCGCCAAGTGTCATTTAATGGCATGTCGACGCCCATCAGCATGCCCTGGCTGTTGTGGTCGAGGTCGGCGACGTTGCTGTTGCCCTCGCTGTCGCCCCAACTGCCGTAACCATTTACCCAGAAGGTCATATTGCTATCAACGTCAACGTGCAGCACGCCTTCGCTGTGGGGCTGGACCTGGGCGCTGCGCAGACGCGTGCCGATCACATCGCGCACATAGCGGCTGTCATTGAACAACGCGCCGCGGGTACTAGGGTGGATCTCCCCCGACAGACTGTTGTAGGCCGCACGCGCCTGATCGGCGCTGAATGCCGCGACCGCGTCATGCACGGCGCCCGAACTTGCGCTGTCCAGAGAACCTGCCACCGCACGCTGGTTGTAGGTTTGCGCCACGGAAGCGAACGCGACGTCATTGCGCGCAAGGTTCAGGGTCGCGCCATTGCTGGCGTACGACACCAAAGGCATGAGGAACGCCAGGTTGCTGCTGACGCTGCCAAAGGTGCCAGTCAGGTTGTTAGCCTGGATGATGTTGTACGGGGTGTTAGGCGCCCAACTGCCGGTGCTGGCCAGGACGCTGAGGTTTGCACCGTCCAGCGCGACGGAGCCGGAGGCGATCACCCGATCGGAACGGCCGTCAGGGTTGGCTTCAATGACCAACGTCGACCCGCTGTTGAAGCGCAAGTCTCCGTTGACCTTCAGGGTCCCAATGGAGTTGCCCGGGTTGAGGGTCGCGCCGCTGGCCAGGTTGATATCGCCAATGACGGTGCCATGGCCGCCCAGCATGGCGCCTTTGGCAACATCGATATCACTGGCCAGGCTGGCGGTGGAACCCGCCGCACTGCCGACGATCAGGCTGCCCGCCAATACACGGGTGCCGCCGCCGACCGTCGACTGGCCATTGAGCTCCTGCTTGCCGATACCGGCCTTGACGATCTGGCCATCCCCGTTGATCGATCCCTCATAGACGCTACTGGTCCCGCCTTCACCCACCTGCAGAGTACTGCCGGATGCCAGCATCAACGCACCCGAACCACTGAGGGCGTCGAGATTGTTGAGGCCGCTGACGCTGACCGAGGCGCCGCTGCCAACGCTCAGGTCGGCGTTGCCCAGGCCGGTATTGCCGATCAGGGTCAAGCTGCCATTGAGCACGTTCAGCAATCCGTTGAAGGTATTGTTGCCGCTCAGGGTCAGCGTGCTGGCACCCAGCTTGTTCAAGTCACCGTTGCCGCTGATGACACCGCTGAGGGTCAGGTCATGGCTGCCTGCCAGAGTCAGACTGCCGTCGAGGTCGACCGCGTTGGACAGGCTGGCGGTATTGCTGCTGTCCAGCGTCGTGCCGCTTTTAAATACCAAGGCACCGCTACCCAGCGCAGCGTTACTGCCCAGCACCAGGGTACCGCCATTGAGCAGGGTGCCGCCGCTGTAGCTGTTATTGCCATTGAGGGTTAGGCTGGACGCGCCACTCTTGATCAGGCTACCCGTGCCACTGACTACGCCGCCCAGGGTCAAGGCATTCGAGCCGGTGACATTCAATGCGCCGTTGAGCACAACATTATTGCCCAGAGCCACCGCGACGTTGCTGTCCAGCACAGTGCTGTCGGCGGCGGTTAGCGCGCCGGTACCGAGCGCGGCGTTATTGCCGACCACGATCTTTCCACCGTTGAGCGCCGTGCCACCGGTGTAACCGTTGGCCGCGTTGAGCACCAACGTACCTCTGTCATATTTGCCGAGGGTGGCACTGCCATTGAGTGCGGTACCAACGGTCGCCGTAGCATTCGGATCAACCCGCACCGTGGCATTGCCCAGCTCACCGTTGACCAGGCTTAGCGAACCCGCCGCGCCATTCACCAAGCTGTAGCCATCGGTAGCGAACTGCATGCCGGTGATGGTTTGTGCACTGTTGACAGTGACCGTGCCAGCCGCGCCCTGGAACACCGCAAAATTGTTGGACCGCACCTGATTAGTTTTGCCGTTGACGTCGGTCCAGTTGGTGGTGCTGGTGTCCCAGATACCGCTGCCGCCATCGACCGAGCCGTTCGCGATCAGTTGATTACCGTCCCAGAATTGCACGGCGACACCTGGAGTGGTGACCAACAGATTGATCTGATTGGCCTGCCCGGTTTGCAGCATCAAATCACCCCGCGTCACGCTGCCCGGCACCGTGCCGATCAACATGCCGTTGTCGGTCAGGCCACCGGTATAGTTCATCAGACGATACACGCCGCTGCCAAAACCGCCGATGTCACGGACGTTGAGCGTGCCGTCGAGGGTCAGGCTACCTCCGGCATTGACCAGTCCATTACCACCACCGGACACCGGTGTGCCCAGGCCCACGTTGAAGTTAGAGTTGCCCTTGAACACCAGTGAACCCACCGACAGAGTGCTGCCGGTAGCACCTGCCAGATGACCGCTATCTGCCACGGTCACGGCACCGGCCAACGTGCCGCTACCACCAAGGGTTCCGCCGTTGTTGACCAGTACATTGCCGCTGGCCAGTGAACCGTTGACCTGCAGAGTGCCAGCGTTGACGAGGGTGTCGCCGGTGAGGTCGCTGATGCCGCCTAGGGTCAGCGTACCCGTGCCGAGCTTGGTCATACCGCCGTCGCCGCTGAGGATGCCAGCGAAGGTGCTGCTGATATTGTTGCCGCCCAAGCTCAGGGTGGTGCCTGTACTGATCAACGCCGTGCCGCTGCCAGTGAGAGTGCCCAGCCTGCCCGAGGTACCCAGATTGAGTGCCGCGCCAGCGGCGAGAGTGACGGTGGCGTTATTGCCCAGTGCCCCGCTGCTCAGCGTGTTCAGGCTGCCAGCGAGCACGTCGAACGTGCCGCTGAAAGTGTTGTTGCCGCTCAGGGTCACGTCGGCCAGCCCGTTCTTGGTCAACGTGCCGGTGCCGGCGATCACACCACCGAGGGACAGGCTGTTGTTACCGGCCAGCGCCAGATTGGCATTGACGTTGATGTTATTGGCCAGCACCAGTGGCGACGTGTTGTCGAGGGTCGAGGCACCGCCCACGGTCAGGTTGCCCAGACCCAGCGCCGAGTTGCTAGCGGCGGTCAAAGTGCCAGCGTTCAGCGTGGTACCGCCGAGAAAGTTGTTGCTGCCGCTGAGGGTCAAGTTCGACGCGCCGTTTTTTGTCAGCGTGCCAGCCCCGGTAATCACACCGCCGAGGGTCAGGTTATTGTTACCGGCCAGCGCCAGATTGGCATTGACGTTGAGGTTATTGGCCAGTACCAGTGGCGCGGCGTTGTCGAGGGTCGAAGCACCGATCACGGTCAGCGCGCCGCTGCCCAAAGACGCGCCCGTGCCAAGGGTCAACGTACCGGCGTTCAGTGTGGTGCCACCACTGAACGTGTTGATGCCGTTGAGCGTCAGGCTCGACGCGCCGTTCTTGATCAATCCGCCCGCGCCGCTGACGTCGCCTGAGAGGATCAGGTTGTTGCTGCCGACTACGGTTAGGTTGCCGTTGAGTGTCGCCGCGTTGGCCAGCGTCGCCGCCGCGTTGCTGTCCAGTTGCGTGCCGGCATTCGTCGTCAACGCACCAGTACCCAGCGCAGTATCGCTGCCGACGATGATTTTGCCGCCGTCCAGTTGCGTGCCGCCGGTGTAGGCATTGGCGCCGGTGAGCACCAAAGTACCGGCGTCGAGTTTGTTGAGGATGCCGCTGCCATTGATAGTGGCGTCGATAGTCGCAGTCACGCCCGGATCCACGCGCAGAGCGGCAGTGCCGCCGCTGCCGTTGACGGCCGTCAGTTGGCCCGCTGTGCCGTTGACCACTGTGTAGCCGTCGGTGACGAATTGCATGCCGGTAAAGGTTTGCGCACCGTTGACGGTCACCGTGCCAGCCGCCCCCTGGAACACCGCGAAGTTGTTGGTCCAGGCTTGGTTGGTAGTGCCGTTGACGTCAGTCCAGTTGGTGGTACCGGTGCCCCATGTGCCGCTGCCGCCTTCAACTGAGCCGTTGGCGAGCTGTTGGTTGCCGTCCCAGAATTGCACGGTAACGCCCGGTACGCTCACCAACAGGTTGATCTGATTCGCCAGCGCGGTTTGCAGTGTTAGATCGCCCGGCGTCACGCTGCCCGGCACGGTGCCAATCAGCATGCCGTTGTCGGTCAGGCCGCCGGTGTAGTTCATCAGGCGATACACACCGCTGCCGAATCCGCCAATGTCACTGACGTTGAGTGTGCCGTCGAGTGTCAAGTTGCCGCCGACGTTGACCAGCCCGTTACCACCACCGGACACCGGTGTGCCCAGGCCCACGTCGAATTTGGAGTTGCCGTTGAACACCAGTGAGTCCACCGACAGAGTGCTGCCTGTAACACCCGCCAGATGACCGCCATCCGCCACGGTCACTGCACCCGTCAACGTGCCGCTGCCACCTAGGGTGCCGCCGTTGTTGACCAGCACATTGCCGCTGGCCAGTGAGCCGTTGACCTGCAGCATGCCGGCATTGACGAGGGTGTCGCCGGTGAGGTCGCTGATGCCGCTGAGAGTCAGGGTGCCGTTGCCTAGCTTGGTCAGTCCACCGTCGCCGCGGAGGTTCCCGGCAAAGGTGCTGCTGATATTGTTGCCGCCCAGGCTCAGGGTATTACCGGTACCGATCAACGCCGTGCCGCTGCCAGTGAGACTGGCGAGGCTGGCCGAAGCACCCAGATTGAGCGCCGCGCCAACGGAGAGAGTGACGGTGGCGTTATTGCCCAGTGCCCCGCTGCTCAGCGTGGTCAGGCTGCCAGCGAGCGCATCGAACGTGCCGCTGTACGTGTTGTTGCCACTCAGCGTCACGTCGGCCAGACCGTACTTGGTCAGTGTGCCGGCGCCAGCAATGATGCCGCCGAGGGTCAGGTTATTGTTACCGGCCAGCGCCAGATTGGCATTGACGTTGAGGTTATTGGCCAGTACCAGTGGTGCTGTGTTGTCGAGGGTCGAGGCACCGGCCACGCTCAGCGCGCCGCTGCCCAGTGAACCGCCGGTGCCGAGTGTCAGCGTGCCGGCGTTCACCGTGGTGCCGCCCGTGTAAGTATTGATGCCGTTGAGCGTTAGGTTCGACGTGCCGTTCTTGATCAGACCTCCCGCACCACTGACCACTCCCGCAAGCGTCAGGTTGTTACTGCCGGTGTTGCTCAGATTGGCGTTGATCACGACGTTGTTGCCCAGGCTCAGCGCGCTGCTGCTGTCCAGCGCCGAGGCGCCGGCTACGGTGAGGTTGCCCAGGCCCAGCGCCGAGTTGCTGCCGACGATCAGGGTGCCCGCGTTGAGGGTGGTGCCGCCGAGGAAGTTGTTGTTGCCGCTGAGGGTCAGGTTCGACGCGCCGTATTTGCTCAGGCTGCCGGCGCCGTTGACCGTGCCGGCGAGGCTCAGATCAGCCGTGCCAACGATGCCAAGGTTGCCGGCCAGATTGACCGCGTTGTTGAGCGAAACTGCCGTGCTCGCATCCAGCGCGGTGCCGCCCGCTGCATTCAAGGTGCCGAAGCCCAGCGCTGAGTTCGACGCCAGAATCAGCCCGCCTGAGTTCAGCGCGACCGGGCCGAGGAAGGCGTTGTAGCCGCTGAGGGTCAGGTTCGCCACGCCGTTTTTGATCAGGCCGCCAGTACCTCCAATGACGCCGTTGAGGGTCAGCGAATTGCTGCCGAGCACGGTGAGATTGCCGTTCAGCGTTGCCGCATTAGCCAGTGTCACCGCCGCGTTGCTGTCCAGCTGCGTGCCGGCATTCGCCGTCAACGTGCCCGTGCCGAGCGCGGTGTTGCTGCCGACGATGATTTTGCCGCCGTCCAGTTGCGTGCCGCCGGTGTAAGCGTTGGCACCCCCTAGCACCAGCGTGCCGCTGTCGAGCTTATTGAGAATGCCACTGCCATTGATGTTGGCGTTGATGGTCGCAGTCACGCCCGGATCGACGCGCAAAGCGGCAGTGCCGCCGCTGCCGTTGACCGCGGTGAGTTGCCCCGCCGCACCGTTGACCACGTTGTAGCCGTCGGTAAGGAATTGCATGCCGGTGAACACTTGCGTGCCGTTCACCGTCACGTTGCCAGCGGTGCCCTGGAACACCGCGAAGTCACCCGCCCAAGATTGATTCACCAGACCGTTGGCGTCGGTCCAGTTGGTACCGACCGCGCTCCACGCGCCGCTGCCACCGTCGACAACGCCGTTGGGAATAGTCTGGCTGCCGTCCCAATAACGAATGTTAACGTTCGGCGCCGACACTTGGATATTGATCTGATTGGCCACGCCGGTCTGCACCACCAGATCGCCGAGGCCATAACCGAACGGTACGCTGGCGACATCCAGCCCCAGATTGGTCAGGGCCCCGGTGTAGTTGAACAGACGGTACACACCGACGCCGAAACCGCCAGCATCGCTGACGTTGAGATTGCCGTTGAGGGTGAGGTTGCCGCCGACGTTCATCAGCGAGGTGGTCGATGGTGTGCCCAACGTCACATCGACGTTGCTGCCGGCTGCGAGGGTCAGCGAACCCGCCGACAGTTGGTTGCCCGACGACAACGCCAGATGCCCACCGCTATTGACGTTGACGGAGCCGAGCGCCGAACCGGTGCCGGTCAGGGTGCCGCCGCTGTTGACGTTGACCTGCGCGCTGGCCAGCGAACCACTGAGACCGACGGTGCCGCCATTGATAGCGGTGTTGCCGGTGAAGGTGTTGTTACCTGCCAACGTCAAGTCCGACAAACCGTTTTTAGTCAGGCTGCCGGCACCGTCGATGATGCCGTTCAAGCTCAAATCGTTGTTGCCCGCGACGGTCAACCCGGCGTTCAGCGTAATGTCGTTACCGATGCCGAGCGAAGCGCTGTTATCCAGCGTCGCCGCTCTGCCGACGATCAGGCTACCGCTGCCCAGGCCGTTGGCAGAGCCTAGCGTTAGCGTGCCGTCGTTGAGCGTGGTGCCGCCGCTGAAGCTGTTGTTGCCGTTGAGGGTCAAGCCGCCGCTGCCGCTGACGATGCCGCCGAGGCTGACGTTGGCGCTGCTGCCGATGTTCAGGTTGCCACCAAGCGAGACTGCGTTGGTCAGCGTAACCGAGGTGCTGGCGTCGAGGGTGGTGCCCTCGGCCGCGCTCAGCGCGCCAGTTCCCAGCGCGGTGTTGCTGCCAACCAACAACGTGCCGGCATTGAGGGCGGTGTTGCCTGAGTTGCTGTTATTGCCGGTCAGGGTCAAGCTGGCTGTGCCGCTTTTGGTGATGCCGCCGGTACCGCTCAACTCACCGACGAGGGTCAGGGCATTGCTGCCGAGCACATTGAGCGCGCCGGTCATGCTGATGTTATTGGCCAACGTGACGTTGGTGGTGCTGTCGAGAGTGGTGCCAGCGGCGGTGTTCAGTGCCCCACTGCCCAGCGAGTTGTTATTGGTCACCACCAGGCTGCCGGCGCTCAGGATAGTGGTGCCGGTGTAACCGGTGTTAGCGCCGCTGACGGTGAGGTTGCCAGTACCCCATTTGGTCAGGCCGCTGCTGCCGCTGATCAAGCCGCCGAGAGTCAATGCACCAGTGCCACCGGCCGTCAAGGTTCCACCGAGGCTGATAGCGTTGGCCAGATTGATGATTCCCGGCGCGCTCAATGTCGTCGCGCTGGTGATGTTGAGGGTGCCGGTACTGAACGCCTTATTGTTGCTGACCTGCACGGTACCGCCACTGAGCGTAGTGTTGCCCAGATAGGTGTTGGCACCGCTGACGGTGAGGCTGCCGTTACTACCGGTCTTGGTCAAGCCGCCGCTACCGGAGATCACCCCGCTCAGTGTGGTGGCGTTGCTGCCTTGCACCGTTATACCACCAGCGCCTAGATGAATTCCGTTACTCACGTTCAAACCGGCATTGCTAGCTTCAATGATCCCGCCGTTGGAGATGATCACACCGCTGCCGAAGGTCGCATTGTTATTGAACTGGGCGATACCGCCGTTAAGCGTGGTCGAGCCACTCACCAACGGCCCCTGCAATGTCCAGTTACCGCTGTTGAGGATCAGGTTGTTGAAGTTGACGTAGGTAGCGCTTGAGGCGGTACCGTCCCCCGTAGTACCTCCGCCAACGCCCACCTGGTTTTGCAGGATCAGGCTGTTAGTGCCTCCCACGCCACCATCGACCGTGCCCGTTGGGGCGAACGTCAGGTTGATATTGACCAGACCACCAAGGCCAACACTGGTCTGCACGCCGTCACCGACCTGCACCGAAGAACCAGTCAACGCTGTGAAGGTGTTGGTGCTCCACGCGCCCATCGATACGCCGCCGGTAATCCTACCCGCGTTGGCGAAGGTATTGCCCGCCGCCGACGTTTCGAACGCTATCCGACCGTTGATGACGCCGGTGCTGCTGTTGGTCATGTTGACCTGCGAGCCGCCATAGACGCCGATCACTGGGGTATCGGCCAGGGTAATGCCGCCGGTCGACAGGCCGGTCGAGGTGATAGTGCCGTTGTTGGTGATGCTGGTGATGCCTGACGCCGCGTTGTTCACGCCAATTGCCAGACCGTCGATGCTGGTCAGGTTGAGCCCAAGCAGCATCCCGGTACCGCGCATGATGCCGCTGGCGTTGTTGAGCACGCTCACGGCACTGGTCGCGCCCGTGCCAATGAATGCACCGCCGCTGAGTATCGATACGAAGCCGAAGAGCGCTGGATCGAGGGTGCCAGAATTATTCAGGGAAATGTTCACCCCGGTCAGGTCCATCACATGGCCGCCGAGGATGGCGTTCATCTGCGCGCCGGGGTTGACGTTGACCGTCAGGCCATTGGTGGCACTTGAGTATTGGTTGAGAAACAGCGGAAGGACCGGCACGCCGGTGCAAGTGACAGTCGATCCAGCCGTGCTACAAGTTGCAAAGGCAGATGAACTGAACCCCGTGCTCAGCAGCAAAGCTGCCAATGCCAACTTGCCCGAACAACGCGAGCCTTTGCGGCAACGCTTGCTGAATTCGTGAGTGACCGCCCAGCAGCCCAACGAGGCATTCCACACCAGCGCAAAAACGTGATTCATCGGCTCAGTCCTTTGATGTCGGTATTCATTATTGTTAGTGAGCAGCCATCAGCGATTCAGCGGACGATAAGCCGAGTCCTACATCCCCTAGGCCACGCCACAGAGAACGGCCTGAAAGTGCTGCTTATGCTGCCCTAACCGACGATTCCCACCCCATTGCCTGACAATCGAACCCCCGCCTGGCGAATCAAAAAGAGAGGGAGGCACTCAGCACGAGGAGACCAGGCTTGATTAAAAAGAATGCCGTGCAGGCAGCATGCTCATCCTTAGCGTTTCTAGTAGTGAGACTTTATGGTGATCCGTGCACTCTTCATTCAATGAGAACCCGTTGAGCGATACCTAGAAAACTGCTCAAAGAAAATGCTCGATATAACAGCCGCACACACTAACCAGCAGTGGGTCTGATGCCCATAGTCCATTTGGACTGGTTGCTTGCAGATAGCCATCTACTTGGGATTGAATTGCCAGCATGACTATCAACCTGCTGCTCATCGACGATCACGCCCTGTTTCGATCCGGCCTTGCCATGGTGTTGGCCGCCGGCTTACGTGGCGTACATGTATTTGAGGCGCCATCGATGGAGCAGGCGCTGCTCTGCCCCTGCGACACGATCGATCTGTTGCTGCTCGATGTGCAGTTAGAAGGGCTTAGCGGGCTGGAGGGCATTGCCCTGCTCAAAGACAAGTGGCCTAAGGCGAAGGTATTGATGGTGTCTGCTTCGCAGGACGCCAAGGTGAAAGAGCAAGCGTTCGCGCTAGGTGCCCAGGGCTTCATCTATAAAGCCGAAACCTCGCAGCGGCTGCTTGAACAGGTCGTTGAGACACTCGCTGATCGCTTGCCTCGTAATGTCCCGGCCTCGCTGGAAAACCGTGCGTTCAAACTGACGCCGCGCCAATGTGAAGTTCTTGATCTGTTGTGCCAAGGGCTGTCGAACAAGATGATCGGCCGGCGTCTGGAACTCTCCGAAAATACAGTACGCGGGCATGTGCAGGCCACATTGTCAGCATTGCAGGTGTCCAGTCGTTCTGAAGCAGCTTTCGTGGCGCGCCGACGGGGCCTGACCAATGAGTGATTGGCGTACCAACGCCGAACTCAACATGGACATCCGCGTCGAGCAAGTGCGCTTGGTGTTCATCAGCATGAAGAACTCATTGTATCTGGGCATAGCTCTGGCCCTGGTGCTTGTGCTGGCGCTGTATTCGGCTGATAACAGCGTTCATTTGCTGATCTGGTTCGCCCTGGTGGCTGGTGGCCGTGTGATCTGCGTGAGCTATGCGATTCTAGCTCTGCGAAGCGGAATTACCGCGAGCAATACATTGAAGTTGATCTGGCAAATGTGCTTAATCAAGGCGTTCGAGGGGCTTACATGGGGGGCACTGGCCTGGATCGTCATGGGGCAAGGTTCACTGCCGGAGCAATTGCTGACCATGGCGTCGTTAGCGGGCGTCAGCGGTAACGCCGTCTCATTGCTGGCCCCAGTGTTTCCGCTGTACGCAAGCATGCAGTTGATGCAACTGGGGGTCATCAATAGCAAGCTGTGGTTGATCGACGGTTCGTCCTATACCGTGCTGGCTATAGGCTGCACGCTTTATGTCATTGGCCAGATAGGCCAGGCGCTTATCGTTCAACGGGCATCGCGCCAGTCGATTGCCTTGCGCTTTGAAAATCGTGATCTGCTCAAGCGCTTGCAGATTGAGTCCACGCGTACCGAACAAGCCCTGGTCAAGGCCGAAGAGGCCAATCTGGCCAAGTCGAAGTTCCTGGCTGCGGCCAGTCATGACTTGCGCCAACCAGTTCACGCCCAAGAGCTGTTTCTGGAGGTGCTGGCACGTAGCGAGCTGTCCCAGGCTCAGCAAAAAGCATTAAACAGCGCCCGAGCGGCCAGCCAGGCGTCGGCACAGATGCTCAACACCTTGTTGGACTTCTCGCGCATCGAAGCAGGTGTGATTGAGCCACAACGCAAGTCGTTTCACTTGCAACCGCTGCTCAACAAGCTGGAGAACGAACTTGGCAGTCAGGCCGACGCCAAAAACATCGTTTATCGCTCCCGCGAAACACCTTTTGCGGTGAATTCTGACCCAGCCCTATTGGAGCTGATCTTGCGCAATCTGATCAGCAATGCCATTCGCTACACCAACGATGGGGGATTGCTGGTTGCCTGCCGTAAACAGGGTCGTGATGTGTCGATTGAGGTTTTTGACACGGGCATTGGTATCGAACCAGCTCAGCAGACCGAGGTTTTTCGTGAGTTTCATCAATTGGGCAATCCAGAGCGTGATCGACTCAAAGGGCTGGGGCTGGGGCTGGCGATCAGCGATGGCTTGGCACATTCACTCGGTCACACGCTGACGCTGCGCTCACGATCTGGCCGGGGCAGTGTCTTTCGTGTTCGCGTGCCGTTTGCCTGGGGCAATTTCAGCAGCGATGCTTTCGCCGCACCAAGCACGCAACAGATGTATACGGAGCGCTTGTTGGGTCTGCGAGTCTTGGTCATAGAGGACGACGCCAGCGTTCGCCAAGGCATGCTGCAACTGCTCGAAGGCTGGGGGTGTGAGTGCCGGGAGGGAGAGAACATCGAAGATGCCCTGCGGCTGATTGCCGACTGGCCCGTACAGTTGCTCATCAGCGATTATCGCTTGCGTGAACACCAGACTGGCGGCCAGGTTGTGCGCCAAGTGCGCGCGGCCATGGGGGCCGAGATTCAGGCCTTGATCATTACTGGCGACACAGCGCCCGAGCGCTTGCGTGAGACCCGTGACAGCGGCGTCCCACTACTGCACAAACCGGTTTCGCCGATGCAACTGTACCGTGCGATAAGCGACAGCGTTGGCATGCGAGCGCTGCTGGATGAATAAGGATCATGTTGCGCTGACCCGCTATAGTCCTGGCCGAATCCTGCTGGATCTGATCGGCAGTTATAAGTCGAGGCTGTGTGAAAATGCCAATGGTTGTCTAACCTTCTGATCGCCCAGATCGTAGCGGGGCGATTATGAAGCGACTCATCGAAGGTGAGGCTCGGACGCAAGTCACCTTGCTGCTGGAGTGTCTGGACGATTACGTAGCCGAAGAAAATCGAGTGCGCGTGGTGGATTTTTTCGTTGATGAGCGCGACCTAGGTGCGCCTGGTTTTGAGGGCGTCGATCCTGCCGCGACTGATCGTCCGGCCTACCTCCCATCTGAGTTGCTAAAGATCTATATCTACGGCTACCTCAATCGGATTCAGTCCAGCCGCCGGCTTGAGCGTGAGGCCGAGCGCAACGTCGATCTGATGTGGCTCCGCGCATCGCAGCAACGCGAGCGTACACCTCACGCGCATCTTGAAACTGGACCGCTTGCGGCTACGTGGTTTCCGCCGTTCCAGTTCTCACTCAGGCAAAAGGGGCAATGATTGGACGAAGGCGAATGCCCCCAGAAACCACGGCTATATGACGCCTTCGGAACCATCGCGTTGCCACAGTTGTGACAGGTAACCATCGAGTGCCTCATACCGCACCTCAGCTCAAATCGCCCTAGATGAGCCCATGGTGCGCTACCGTGGAAAAAACCCAACTGCGTGACCTGACATCTACCCAGCACCCGGTCTGAGCTGGGCATCAAACCCTCTTGGCCAGATAACCGAGGTTATGCTGTACACGACCGACTCTATTGAATGCTCCCCAGTGGTTGACTGGCCTCGCCAGGTCGCAAACGATAGTTAAGGACGCCAGTTAAACTCCTTAGATAGCCGCTCTTCGGAAATTCGTACACGGGGGGCACTTAATAATAAATCTGCAAATAAGGCCATTTAAAACAATAGGTTATGTATAGATTTTACCCCCCGACTCCACCACTTCAACATCTAAAGACGTCCACGGACGTCCACGGACGTCTTTTTTTGTGCCTGAAATCCCGCCTTGGCACCCACCTGCTTGAAGCCTGACGAATATGCCACCTACTGATTTGCTGACTGATTTTGCAACCCTGTTTGCCTATACCTGGTACCGCGACTTTCCCTTGGACGGTTACAGTCGGGACGTGGGCTCGGTTTCGGACTGGAACATCCATACGGGGATTAGCGTGCGCCGCGTGGCTGATATGTTGGGGCTTTTCACTCACTTCGAGTCGTCCAATCGTACGGACGCAGTGCTACGTGACAATCAGGGCTCGCCTGTGCTGTTTGCCGAATGGGAGTGGAATGACCCGTCGCAGATTCCCATCAATGAACCGGCGAAGCTGTCGGATGCGGCGTTGCAACACGCGCCACAATTCTGTTTTCTGTTTAGTTATGTCCAGCTTGGGCGGGTCGAGGATGCTCAGCGCTACATTCTGGACCACTGGAACGCCAAGACACCGTTGTTGCTAAGTCTGATCGAATACACCGGCCGTTCAACCCGGCTTTTTCATGAAATGTCGATGTTTCGGTTAGAGAACGGGCAGTGGACACTGCTGCGTCAGCAACCCGCATTGGCGTGGGCATTGCCGGGAACGCGCTGGTACACGCAATAATCGCAGGAAGATGGTTCAGGCCATCCACAGGCGAACGGCTGCCCGTCAGCGGGATGGCCTGCTGTTATTAAAAGACTTCGGCGTCGGCCAGGCGCTTGCCCTGACGGTCTTTCCCCGACAGCGCGGGCTCGCCCACAATGGGCCAGTCGATACCGATCTGTGGGTCATCCCACCTGATGCAACGCTCGTGTTCGGGCGCGTAGTAGTCGGTCGTTTTGTAGAGGAACTCTGCGCTTTCAGTTAGCACTACAAAACCATGAGCAAACCCTTCAGGTACCCACAACTGGTGCTTGTTTTCAGCAGACAAATACGAGCCTACCCATTTGCCGAATGTCGGCGAACTGCGCCGGATATCCACGGCCACGTCAAAAACTTCCCCGTGAACCACTCGAACTAATTTTCCTTGAGCGCGGTGAAGCTGATAGTGCAGGCCGCGCAGAACGCCTTTCACGGAGCGGGAATGGTTATCCTGAACAAATTGCACAGAGCGCCCGATGGCGTCTTCGAACTGGCGGTGGTTGAAGCTTTCAAAGAAAAAACCGCGCTCATCACCAAAAATCTTAGGCTCGAATCGCACGACATCGGGGATGTCCAAAGGGGTGGTTTTCATCAGTAGATCTTCTCTAGCAGAAGGCGTTTCAGGTAATGACCGTAATCATTTTTGCACAGCGGCTCAGCGAGTGTTTCTAACTGCTCGGCAGTGATCCACTTTTATCTAAACGCCACTTCTTCAGGGCAGGCGACTTTCAGGCCCTGGCGGTGTTCAAGCGTGGCAATAAAAAGGCTCGCCTCAAGCAGTGATTGGTGCGTGCCGGTGTCAAGCCAGGCATAACCGCGACCCATGATCTCAAACGACATTTCGCCCTGCTCCATGTAAATGCGATTGATGTCGGTAATTTCCAGCTCACCCCGAGCGGAAGGTTTGATGCTCTTGGCGATGTCTACCACCTGCCGGTCGTAGAAATACAGCCCTGTCACGGCATAGTTGGACTTGGGCTTGAGCGGTTTTTCTTCGAGGCTGATGGCTTTGCCCTGCTTATCGAACTCCACAACCCCATAACGTTCCGGGTCTTTCACGTGATAAGCGAACACACTGGCGCCTGTCTCGCGCAGCATTGCGCTGTGCAGTAGTTCATTGAACGGGTGACCGTGATAGATGTTGTCGCCCAAAACCAGGGCACAAGGGTCATTACCAATAAATTCCTGAGCGATGATGAACGCTTGGGCGAGGCCGTCAGGTGAGGCTTGCACGGCATAAGCTTCGAAATTGCCAATGTTGCCGGATGAAGACGGGGGCCAGATCCGCCCGCCAGAATGATCCCTTCACGCTTGAGCATGTTTAATTCATACACATTCGGTGAGCATCCGTCCCATACCATCTTGTCGAATGCCAGGCCTCGACGAGAGGATCCTTGCGGACATCAAGTCGCGCCCCCTACCAGCGATCCAGAGGACGACTTATGGGTCACTGTGCGCCAGTAAGCCTAATACACAATGGCCGACCGCGACGTATCGCAACCTGTAACGCTGAAAAAAATCGAAAAAACGATCGAGGCTGCTGAGAATTCTGCGAAACACAGAACAATTGAGGCGCGGCTGGCAGGATACCTGCTACGTAATGAATCGGCTTCTTTTTATGCCAACTCAACAGGTTGGTGAGGGAGATGTTGAGACTCTAAGACTCAGCGCTGCAACGAAGCAAAGGGGCGCTTAAGTATGGCGTTCATCTTGAAGCTGCTATCGGCCCTTATACGGGCCGATAGCAGGTTAGGCCGGAACCCAGGACTTATACAACCGGCTTGCGCCAGTCATCCGAACCCGAAGTACCGCTAACTTCGTGGGTCCAGGTTATTTTCCGGTAAGTGAAATGTACATCCTCAAGGTGGGTAAAATGAGCGTTTTCCGGATCTTGACAGTTATGCATAGATCCATTGATTTCAACGATGATCGCGTCTTCAAACGTGGTTGTGTAGTAATGCTCCTGAGTGCCACTCGCAGACGTTCTGTACCACTGGATGACGACCTCGCTCAAGCGCTCACCTGATGTCAGCGCCGCCCACAGCAGTGGGGAGGCCTTGTCGAATACTTTGGTGATACAAACAGGCTTATGTACACGCATCCCAGTTGGCTGGCCCGATTGAGGGTCACGAGGAATGATGACTTCGTGACTGAAAGCCTGGACCATGACCTCATCTTCATGCCCTTCCTGATAGGTGTTTCCCACAGAATCTGCCGTGAATGCTCCAGCGGTGATCAACCCCTGTTTTTCACCGGTGACGGACATATACGCTGGCGTAGCCATAACTCTCTCCTTGAAGTGCATAAGGTAAACCTGCAAATACTGTGTGCAGGTACTCCCCTGTAATCCAAGACTTGTGCCAGAACAGATGGGCCCGTTATACACCGGGGGTTTGAACACTTAGCCCATATAAAAAGACCTTATAAACTGCGACTTGATGCCTTTAATCGCGCAACTATTGGCCCACTCTTATGCAATTAATTGCGCAATGAGCTACAGGCCTTGATTTTAAAGACGCTACAAACTCAGGTCGGTAAAAACCTGCATTTTTCAGGGTTAAAAGTTGCGCAAATGGGTGTTTCGAAAAAAGGCGATTGAGTGCAATACGACCGATCCTTGAGTGGGGTGGTTTGCTAATACCTATGACCACGCCGATTACACCCTCTGCACACACAAAAAAGGCCCTTTCCGCTTCCGGAAAGAGCCTTTTAGTTAACGCTGAGCCTTAGCCCAAGTTAACGCCATAGCTCGAAGCCAGTGGCGCCAAGCCACCAGCGAAGCCTTGACCGATGGCTTTGAACTTCCACTCGCCGTTATGGCTGTACAGTTCGCCGAACACCATCGCGGTTTCAGTCGACGCATCTTCACTCAGGTCATAACGCGCAATTTCTTTGCCGTCAGCTTTGTTCAGAACACGGATGTAAGCGTTCGAAACTTGGCCAAAACTCTGCTTGCGTGCATCCGCTTCGTGAATGGTGACTGCGAACACCAATTTCTTGGTTTCCGGTGCAAAGCCGGACAGGTTCACGTTGACCTGCTCGTCGTCGCCTTCGCCCGCCCCCGAACGGTTGTCGCCCTGGTGCACAACATTACCGTCCGGGGACGTCTTGTTGTTGTAGAACACAAAACTGCCGTCATTGAGCACTTTGCCATTCTCACCAACGATGAATACCGAGGCGTCCAGATCGAATTCACTACCATCGGTTACACGCGGATCCCAACCCAGGCCTACAACCACCTCGGTCAGACCGGGGGCTTCTTTGGTCAGGGAAACGTTACCGCCTTTACTCAAACTTACTGCCATGTTCGTGAACCCTTATATAAAAGTTGAGGGGGTGACGATTAAAATTTCAGCCCGTAGCTTTCAGCAAGAGGCTTGAGGCCCCCACGGAAACCTTGGCCTACCGCACGGAATTTCCATTCGGAACCATGACGGTACAGCTCGGCAAATATCATGGCCGTTTCAGTGCTGGCGTCTTCAGCGAGGTCATAACGCGCCACTTCACTGTTGTTGTCCTGATTCACGATGCGGATAAACGCATTGCTCACCTGACCAAAGTTTTGCATGCGGACCTCAGCTTCGTGGATGGTCACCGTAAACGCGATTTTGTCGATATCGGCAGGCACTTTGGACAAGTCAACCTTGATCGCCTCGTCATCACCGTCGCCCGCACCGGTGCGGTTGTCGCCCGTGTGCTCTACCGAACCATCAACACTTTTAAGCTGATTGTAAAAAATAAAGTCGGAGTCTGCGCGTACCTTGCCGTCAGCCTTGAGCAGGAAGGCGCTGGCATCTAGGTCGAAATCCACACCATCCGTGGAACGGGTATCCCAGCCCAGTCCAACGAGGACTTTGGTCATCCCTGGGGCTTCTTTGGTCAAAGACAGGTTGCCGCCTTTAGAGAGGGAAAGTGCCATGAGTGATTCTCCTTAATAAATATGCGATCAAGCGTTCGTGTCGTTTTTAACGTCAGATTGCTCTTCATCTTTACCGGGAAAGATGATGCTGGCCACGATACCTATGGCCAATACCACCAACACAACGATCAGGCTGGTATTCGGGTCAATGCTGATGCCATGGCCAAACAGGTGATCGGTAGCGTTCAGCGCCAGCTTGCCGGCAATAAAGAACAACAGCGCGATAACCGATTTTTCCAGGTGAACGAGGTAGCGCTTCAGGGCTTCGAGTACGAAGTACATGGTCCGCAGCCCCAAAATCGCGAACATCATGGCCGAGTACACAATCAACGGTTCGCGGCTTACGGCTATCACTGCCGGGACGGAGTCAAAGGCAAACAAGATGTCTGAGACTTCAACCACCACGACACACAGAAACAGCGGCGTCGCGAACAGAGCGCCCTTGCCCACCAGGGTCATTCCCTTGTTCTGCGGCTTCGTGATCTCTTTTTCAAGCTCTGTGCGAGAAACAAAGAAATTATGCCCGTGCAACTTCGGCCATACCGGGAAGAGTTTTTTCGCAAACCGGTAAGCAATGTGCTGGGAATAGTCCTCATCTTCGTCGTCTTCGCTACCACGCAGCATCATGATCGCTGTCCAGGCCACGACCACTGCAAAGACCACTTCGACCCATGGGCCAAACGCCAGCAAGCCGGTGCCGATAGCCACGAAAATTAGGCGGAAAACGATCGCGCCGATGATGCCCCAGTACAAAACACGGTGACGCAGTGCGTCCGGAATTTTGAACCAGGCAAAAATCGCCATGAACACGAACAAGTTGTCGACGCTGAGCACTTTTTCGAGCGCATAACCTGTGACGAACAGGCTGGCCACGCTCGGGCCGTGGGCGTAGTACAAGTAACCCGCAAACGCGAGGGAGATCAGCACCCAAAAGATCGACCAGATGGCCGCATTGGTCAGCGTGACCGGTTTATCGCTTTTGTGGGTGAACAGGTCGATTGCCAGAGCAATGACCGCCAGAGCCACAAATACAGCGATGGTGGTTGGCGGGAAGCCAATTGCCGTGTTTTCCATGATGTCCTCAGAGATCAAAATCGCCAGGGTTCAGCCCCAGCTCATTGCAGATGGTGCGGCAAGCAGCCCGCTCACTTTCATCGAAGTTGCCGTCAGCGCTGCCGATGGCGCAGCAAACGCGCACCAGCAGACGCGCCGCATCTTCTTTCTTACGTAACTGACCGATAGATTTCAGTGCTTCAGCACGGCCGATCTGTTGATCAAATTCGAACTTTTCGCACACGGCGTTGAAAGACTTGATGACGTCTTTAACGTCAAACGCTTTCAGTTCATTCGAGTTCTGGATGAAGCCGACCATTTTTTGCTTTTCGCTGCTACTGATGTCGCCATCGGAGGCAGCCACCAGCGCACAGCCGGAAACCACAGCTTCCATGAATTCACGATTTTTGAACTTGCTGACTTCTGCCGAGAGTTTGTCACGGGCAGCTGTTGCATTGGTTTTCAGCCATTCGAGCATTGGAGTTACCTTGTCAGAAATTGAGGGAGCACCGCCTGCCTCGGCAGGCGACCATTCACAGAACGCTCATTTGGATCCGGCAGCCCAGCGCATGCCCCAGCCAAAGGCTTTGTCCATGTCTGAGTGGCCTTTGAAAAATTCGACTTTGCGGTTTACCCGCACGCTACCACCGACGTTTTCGAGCAAGGCGATAGCGCACATGCCTTTGCTGCCGCCCTCTTCGCTCAAACGCACTTCAATCGGTGCTTCGCCCGGGATATACAGCGTGATCACGCCATCCGTCGCCTGCCAGTTCGGGGCGCCTTCGTAGATGAAGGCATAAACCAGAACGCGACGAATCTGACGCCATTCCTTGCCGTTGATGCGCAGCCATTCGCCATCACTTACCGACCCCGTGCGGTCATCACCCATCAGTTGGATAAACGGCTCATCGCGGAAATCGCCAAACGCATTGCCCAATGCCTGCACCGCGCCTTTGCGGCCATTTTCCATTTCGTAGAGACAACCTACGTCCAGGTCGATACCGCCCGACTTGCCGCGCAATGAAGCAAAAAAACCGCCGCCGCCACTGCTTTGAGAGCTGCGGTTCCAGTTCAGGTTGATTTTGATCTCGCCGAAGTCGCCGTCTTTCTTTTCAAGACTAATCGATGGACGCTGTTTGTCGAGGGTGATTTTCGACAAGTTGATTTTTGACGCTGGCGCAGGTGCTGCAGCGGGCGCAGGGGTCGGGGCCGCCGACGGGGCAGGCGCGGCGATATCCACGCCGAAGTGCTCAGCCAGAGGGGCAAGCCCGCCAGCAAAGCCCTGCGCCACACAACGGAACTTCCACGCGCCTTGGCGACGATAAAACTCACCCAGGATCAATGCGGTTTCCTGCATGCCCTGCGTCGGGATCGGCGCTTCAATGCCGCCACTGACCGATACGTTCAGTACCGGAAATGCTGCGAATTTGGCCTTGTTCTCGTAAATGGTTGCCGTCAGGGCAACTTTCTCGATAGCCGGATCGATCGCATCCAGGTTCATACTGAAGACTGTTCGGCCCGCAGCCGATTCGACCAGCTTGACCGCGCCGTTGTTGACGCTTTGCTGGCCGAAGAAACACATGTCGTTGTCGCCGCGCACCTTGCCCGAATCGGTGAGCAAAAATGCCGAGACGTCCAGGTCAGCGCCAGCAACTGGGCTGTAAGTGATGGTAACGGTCTGAGCGCCCGCTGAAACGGACGTGTTTGCACCCGGCGTCAATGTGCTCATGCGCGCACCGCCTGAGCAGCCTCGTTGGCCAGATCCTGTGCAGTACGGCCGTTGGCCACAGTTCCGATGGTGGTGAAGTCCCAGCCTGCCGACGTGCGGCTCAGGTTAGCCATGACCAAACCGGTGTGACGGCCTTTTTCCGACAGAAGGAAACGCGCCAGCTCCTTGCCGCTGACTTCATCGACGATTCGGCAGTAGGCATTCTCGACCGATTCAAAGTTCTGCCCGGTGAATGAGTTCACCGTAAACACCAAGTGTTTGACGTTGGCTGGCAATTGCTCAAGGTTGACCTGGATCGATTCGTCGTCGCCATCCCCCTCGCCAGTGCGGTTATCGCCGGAGTGAACGATAGAGCCGTCCTTGGACTTGAGGTCGCGAAACCACACAAGGTCCAGCAACTGCTTGTTGCTGTCGAGCACAATGCAGGACGCATCAAGGTCGATGGCGCTGTCACTGTTCAGCAGTTTGGCAAAGAAACCGGTCGGTTTTACCGGGTCCCAGCCCAGGCCCATACGGATTTTCTTGAGACCGGTTCCGGCTTCTTTTTCGAGGGAAATGGTTTGGTTCTTGGACAGCGAAATGGCCATGAAGCGTCTCCTTGTCTGCATCGATGCACAACGTGCTGTTTAACCTAATTTAACGCTTGTATATGACGAGCCGTGCTTACAGTTCTTCACGCAAGCACACATCCAGTGGCCGCTTACGGCGCCACAGTGCATGAAATTCACGCCAGTGGGGCTCTTGAGCGGCGCCAAGCATTTGTTCATCGCCCCGGGTGTCACCCCAGGCGCGCAATGTGTATTGGTCCAAAGGCCCGTATTGCGCCTCAAGACGGATGACTTTTTGCTCACAACGGCAATTGGTGCCGCTGATTTCACCGGTTAACACACCGTTAACCGCTTCCAGTTGAGTGCCGATCAAGCCAATACCCAGTTTTTTAGCGAACGGTTTGAGTACCAACTCAGGCGATGCCGAGCAAATGGTCACGAGCGCTTGCTGCTCCCGCTGGTTGGCGACAGATGTTAAGCCCAAAGGCCGCATTAACCGCTGCCACGAAACGTCACAAAATGCTTCTGCGCGTTCTTCCACCCACGCGACTTTGGCCCCCGTCAGATAGACCGTGATGAGCTTTTCCTTCAGGTCATTGCGGGAAATCTGGCCGAGCAAGTAGCTGATCGTGGCCGGGATCATCCGGAACAGGCGCATGGCGAACAGTCGATTGCCGAACGCAAAGCGTAAAAACGGTACAAAACTGTCGTGATACGTCAGCGTGCCATCGAAGTCGAAGGCCGACAGCACCTGTTTTTGTGGAACCGATTTATTTAAAACGTCGTTCAACCTACCAATTCAGCCAATCTCAGGCTGCCTCCAAAAGTGTCGGAAGGGTTACCGCACTCTGTGCGAACCCCTTGCCAATGCGCGCGCTCGATAACGGTTTGCGCCCATTTGTAATGTGTCGCCGGCTCGCACATGGCGTCGTTGAATTTGAACACTGCAGGCGCCGACTCACTCAGTATTTGGCGGGCGCTGTTCAAATCTTCAAGGGTGACTTGCAACGCCTTGTGGATAACGCTGATTTGCGACGGATGTATTGCGGTTTTACCCACAAGTCCATGGGCCATGTCCAAAGCCAGTTCCTGCTCCAGCAAGTGCGGTGTATTGAGCTGTTCAAACACTGGCGCTGTCAGCGCAAAACCCGCCGCCCCCATCACCCCGCATAACATCGGGATCACGTAACTCATGGGGGTACTGTAAAGCGTCATGGCCGGGTTACGCCGCAAGCCCAGGCAGCCCATCAAATCGTTGCCGCCAATGCGCAGGGCGATGATACGTCCCGGCAACTGTTCCAGCATGGCGTCACGCAGCTCAACCATGGCGCCCGGATCAAACACCTCCGGGGTTTCAAGCGTCGGCATCAGTGCCAGTTCGTTGCGGGTAACGGCCTGTTGCCATTGGCGAATGTTGCTCAAACGCAGTTTGGGCACGACAAAGCCGTCGACGTGACGCATCAGCGACCACTCGTTGAGTACTGCCGCCATTTCTGCATCCCGCGGGCGCACGAACAGGATCGGCCCGCCGGACAGGCGTCCACCCCGGGCTTCAATCCCCAGCAACAGGTTCTTCAAGTTGGTCAGTGCCTGTTGCACGTCGGTTTCGGCGACAGCGTCTTCCAGGCACACCACCAATGAGCGCAACCCTTGAATCTTCTCGCCAAACACCACGTCCAGAATATCGGGACGGGTGGCGGGCATATACAACGTAGCGCCCAAGGCATAAGCGGAATGCCTGATCATCAACGAACACTCCTGATCACGGTCACGGCCCGGTAAGGCCCCAGCTCATCGCCGACTTCTTCGACGTCGATATTGGCCTGACGGGTAAGATGCATCAGTAACTGCACATCCTGATCGTCACGACTGCGTACCAGCACGTGGTCCGGCACGCGGCGCATCACCGCGCGCGTGGCCTCGGCAATACCCGGTTTAACGCGATTGGGGTTGCTCACCCCGAACCGCGTCGAGATACGTTCGACCGCAGCCACGGCGGAGTGTTGCAACGCCTGTGCCTGTTCGGGCGTCCACGGTTGAACCGGGGTTTGTGGCGCCAAAAGTGCGCGCTCGCGTTCGATGCTGTGGATAAAAGCCCGCGTCACATCGTGCTCGGCCAAATGCCCATACACCACGCACCCGTGCAGACCCGGATCAGTTGGCCAGATGGAGCGGGAAACCAGCCCCGACACGGTGGCACCCAGGATGCCCGACGGAATCAGCCAGTCTTCAGCCGAAGCTGACAACCACGCCCGGCCACACGGGTCAGCCAACACCACCAGTCGCGGCTCGGACGGGAAACGCGCATCGCCCGCCAGGCTGTCGCGAATCTGACCGCTGATCGCTCCTTTACCGGTCCAACCGTCCACAAACACGATGTTCTCGGCACCGTGGGCCTTGATGATAGCTTCAAGTGCCACGCTGTCGATGCCACGATCACGAATGATGCTGATGCCGTAGTGCCGCGCGTCGCGCCCCATCTCAACCAACGCCCGACGCAGCAATACGCCCAACGGCAACCCGGCACGTACAAACGACACCAGTGCAATCGAGGCGCCTTGATAACGCGCAGTCAAGGCAAGCGCCAATGCCTGTACATCAGCGGCCATGCGCGCGCCGTTTTGCGCCAGCGCTTGCAGGTAAAGGCTTTTGTGAGTGTCAGACGGTGGGTGTTCCTGACTGATCATTTCTGAGTAGTGGCGCTGCCGGGTCTGAATCAGGCGCTCTTTTTCCTCTACGTCGGTGACCTCAATGTCCATCGCCCGTAACAGGAAATGCACATCATCCGGGGCATAGCTGCCACTGCCTACGGTGGTTAAACCGTCAAATGCGTCACGCATGGTCAACACTCGCCATCACATGGCTGGCCAACTGCCCGCGACGGGGCGTCCCCCACCAGTCGCACTCGGCCATAAACCCCAAATCCGACACACTGTCGCCAAACCCCAGCATCGGCCGCTTGCCATTCACGGCCTGATCGCGACGAATCCATTCGCGCACAGCTTCGCGTTTTTGCAGCGCCAGCGGCAGAAACGCCAGATTGTTGCCATTGCCATGCACATACAACCCGTCCAGTAAGCCACGCGCCTTGACCTCAGCCAGCACGGTCAGCAGCGCCTCGTCGGTTTCGTTGTTGTGCTTGGTGACCACGTAATGGGCCAGCCCCTGCTCCTCCACCACCCAACCGCGCAACGAAAAACCCAACTCGGCGCCAATGGCCAAGGTCTGCTCGCTCAGTTGATGCAACCGGGTTTGTTCCTGCGCCAGCAAGTCGCCCATACGTGCATGCCAAGCGGCGTCCAGCGAACCGTCGGCGGCGAGAATCACGCCACCGTGGGCACACACTGCACCGTGGGCAAACGGCAACTGCACCCGCTGATAGGCTTCGATGCTGCGCGCCGTCACCGGCACCACATCAGATGTGGCCAACAGCCACTCCACAAAGCTCTTTTGGGTGGCGTTCATGAAGCCGTTGGGCTGACCGTCCACGTCGAGCGTGGCGGTGAAACGGGGCTCATCGCCCATTTTGCGAGCGGTTTGAAACAGGGTGTCATCAAGGTCGACGAACACCAGCGGACGATTATTTGTCATCGACGATCACCTGCGCATTCAACGCGCTGACCAGCGCCGGGTCGACGGCCGCGGCCGGCGTTTCACTGCAAATCAGCACCCGGTCGAATTGGCCAGGGGCAACGTTATACAAAAAGTTGGGAATGCCCAGCCCGTAGTTATCGGAAAAAGACAACGCATGGTCAATGGCATGGCCCAGGGCAATCGGCGAACGGCTGGTGGAGCTGAAATGCACATCGGCACCCGCCTTTTCCAGGCGCTCGGCCAGCAAAAATGGACGCCAAACAAACTCGCTGGTGCCCACGACCAAGACACGTTGGCCGGGCTTGACGTGCAGATCGGGCGCCAGCGTATCGAAGTGTTCGCACGCCCCCATGCGGCCCCAGTCGCGACGCGGGTCCAACGACCAGTCACCTTGGGCAACGCTGCCCACTTCAGGCATGTCAGGCAAATCAGCGGCGGGATCTTCATGGAACGTATAGCGGCCGTCGAGCAACGAGACACTGGTCACATGCTCGCCCATCGCGTTGCGCACGGCGTCTTGCGACCAATCTGTCAGGGTCGCGGTGACCAGACGCTCAATACGCGTCAGCCCGGCATCCACCAGCGCTTTGGACAAATTGATAAAGGTATTGCCGGTTGAAGCTTCATCATCCACCAGCACCAGCGAGCGCGCAGTCATCATGCGCTCACGGGCGACTGTATCCTGAGGCATGTGCAGTAGATGCGAACTGGCGTGGCTGTGTTCTTCTTCAAAACGGGCAAACAGCTCACCGCCAGTGGGGTGACGGGTACTGACCAGGTAGACGGTGTCATCGCGGGTCTGGCTCAAGGCACGATGTACACCGGCGCCTAGACCGACAGCGGTTTCAGCCATTCCGATGACCAGCACGGGGCCGGGCAAGTCCGCAGGAATTTTGGCAGCAAGGGCGTTGAAACTGTCAGCCATCAATGAAGGGCGCGCCGGTATATGCCGTCCGAGCACGCGCGAGACAAACAAAAAGGCGCGCTTGGGATTACGACGTTCTGCGAAATTGAAAAGGGCCTGTGGGTCAAAGGTCGATGTATTGACCTCCACCTCCAGGCGACCGCGCTTCAAGTGTGCGTGCAAAGCCTTGAAGCCGGTCGGGGAGTTACCGCTGTTCATTGAAATTAATTACCTGGAAATACAAAAAAGTGAGAGACGATTCGCCAGTCAACGGGTTATGACAAGCGCGAAATCGTTACTGGAGATGGCTGGCGTCTATCCGCCATAAACCCGATTGCGCAGCACGGACCAGCTCGGGTGTGCTCAACGAGCGCTCACTGCGGCCGCGCTGTGCGGGCACGCGGGCGGCTTCGAGAAACGCCAGTACCAGCGCCGTTTTCACGGCAAAGTTCATGTTCTGCGCATCTGCCATGCTGGAGGTGACCAACCCGCCCACCAGGCCGTACTGGTCAAACACCGGGCTGCCGCTGGAGCCAGGCTGAATCGGTGCGGTGAACTGCATCAGGCTGGCATCATCGCGCAGACCGAACAGCCCTGATACCACACCTTGGGAGACTTGCACCCCGCCGCCCGCCAGCCCGGCCAACGGAAAGCCCAATGTGACGACGCTTTCACCCAGCTCGCAGCCGATGCCATCCCGAAAAGTCACCGGGCTGAAAGGCGGCGCACCACTGACCCGCAGCAGCGCCAGATCATTCTTGCGATCCACCACCACGGCTTCTGCCTGAAAACGGCCCTCGAACGAGTCGATGGACAAATGGTTCAGGCCTTCAATCACGTGGGCGCACGTCAGAATATGCTGCGCGCTGACCGCAAATCCGGTCCCGGTAGCACTATGCCGCGCCTCACTGTCGTGGGTATCGGCGCTGACCCGCTGGGGGTGGCGATCATCCAGATCAATGCCCAGGCGTCGGGCAAACGCGCTCAAACCGTAAGCCGATGCTTCAGCCAACGCGCGAAGCTTCCATTGATCCTGACGCCGGTACACCTCGGCAATCACCATCGCACTGTCGCCGTAGTCAGCCAGCGACAGACCATGCTCGATCTGATCCTCGGCTTTAAGCTCAAATGAACCCAGCTCACGCAGTGGCCCCAGTGCGCCGTACACATACAACACCAGCAGCACGCGCGTACACGTGGCGGGCAGTTGATCCAGCGCCAAACCAAACCGGGCCAGCCCACAGGTGTCGTGCCAGTCCACCCAGGGCTGCGGTTGATGCAGCAGCGCAGGTTCGCCCACCAGACGACGCTGGTCATCCAGCGCCAGCAAGGCCAGACCGGCGTAATCACCCAACGCACCGGCCCGCGCGCTTACAAGGGTCAATTCACTGCGCACTGACTGCAGAGGCGCGTTGCCTCCCGGCATCAATTTCATCTTCCTTGATTCCCCTGTGCCAGTACGCTTAATGAGAGGCGCTCACCTTAACAGCTCTTCCCCACGAACCGAAACGGCCACCGTAATGGCCTTGACCTGCACATCGTCACGCCATACGCCCAATGGTTGCGGCAGATTCAGACGTCGGGTAGCGAAAATGCCTGGCAGGTTGACGCCGGTTTCTCGGGTGTAACCGATGCCGCCCGAATAGCGCAGATTGATCTCCAGCAAATGCGGCTGGCCATTGGCGTCATCACGGGTTTGCACATTGACGATGCCATCGCAGCCGAAATGCTCAGCCGCCCTGACCGCCAGTTGTACCGCGGCACTGTCGCGCTCGAACGATTGCATCAGGCCTTGCTTGCGCCGTCCGACGAACGCCACGGCTTTGCCCGCTTCGCACACCATGTCCACCGAACACTCACTGCCCGGCATGTAAGGCATCACCAGCAGCGGCTTGGGCTGCCCGGACTGGCCATACGCTTGCGCGAAGACACTCAGGTTCACTTCGTGAGAATCGGCGTTGGCGAAGCTTCGAAACGGGTCGACTTCTTCCGACACGCGCCAGAACCCTTGGCCATAAATACCGCGCGTAGGCTTCACACACACCGGCCCTTCACGGGACAACTCGTCGTAGGCGCGCTCCAGCTCGGCTTGCGTGTGCACGGTGATTGCGGGGATACAGGCCAATCCGGCCGCCGATGCATCGCGGGTGAACACCGACTTGTCGTCCACCCGTTCGAAGGTGTCGAGGCTCAGTGCGCCCGTCACCAATTCCAAACCGGCGCGCTCAAAATCGGCGCGATGCGCTTCATATACGTGCCCCACCCGCCCGGCCAGCACCACCTTGATGCCATGGGCGCACGCGCTTTCGATCACCCAGGCAACGCGCGCCTCATTGTCTTGTGGCTCGCGCAAGGCCACGTCAGCCAGCCCGGTAATCTCGGGACGGCTTTGGCGATGCGAGGCCAGAATTTGAACACGTTCGGGCAGCGCCGCACGGGCGCCCGCAATGACGTCGCGCTGGCTGGATTGCCCTTCAAGAAACCAGATCATGGACATCCTTAAGTACACAGGGAGGAAAGAGACACTAAGCGCGGAATTCTACGCCAGCTCACTTCAATTTGAACGCAACTGAACAGTGCTATTGAAATGCCACTACCGCGCATGCTCCAATTGCCGCCCTTTTTTGAAATATTCGGCATTAATTGGCTCTGACCGGCTCATATGCGGTCGTCGATTGGCATTAAACCTGTTCAGGTTTAAATGCGCCGTTTGCCCGGAACAGACTTAGCAGCAACTCATCTATCTACCCCTCGCATAGAGAGGGGAAAACAAGGAGCAGTACATGAAAGGCAAGGTTCTTGAGTTCAACTCGGCAAGTCGCACCGGCACCATCTCCGCGGATGACGGCAACCGTTACGCGTTCAGCGTAGATCAGTGGAAAAGCGCGGTACTGCCAAAGGCTGGCAGCCGTGTGGATTTTTCCGCCAATGCCAACAACGCCGAAGCAATCTTCCTGGATGGCCCTGCCGCGTCGGGCAACTCGAAGAAAATCCCGGCAGCCCTGCTGGCGTTTTTCCTGGGTGCATTTGGCGCGCACAAGTTCTATCTGGGCTACAACGCCCAGGGCGTCATCATGCTGCTGGTGTTCCTGTTCGGCTTCATCCTGTTGGGTGTTCCTTCGATGATTATCGGCCTGATCGCCTTCATTGAATTCATCATCTACCTGACCAAGACCGACGAAGACTTCGAACAGACCTACGTGGTCGGTCGCAAGCCCTGGTTCTAAGCCAACAGGCTTTTCCTCTGTCGCCGCTGACGAGCGGCGCAGCGGGTGCAATACGTGCAGCGCCCGGCCAACCCGCAGCGCTGCGTGTATTGAGTCCGCCGCGACAATGATCCACAGCAATAGATCCTGACTTGGCGTGGCCGTTCGCGGCCAATTGGCTACGCTCCACTGACGCTGTATTTAACCCGTCAAGGAGCCTGACATGACCATTAACGTCACCAGTAAAACCCTGAGCGCGTATAACGCGCAGTTGGCCTTTAACACGGCCACGGCCTATTTGAGTCAATCCGGGCTTGCCGACTATTTGATCAAGCAGCTCGAGAAACAAGATCAAGTGCAGCTCTCGATTGAGGTCAGTGGCGACCCCGCCCACGCCAATGAAAATGCGTCGGATGACGGCAAAATCTTCTGGAGCCTGCGCAGTGACGCTTTGTACAGCGACGAAGCGAACGATGTTTCATCCTTGCTGGACAAAGCCCCCGCCGAGCGAAAACCTTACATCGCCAGCCACCTGAACCTGCTGCACGTGCTGGCTCTCGCCTGCGAGCAACTCAACAACCACCTCAACTTTCGCGATGCCGACGCTACATGGCCCTGGCTGGACGAGACGACGCTCAGCGCCAGCGATATTGAAAACTTCGTCGCCCGTGAACTGTTAGACCAATCTTGGCCTGCTGACCAGAATTGGGACCGTGTGCTCAAAGACTCGTAAGGCTCCCGCCTCACGCCAGCGCGGCCTTGAGTAACGCCGCTTCGCGCTGGCGCCGCGAGGGATAGCGATCACCGAACCGGTTCAACGTGGCCCAAGCGCCCGGCCAGTCCCCATGGACGACTTGCTGCCAAAAGTGGGGGGTGCGACGCGCCAGATTCCCGTACTGGAAAGCCACCGAGGCAATCACGGTTTGCATGGCGCCGGGCAACGCAGTGAAATCCACCCCGCTGGCGGCCAGGTAATCACGCGCCAGCGTTGCAATAAATGGTTGCTTGAACGCTTGATCCAGCTGCTGCGCTTGCACGGCACTGATCTGCAACGACTGTTTTCGCAAGACCTCAACGGCTGCAGCGCCCTTCACGCCCACATAAGGTGTAAGCAACTGTTGCAGCTCACATGACAACCCTAGTGCCGCCAAATCGCTTGCCTGACGCTGGCCCAAATCAAAACCGGTGGCCAGGGTCACCCCGCTGCGGCTGTGGATAACGTCCGGCACATAGCCCTGGGTGACGCACGCGCCTTCCAGGCGGGCAATAAACGAGAAATCGATGGCGAATCCGGACATGACGTTTTCCTTGAACCCTAGGGGAAAACGCAGTGCACCACCCAGGTGACACCCGATGTCACTTGGTAATAATTCCTATCTGCAAGGGGTGTATTTCCTACTTATAAGGGGGTGGCACGCGTCCTTAGTATCCAAATGGACACTTAAGATTCCAAGGACCGAACAATGGACGTCAACGACCTCAACCTGGTCAACATTCGCCAACTGCCCCACTCGTTGCAAGCGCTCATCGACTGCGTGGGGCTGGAGCATGCTTACACACTGACCTGCGCGTTTGGCGGAAGGCCCAAGTACATCCCCAAACACGCCGAACGTACGTCGCTGTCGCAGATTTTGCCGCCCGATGCGCTGGGCGCCCTGATCAAGCGTTTTGCCGGGCTGGCGCTGGAAATCCCCAAGGCCGATCACTTTTGCCGCCAGATCCGTAATCAGCATATCCAGCAGGAAACCTGCCAAGGCCTGTCGCGCAGCAGGCTGGCGGACAAATACGATTTGAGCCTGCGCCAGATCGGCAATATCCGGCGCCTTGAAAGCCCCACTACAAGGTAATCGGTTCCTGCTGAATGGCTCCAGGGCGAGCCCATAAAGTGACAGTGCGCACCCTCGCGCAACTCAATACGGAGATTGACCATGTCACACATCGATTCAGGCCTTATTGGCTCGGTGATCAACGCATTGCCGCTGGACCGCATGATTGCCGGCCCGCTGCAGGCCATGATTCAGGCTCAGGTGCAGGCCAGCAAGTCGTATGCCGACTTCCTCATGGGCGTGTGCATTCAGGATGGCAAAGCCGTTTCGGTGCAGTTTGATTACGACGAAACACTGGTGGACGACCAGGGCGTCTACAAGGGAACCGTCACCAAGCAGATGCGCATCCCGCTGTTGGCGGCGATCAGTCACCCGAACATCACCATTGAAGAAGGCAACATCGATTTCGAGCTGACCATCAGCCAACAAGCCGAAAGCGCCCGCGAAACCAGTGCCGAAGGCAGCTTTGCCGCCTCGATGGGCTGGGGGCCATTCAATGTCTCGATCAAGGGCTCAGCCAGCCACAAAGCGTCACAAACCCGCAAAACCGACACCCGGGCGCGTTATGCGATCAGTACCAAGGTGGTACGTCAGGACCCGCCTGAAGCGCTGATGCGCGTGATCGACTTCCTCACCGATGCTGCCACCAAGCCCATCGTCATGCCGAATGCGACTGCGCAACATCTGGATGCCCTGCCGACCGCTGGCGTGCTGCCAGCGCCGGGAGCCGCCGCAACAGACCCGACCTAACCCAGCCCACGTGACCCCGTTCCTGGCAACGGGGTCGCTTATCTCACGCCAAGGAGTGTGAAACATGGCGCTTTTCAATCGCCACAAAGACCCGCTGGCCTTGCCTGACCGACGTAAGCAACCCATGGCGGCCTGCGACTTGAGCAGCATTACCCGCGGTTTGCAGCAAGCCGCCGCTGCGACGCAAAACCTGGTGGCGCAGCAATACATCAAACTGTTCGACCAGTTTTTCGACTACGACATTGATGATCTGGGAACCCCGATGAAAGCCAAGATGGTAGAGGTGGCGCTGGATGAACAGCACACCATGCGCGTGCCGCTGGTGACGCTAGTGGCACCGCGCGGTTTGGCGCTCCAGGCGATGAAGGTTGATCTATCGGTGCGCATGCACGCCACCGAGCAGCAAAAGGCCAGCCATGCACTGGAAAACGGCGAACTGGATTGCGCGCAGTTCTTCGTCACGTTTGGCGGGGACAAAAACGATGTTCACACCCGCAAAACCGATGAAATGCAAATCAGCATGGAATTTCGCGCGTGCGAACCACCCGAAGCGATTCACCGCATGATCGAGGAATACACCCAACTCATCAGCCCGGTGCGCAATGGCGCATCAGACGCTTCGTCAAATCCGGCCCGATCATTGTGCGTATTGAGTGAACCTTGAACCCCTTAGAAGTTCGAGGTTTCAAGCCCGCGGTGCAGCCCTGCCACGACCATCGGCAGGACACGGCCCCAGTCACCGGTTTCGATATAACCCAGCATCGTTGGCTGTGCGTCTGGTGAAGGAACATCAATAAACAGCGACGCGCCGTAACCAAACGCAGTGTCGGTGGCCACGTGCAGCGACTGCTCCAGTTGGTCCATGCATTCGCTGTGGGTGACCAGCACCAGATTGCGCCCCGGCACTTTGTGTTTGAGGGCGTCACTCAACAGCGTGCCACGGCAGTTAAATAACCAGTCCTGAGCCTGCACCGGGCGCTCGAACATTAAACCGGCCGTCTGCCGGGTTCGTGTCAGCGGGCTGCTGTAGATGTCGACGTTCTGCAGGCCCATTTTCAGGAAGTCGGCACCCAGTTGGCGGGCGGTATCAGTGGCACGTACGGTCACCCCATCGACCGGTCCCAGGCACGGCGCAATGGACCGGTCGCAGCGCTCGACATGACGCACCAGCGCAATCACGTCGCCTTGAGCCCAACTGCGGGTCAGCGCCTGCACGCGATCAAAATGGCGTGTCTGGGCCAGATTCGGCGCCGACGCGGGCGCCAGTAACTGAACCGTGAGGGCTAACGCCAACACGCTGGCGGCCAGCACCACTACAACATTGCGGTAACGCGCGAACGCACTGCGCAGCGTTAAACCTTTAACGTCGGTAAGGCCGAGACTTGGCGTCAAAATAGCACTACCCCTGTAGGACTTATTAAGTGAAACAGGCCGATAAGCCGTCGATACAAGGCAGATCCTTGCACGCTCAGGCCATCAGCCGACTGAACAGAAGTCTAAAAACAGGCACGTTGGGGATCGGTGAAACGGATGTGAAAAAAAACGTGAGCGCACAGCCTTTCCCCCACTGTTTAAAGGGCTTCTGACCGTTTATCGATCTGTTTAAAAAACGTTTTAGCTCTGAGCCAAGCCGCCGATACAGCCCAATACACCTTCTGCTGGGCCAGAACAAAAAGACTCTCCAGCGAAATCTCGATCAAGAAGCGAACGGTTCCTGGAGGAACGCATGAACAGCTGGCTGAGCAATATCAGCGTCAATATGAAACTCGCACTGGGCTTTGGCCTGGTGTTGACCCTTACGTTATTAATGGCCATCAGCGACTGGCTCAGCCTGGACAAGCTGATCGATCGCAGTAACTGGATGAGCGACATCACCCGCCTCAACACATCGCTGACCAACCTGCGTGTTGCACGCTTGCAGTACATGCTCACCGATGGCGACGAAACTGCGGCGCAAAACGTTCAGGCCAATCTGGACGCCTTTGTGGTGCAGCAGAAAAACCTGATTGCCACATTCAAAAGCCCGGAAAACCTCAAGCTGCTCAATGAACAGCACGAGATCATCAAGCGCTACCAGTCGGCTCTGGTCACCATGCGCAAAGCGTATTGTGGAATCGGCGGTGTCTCGCGATGAAATGGACACGTACTCGAAAGTTGCTCGCGACGCGATGGACCTGTTGAAAAGCCGCGTCATGCAGAGCAGCGCCAGTGAACAGGACCGCTTTGAGCAACTGGACACGCTGTCCACCGTTCGCGAAAAATTCCTGATCGCCCGTTATCAAGTCCGCGCCTACATTGCTTCCCAGACCACAGCCAACGAACAGGCCGCACGCCAGCAACTCAACGACGCCATTGCCAGCCTGACCGCGCTCAACACCTATTTTGTCGCCAGCGCTCCTGAAACCCTTCGCACCCTTGACGATGCCTTGGCGCACTATCAGCACGCCTTGCAGGTGTACGCCGACACTGACAAAACCATCGCTAACATGCGCAAGGAAATGACCGACTACGGGTCGGGCATCCTCAGCCGCAGTGATGAGCTGTACAAAATCCAGCTGGAGCGTCGCGACAGTGAAAGCGAGAGCGCCAACACCATTCAATTGATCAGCACGCTGCTGGTGCTGTTGTTCGGGATATTGGCTGCCGTGGTCATTACCCGTCAGATCACCCGCCCACTGCGCGAAACCCTGGACGTTGTCGAGCGCATTGCCGGGGGCGATTTGAGCCAAAACCTGCGTGTGACCCGTCGCGATGACCTGGGTGTATTGCAACAGGGCATTGCGCGCATGGGCACCACATTGCGCGAGCTGATCGGCGGCATCCGCGATGGCGTAACGCAGATTGCCAGCGCAGCCGAAGAGCTGTCGGCCGTCACCGAACAGACCAGTGCCGGGGTCAACAGCCAAAAGATCGAGACCGATCAAGTGGCCACTGCCATGCACGAAATGACTGCCACGGTGCAGGAAGTTGCACGCAACGCTGAAGATGCTTCGCAAGCTGCGGCGGCTGCCGACACTGAAGCCCGCGAAGGCGATCAGGTGGTCAATCAGGCCATCGACCAGATCGAGCGTCTGGCCGTTGAAGTCGGGCGCTCGACCGAAGCCATGGCCGTGTTGCAACAGGAAAGCGACAAGATCGGCAGCGTGATGGACGTGATTAAAGCGGTGGCCGAACAAACCAACCTGCTGGCCCTCAACGCCGCCATTGAAGCCGCACGTGCCGGTGAAGCCGGTCGCGGGTTTGCCGTCGTAGCGGATGAAGTCCGTGGGCTGGCCCAACGTACGCAAAAGTCCACCGAAGAAATCCAAACGTTGGTCGCTGCCCTGCAAAGCGGCACCCAACACGTGGCCAGCGTGATGAACAGCAGCCGCAGCCTGACCGACAGCAGCGTCACCCTGACCCGTCAGGCCGGCACCTCACTGCAAGGCATCACGCGTACCGTGTCCAACATCCAGTCGATGAACCAGCAAATCGCCGCTGCGGCGGAACAACAGAGCGCCGTGGCAGAAGAAATCAGCCGCAGCATCATCAACGTGCGTGACGTGTCGGAACAAACCGCCGCCGCGAGCGATGAAACGGCCAAGTCCAGCGTCGAACTGGCCCGTTTGGGCAACCAGCTGCAAATGATGGTGAGCCACTTCAAAATCTGAAACAGCCTCCATGACATGACCCTGAGCCCTTCTAAATGAAGGGCTTTTTGTTTTCAAACAGGGTCAACGCCAACCCCGCTTCAGCGCCCGGAGTCGACGTCGCACTGGGGCGACCTGTCATTTCTGACAGTATAAATACCGAGTGAAATCACTTAATAAAGGAGCAGCCCACTCAACCGTTAGAGCATTGAATGACGACAATGATCATCTCGGACGGATGCCCCCCGATAAAACGGCTAATAAAAACAACATGGGTCAATGGCACGCTAACCCGCCTGGTTTATTTGACGGCCCTGGCCTGCATCACGTTTAACGCACTGGCTGAACCAGGAGATGACATCGCCGCCGAGATGACCCGTTACTACCTGTCCACTGTTGAGTCTTGTGCTGATGGGCAACGGCCGGCCTATTACTGTTCGGGCCTGATGATAAAGAACACGCCAAGCCGTCCAGGGCATTACGCATGGAATCCGGGGCGCGCCTCAACTTCAAGCGGGGGCATCTCCTTCATCTACTTGCGCGCCGACACCCGGTTCAATAACCCCGACGCCAATAAGCTCAATGGTTTTGTGCTTTACCCTTATGGCCATGCCCACCCGCCCATTAAAAAAGCGCCCCAAGTACTGTGCTCTTTCCCTCTCGAAGCGGGGACACACAAACGGGACGATAAAGGGTGCGGGGATCAATTCGATACGTCGGCCGTCGAAACGTCTTGTGAAGCACTGAACATTCATACGGCTGAAGACTGGGTAGACGACCATTTGAAAACCGATGGCGCCCTCAGAAAGCAATGCGGCTTCCGTGAGGTCAGCGGTCGCTTTGAAGAAAAGGGGGCGCAACACTTTTATGCCAGCCTGAAGGCCAGGTCACTGCTGCTTAAAAACTCAGACCAACTTGAATACGACACCTTTGAAACACCCAACAAGCTGCGCTTATCGACGTGGGCAGAAAACCCGGATTCGCTGCCGATCATGGCGTTCTTTTACGTAGACGATCCGTATCTGGGCAGCGGGCTGGCGGCCGCTCAACAGGATCAGCTGGATTGGGTTGTGGAGAATAAGCGCGCCTACACCCCCATTATCAAAATCACCTACCCGGCCACCATGAATGAGCACGCGGTCTTCACATTCAATCAAGCCGATCAACAGGTTTGCCCCACCTACTTCGATGCGGCCCGTTGGGTATTAAAAGAGGGCAAATGGTTGTTAGTCGTCACGCCCAGCGCGTGCAGTCAGACCGTCGCGATGTTTAATAGCCAGGCCGCGAGCAAAGAGTTGGTGGCGCTGCACGGCGCAGATGCAGAGTTCAACGTCTTGCCGCCGGGGCATTCGATCACGGAGCAACTCCAGTGCCTGGCCTCCAACTACCGCAACGCTGCCCAATGGCAGATCGCCCCCTGGCGTTCTGCCGACGGTTTGACCCAGGCTCACGTCCTGGCGGCGGACTGCCAACCTTAGCGCACGCTCAGGCAGAACTCGTCGGGAACGCTTTTGAAAAGGTATGGCCGGATCGGTGCGCTGCCTGATTACACCGCGTGCACACGCGCACGTTTGAGCAGTTTTTTGCAGCGCTCGGACACGTGCAGTACCCGCAGATGTTTACCTGCCTTGGCATAGCGCTCGCGCAGCGTGATCAGTGCGGCAATGGCCGAGTAGTCGACAAAGCTCAGGTGGCGGCAATCGAGCGTCACCTCAGCAGGGTCGTTGGCCGGATCGAACTGATTCAAAAACGCGGTCGTGGACGCGAAAAACAACGTGCCATGCACGCGGTACAGTTTGCTGCCATCACGCTCCAGCGAGCTGTCGGCGTACAACTGGCGCGCTTGCTGCCAGGCGAAGTTCAGCGCGGCAATGATGATGCCGCACAGCACCGCAAAGGCCAGGTCGGTGAACACCGTAATCACCGTCACGGCAACGATCACCAGCACGTCGTTGAGCGGCACTTTGTTCAGCACCCGCAACGAGGCCCAGGCAAAGGTTTGTTGCGCCACCACAAACATCACGCCCACCAGCGCCGCCAGGGGAATGCGCTCAATAAACGGCGACAGAAACAGCACGAACAACAGAATCATGACCCCCGCCACCCCACCTGACAGTCGTCCACGACCGCCGGAGCTGAGGTTGACCACGGTCTGGCCAATCATCGCGCACCCGCCCATACCGCCGAACACGCCGGACACCATGTTCGCAGCACCCAGTGCCACGCATTCGCGGTCAGGGTAGCCACGGCTTTCGGTGATTTCGTCCGTCAGGTTGAGGGTGAGCAACGTTTCCAGCAGGCCGACCATGGCCATCAAAAAGGCGTAGGGCGCAATGATGCGCAGCGTGTCGAAGGTCCATGGGATCTGCGGCAGGCTGAAGCTCGGCAAGCCGCCTGCGATATGAGCCATGTCACCTAGCGTGCGGGTCGGCAAGCCCAGCACATACACCGCCACCCCCACACCCACAATCGCCACCAGTGCGGGCGGCGCCACTTTGGTCAGGCGCGGCAGGCCGTATACAACGAGCATCGTCAGCGCCACCAGCCCGGCCATCACATACAACGGCGTGCCGGTGAGCCAGTGGCCGTCACGTTTGAAATGCTCCAACTGGGCCATGGCAATGATGATCGCCAGCCCGTTGACGAACCCGAGCATCACCGGGTGCGGCACCATGCGCACCAGCTTGCCGAGCCTGAGCAGTCCGAACACCATCATGATCAGGCCGCCCAGTAACACCGTCGCGAGGAAGTACTGCACGCCGTGCTGCACCACCAGCGCGATAATCACCACCGCCATCGACCCGGCTGCGCCGGACACCATGCCCGGCCGCCCGCCGAAGAGCGCGGTCAACGTGCAAATGATGAACGCGCCATACAGGCCCATTAACGGGTTGAGGTGAGCCACCAGCGCAAAAGCGATGCACTCGGGCAGCAAGGCAAAGGACGTCGTGAGTCCGGCCAGAACATCGGCGCGCAGACGGGAGATTTTCATGGAGTACCTAAATCGGGGCATTCAGAAGGGCGTTTCAGAAACAGATGGTAACAAACTGTGGAGCACTGAGATAACTGTAGCCGCTGACGGGGGGGAGCAAGGCGACGCTCCGGGTGTGAACGCGCGTTGCACGCGTTCGCAGCCTCGTACCCCGACAGCGACTACAAGGGGTTACTTCACGACTTTGCCAACACCACGGCCACGCGGGTCGGAGGCTGTTTCAAGCTGGGTGCCATTGACACGGATAGCCTGGATGTCACCCATGTTCCAACCCTGATCTTCCAGGGTGTAGCCCATGGCTTTCAGCTCGTCAGCCACTTTGCCGGTAATCGGTGCGTAGGCATCAAAGTAAATGGTGTCTTTGGGCAGCAATTGGTGATGCACACGCTGCGCCGCGACGGCTTTCTCCAGCGGCAGGTTGTAGTCATACAGGTTGTTCAGCACCTGGAAAATCGAGGTAAAGATCCTCGAACCACCGGGCGTACCCAGTACCAGCGTGACCTCGCCATCCCGGGTCACCAGCGTCGGGCTCATCGACGACAGCATGCGCTTGCCAGGTTCAATTGCATTGGCATTGCCGCCCACCACACCGAACGAGTTGGCCACGCCCGGTTTCGAGCTGAAGTCATCCATTTCGTCGTTGAGCAGGAAACCCGCACCTTTGACGACAACCCCGCTGCCGTAATCCCAGTTCAACGTGTAGGTATTGCTAACAGCGTTGCCGTCTTTATCAACGATGGAAAAGTGCGTGGTCTGATGCGGTTCCAGGCCCGGTTTGACTTTTTCTGTCGCCGAAATGGCTTTTGGATTGACCTCTTTCGCACGTTTGACGATATACGCCGGGTCAGTCAACTCAGCCACGGGCATTTTGCCGAAATCCGGGTCGCCCAAGTAATCGGCGCGGTCAGCGAACACGCGCTTTTCAATTTCAGCCAGCAGGTGGATGTACGGCGCAGAGTTCAGTTCAACCCCGTTGAAATCCGCTGCCCGTTCTTCTTTGATGCCGATCAGTTGCGCCAGCGCGATCCCGCCTGAGCTTGGCAATGGCGCGGTGTACAGGGTATTGCCGCGGAAATCCACACGCATCGGCTCACGCCAGTTGACCTTGTACTCATTCAGGTCGTCCTTGGTGATCAGCCCCTTGTCCTGCTGCATTTGGGCAACCAGCAAATCGGCGGTTTCGCCCCGATAGAACTCTTTGGCGCCCTGATCGGCAATACGTTCAAGGGTGGCGGCCAGTTCCGGCTGCTTGAAGGTCTCACCCGGCTTCATGCTGCCGAAATAATCCCCGAAGTTAGTGGTGCCGTTGAACAGCTTCAACGCATCCTCGCGGTATTGGTACTGCTTGTCCGCAACCTTGAAACCATTTTTTGCGTAACCCACGGCCGGGGTCAGCAGCTCCGACCACGGTAGTTTTCCGAAGCGCTGATGCGCCTCCCACAAGCCCATGACCGTGCCCGGCACACCGGCTGCACGTGAACCCACCAGGCTCATGTTTTCGATGATTTCGCCTTTGTCGTTCAGGTACATGTCGCGGCTGGCAGCTTTGGGAGCTGTTTCGCGGTAATCGAGAAAGTAAGGTTTGCCATCGATGAACAACGTCATGAAGCCGCCCCCGCCGATGTTGCCGGCTTCGGGGTAGGTCACGGCCAGGGTGAACGCCGTAGCGACGGCAGCATCGACAGCATTGCCGCCTTTTTTGAGAATTTGCGCAGCAACTTCAGCGCCATATTGATCCGGGGCAGCCACTGCGCCCCCTTCCAGAGTGACGGCGAACGCCGACGAGCTGGCTGCAATCGCAGCCGCCAAAGTCAGGGATTTGAACCAGACAACACGCATGGGGACTTCCTTTTATTTTTGTATGACGGTGCTAAACCTTGTCTGATTTCAGTTACGTTTTCAAACAACAAAAGAAAAAACCAAGGCTTAATGAGGGAAGTTTGGGGCCGCGTAGCTCGCGAGTTTGGTCTGGATAAAATCCAAAAAACACTGAATTCGTAGTGCCAATTGCGAGTTGCGGTAGTACACGGCGTGAATTGGCTGACGATAGCCGCTGTTGAATTCAGCCAGCACCACCTGTAACCGGCCGGTGGCGATGTCGTCGTGAGTCATGAAATGCGACAAACACGCAATGCCCTGCCCCTGTAACGCCAGATGCCGTACCGTTTCGCCGCTGGATGCGCTGATACTGGGCTCGATCGGCCAGCGGTCGCCCTGTGCATAACGCAGAGGCCATTGGTTCAGGCCATCGTTTTGGGTGAAGCCGATCAGGCTGTGACTGGCCAGCTCTGCGACCGAGTTCGGCAAGCCATGTGCGGCGATGTACGCCGGACTGGCAAGGATATTCAGCGGGCTGCACCCCAATGAGCGGGCGTGCAACGTGGAGTCGGCCAGCGTGCCGATGCGGATGGCGATATCGGTACTTTGCTCCAGCAGATCAATGATCAGGTCGTTGCTGTTGAGCTCCAGCTGAATGTCGGGGTACAGCGCCCTAAACTCGGGGATGTAGGGCACGATGGCATGCAGCATGAACGGGGATGCAGCATTGATGCGCAGGCGACCGGACGGCGTGCGCTGGTGCGCGATCAGGCGCTCTTCGAGTTCGTCCATTTGTTCGAGAATCTGCTTGGCGCGCTCGAAGAAAAACTTGCCCTCCTCGGTCAAATCCATGCGCCGCGTGGTGCGGTTGATCAGTGTGGTTTCGAGCTTTGCCTCAAGCCGAGACAACGTGCGGCTGACCGCAGAAGGCGTCTGCCCGGCGTGCTCGGCAGCAGCAGAGATTGAGCCACACTCAATCACTGACACAAAGATTTGCAACTCATCAGATCTGGCTTTCACACACGTCCCTCATTGAATAGCCAGTCATGGTAGTCGCTGCCGGGCAGCGTGCGACTGCGAGCGTCTCGTTACCGAAGAAACACGTCGGTGAGGTGTTGCTCGTAGCGGGCAGCATCCACTTCAGGCTGCGGACGCTTCATCACGTCAACGCACAGGAATGTCGGCAAACCACTCATGCCCAAAAACTGATTGGCTTTGTGGAACGGAAAATACACCGCATCGACGCCTTTGCCTTCAAAGAAATCAGCCGGATCGTCAAACGCTTGCTGCGGCGCGTTCCAGGTCAGCGACAACATGTATTTTTTGTCGTGGATCAGACCGCCGCTGCCATAGCGCTGTGACGCATCGGAGCGCGTGCGACCATCACTGGCGTACAAGCTGCCGTGGCCTTCGGTGAACACTTCGTCGATGTATTTTTTAACGATCCACGGCGCGCCCATCCACCAACCCGGCATTTGATAAATGATGACGTCGGCCCACAGAAACTTCTGCACTTCTTCGGCCACGTCGTAGCCTTCGTCGATGTGGGTGACGTTGACGTCAAAGCCATTTCGGTCGAAAAAAGCCAGTGCGGTGTCGTGCATGGTCAGGTTGTAACGACCGTCCGAGTGCGCAAATTTTTTGGCACCGTTAAGCAAAAGTATTTTTTTCATCATCAGCCTCGTCAGGAATAAACCCTCGGCGCTGTGGAGCGGCGTTGGGCTAAGGGTTTAAAAGTGACCGGCACAGTAACGATTCCTTCCTTTAGGAAATACCCGTGCCGCGGCAAATTACATTTTCCCAATAGTCACAAATAGCCATTCCATTGTTGCCGTATTTTCTCGAAACCACCCATTTAGGAGTCGACGAGATGCGCCCATTGCACGGATTTATTCTTCACGCCTATACCAAACCCGAAAAAGCTGACGCCTTCGAAGCGCTGTTTCGCTCCTACGTGGCGCCAAGCCGTCTGGAGCCCGGCTGCATCGAGTACCACATGCTGCGCGACCAGCAGGACCCGACCCTGTTCATCTTTTATGAAATCTGGCAGTCCCGCGAACACTTGGCGGTGCATGAAAACCTGCCGCACATGAAGCAATTTTTCGACAACCGCATGGACTACCTTGCCCGCGACTTTGAAGTACGCCTGATCGACATGCTCAGCCCATCTTCGGCTAACCGCTGATTAACAAGTGTGCCCCCAGCAGGGCCATGCCGACGAAAAAGACGCGTTTGAACAGCATGGCGCTGACGCGTTGACGCAAGGCTTGGCCCAGCCACATGCCGAGCATGGCAGGCAACAGCGCCAGCAGTGACGCGTTCAGTTCGTCGCCTCCAAGGCTGCCGCGCCCGTACAGCCCGGCAGCCAAGGCCAATGTGGAGACACTGAAAGACAATCCCAAGGCCTGAACCAGTTGATGTTTGCCAAGACCCAAGGCCTGCAGGTACGGCACTGCGGGGATCACAAACACCCCGGTTGCTGACGTGATTACGCCCGTAAGCACGCCACACAGCGGGCCGAGCCACGGTTCGCGGGCCGGGGCCACTTGCAAGGCAGGCAAGAACAGCCCGCTCAAGGCGTACAGCAATAACGCTGCCCCCAACGCGCGCACCACCCCGCTGCCGCCGTCGATGCCGAGCCACAACATGCCGAATCCCGTGCCGCAAAAAATCCCCAATTGCATGGGCCATAACCGCCGGATCAACGCGCGCAACTGACCGCCAACAGCCAATTGCCAGGCATTGGTCACCATCGATGGGATGATCAACAGCGCCGCTGCCTGCGCCGGAGCAATAGCCAGCCCGAGCATGCCCATCGCCACCGTAGGCAAGCCCAGGCCGATCATGCCTTTGACCGTGCCTGCCAACAGAAACGTGAGCATCACCAGCAGTGACAAGGCCCAGCCCAAGGTTTGGTAAAACTCGATTAATGTCTTCATGCGCGTATGCTGGCGCACGGCCGACGGGTAGAAAATGCGCAATTACCATAGTCAGCCTATTGCTTGGCAAGAGGCTGTTTCGCCTTACACCGTCCAAATATCGCCGCCCGAGGCTGCGGGCGCAGCATAAGGAAAACACCACGATGCCTGTCGACCTGATCGATTTGCGCCTGTATTTGAACATCGTGCAGGCCGGCAATATCACAGCGGGCGCTCGCCTGAGTCATTTATCGCTGCCCGCCGCCAGTGCCCGCATCAGGGCCATGGAGGCTTCGCTGGGAGTCGAGTGCTTGCAGCGCAGCCGACGCGGTATCAGTCCGACGCCAGCGGGTCAGGCGTTGGCCCAGCATGCCCGGGCGCTGCTGCAACACGTCGAGCGCATGCGTCACGATCTGACCGAGTACGCGCAGGGGTTCAAAGGCCGTGTACGGCTGCTGTGCAATACCGCAGCCCTCACTGAATACCTGCCCGAGTTGCTGGCCGACTTTGTTCGCCAACACCCCGCCATCAGAGTCGACCAGCAGGAGTTGACCAGCTTGCGCATTACCCACGCACTGCGTCAGGACGCAGCCGATATCGGGATCATTTCCGATGCCGTCGACACGAGTGACCTACAAACCCGACCTTTCCGGCAGGACCCGCTCGTGTTGGTGGTCCCGCTTGACCATGCGCTGGCCGACCATCCCGCTCCGCGCTTCAACGACGCCTTGCACCATGATTTTGTCGGCCTTTCAGTCAACAGCGCGCTGGCGGTGTATCTGGAAGAACAAGCGCTGCACAGCGGCTTTCGCGTGCACACCCGGCTGCGCGCAGAAGGCTTTGACGGTGTGTTGCGCATGGTCGCCCGTGGCGCGGGACTGGGCATTGTGCCGCGCGCCACCATTGAGCGGTGGCAAGCACCGCGCACGTTCCGGGTCGTCACGCTGAGTGAGCCATGGGCTGATCGCACACTGCTGCTGTGCGCGCGGTCGTTCGATCAACTGCCCGCTTATGCACAGGCACTGGTGGACGCGTTAGGCAACGTGGAGCCGGGATAGAACCTGTAGGAATTAGCCTAGAAGCACGCATGACTGTATGCCTGAATTTTCCCCGGGAGTAATATCGCGGACTTTACTGCGCGGATGGCCGGTACACGCCATGCCTGACGTAGATTCCAACACTGAAAACAACAACGAACAGGGCACCTGATGGCCGACCATAACGCTCCTCCCATCACACTCAAGCGCGGCCTGAAAAACCGCCACATCCAGCTGATTGCCCTGGGCGGCGCCATTGGCACGGGGCTGTTCCTCGGCTCGGCGGGCGTCCTCAAGTCTGCGGGGCCGTCAATGATCCTGGGCTATGCGATTGCCGGGTTCATCGCCTTTCTGATCATGCGCCAGTTGGGCGAGATGATCGTCGAAGAACCGGTGGCCGGGTCGTTCAGTCACTTTGCCCACAAATATTGGGGCGGCTATGCGGGCTTTCTGTCGGGCTGGAATTACTGGGTGCTGTACGTGCTGGTCGGTATGGCCGAGCTGACGGCGGTAGGCAAATACATACAGTTCTGGTGGCCCGAGGTACCGACGTGGGTCAGTGCCGTGGTGTTCTTTGTGCTGGTCAACCTGATCAACACCCTGAATGTGAAAGTGTTCGGGGAAATGGAGTTCTGGTTTGCCATCATCAAAGTGGTGGCGATTATTGGCATGATCGTGCTCGGCTGTTACTTGTTGATCAGCGGCACCGGCGGGCCACAGGCGTCGTTCAGTAACCTGTGGAGCCACGGCGGGTTCTTCCCCAACGGCGGCACCGGGTTGTTGATGGCGATGGCATTCATCATGTTCTCGTTCGGCGGACTGGAGCTGGTGGGCATCACCGCTGCTGAGGCCAGCGAGCCGAAAAAAGTCATCCCCAAAGCGATCAACCAAGTGGTGTATCGCGTGCTGATTTTCTACGTTGGTGCCTTGACCGTGCTGCTGGCGCTGTACCCGTGGGATCAACTGCTGGTCACACTGGGCGCTTCTGGGGATGCCTACAGCGGCAGCCCGTTTGTGCAGATTTTCGCCCTGATTGGCAGCAACACGGCGGCGCAGATTCTTAACTTTGTGGTGCTGACGGCCGCGCTGTCGGTCTACAACAGCGGTGTTTACTGCAACAGCCGCATGCTCTTCGGCCTTGCCGAACAGGGCGACGCGCCCAAGGCGCTGATGAAACTGACCAAAAACGGCGTGCCGCTACGGGCGCTTGGCGTGTCAGCGCTGGTGACCATGCTGTGCGTGGTGGTGAACTACGTGGCGCCGCACAAGGCGCTGGAGCTGCTGTTTGCGCTGGTGGTTGCCTCGCTAATGATCAACTGGGCGCTGATCAGCCTCACGCACCTCAAATTCCGCAAAGCCATGGCGTCGCAAGGCGTGGTGCCGTCGTTCAAGGCGTTCTGGTCGCCATTGAGCAACCTCGTGTGCCTGGCCTTCATGGTGGTGATTGTGTCGGTGATCTGGATGATTCCCGACGTGCGTGCTTCGGTGTATGCCATCCCCGTGTGGCTGCTGATCATCTACGCTTTCTACCGGATACGCCTGCGCACCGGCCAGCCTTTGGCCACGCAGCGCTAGAGCAACGTCTGCAAAAACCCCCGGCACTCGCAGAGGACCGGGGGTTTTTATTGGCCGCAAAAAACCGGGATGTCCGCCCGACGCGGACTCCCGGAAAAGACCCTATTCGGGCTTGCGATAACTGTTGATGATGGCGGAAAAGTCCTTGCCGCCCTCGCCGCGCAAACTCATGGCCTGATACAGCTGCTGGGCCACTGCGCCGAGGACCACAGGCTGATGCGCCTGCCGCGCGGCTTCGGTGGCCAGGCCCAGATCCTTGAGCATCAGTTCGGCACCGAAACCGCCAGTGTAGCCGCGTGACGCCGGTGCCGTTTCCACGATACCCGGCCACGGGTTGTAGGTTTCGGAACTCCAGCAGCGCCCGGTCGAACTGTTGATAACGCCCGCCAGCACCTCGGTATCGATGCCCAACGCCGCGCCCAGCGCCATGGCTTCGCTAACCCCCACCATGGAAATACCCAGCAGCAAGTTGTTGCAGATTTTAGCCACTTGACCGGTGCCCACATCCCCGCAATGGACGATGTTGCGCCCCATCTGCGCGAGTACCGGGTGCAAGGTATCGAACAGCGCTTTCTGTGCACCGATCATGAAGGTCAGGGTGCCGGCCTGCGCGCCACCCGTACCCCCGGACACCGGGGCATCCGCCATGTGCACGCCCTGTTTGGCCGCGGCAGCGGCCACATCACGCGCGGTTTGCGGGTCGATGGTGCTGCAATCCACTGCCGGTACACCTTCGCCAATCCCTGCCAGCACGCCCTCTTCACCCAGCCAGACACTGCGCACGTGAGCCGCTGCGGGCAACATGGTAATCACCAGTTCCACACCCTGCGCCGCCTCTTTGGGCGATGCGCTGATGCGCCCGCCCTGGGCGGCGAGTTCCGAGAGGATGTCTTTATTCAGGTCGAACAGGTTCAACGAATGCCCGGCCTTGATCAGGTTGCGCGCCATTGGCGCGCCCATGTTGCCCAAGCCGATAAATGCGATTTTCATGACGCTGTCCTCAACGAAGATTGATGGTGGTATTGACGCCATCATTCACGCTGTCATCGTCGAACCAACGACTGGTGACGGTCTTGGTCTGGGTGTAGAACTGCACGACTTGTTTGCCATACGGGCCCAGATCGCCCAGTTTTGACCCCCGCGAGCCGGTGAAGCTGAAGAACGGAACCGGCACCGGAATCGGGATGTTGATGCCCACCTGACCGACGTCGATTTCACTCTGAAACTTGCGTGCGGCTGCCCCGCTTTGGGTAAACAGGCCCGTGCCGTTGCCGAAGGGGTTGGCGTTGACCAGCGCGATGGCCTGGTCAAGCGTATCGACCTCCAGTACCACCAACACAGGGCCAAATATTTCCTGGGTATAGATCTGCATGTCGGTGGTCACGCCCGAAAACAGGGTCGGGCCAATAAAGTTGCCTTGCTCGAAGCCCGGCACGCTGACGTTGCGCCCATCAAGTTCCAGCGTCGCGCCTTCCTTTATGCCGCTTTCAATCAGGCTCAGCACCCGCTCCTTCGCCCGCTTGGAAATCACCGGGCCGACGTCGGTGCCGGGCTCGCTGCCTGCGTTGACCTTGAGTTGTTGCGCCAACGCCTTGAGGTCAGGCAGCCACTGTTTGGCCGCGCCCACCAGCACCACCACTGACGTGGCCATGCAGCGCTGACCCGCCGCGCCGAAACTGGCACCGACCAGCGCATTCAGGGTTTGTTGACGGTTGGCGTCCGGCAGCACCACGGCGTGGTTCTTGGCGCCCATCATCGATTGCACGCGCTTGCCATGGCGCCCGGCCAGGTCATAAACGTGGGTGCCGACGGCGGTTGAGCCGACAAACGACACCGCTTTGATATCGGCATGGGTGCACAGCGCATCCACCACGTCCTTGCCACCGTGAACCACGTTGAGCACACCCGGCGGCACGCCGGCCTCAAGCGCCAGCTCTACCAGCATCAAGGTCGACAGCGGGTCTTGTTCCGAAGGCTTCAGAACGAAGGTGTTACCGCAGGCGATGGCCATGGGGAACATCCACAGCGGAATCATGGCCGGGAAGTTGAACGGCGTGATCCCTGCGCACACACCGATGGGTTGACGCAGGGTGTAGGTGTCGACGCCACCTGCTACGTTTTCAGCGAATTCGCCCATTTGCAGTGTGCCGATGGAGCACGCGTGCTCGACCACTTCCAGGCCTCGAAAAATATCGCCCTCTGCGTCTGCAATGGTTTTGCCCTGCTCGGCACTGAGCACGGTGGCGATGCGTTTGGAGTGTTCACGGATCAACGCTTGCAGCTTGAGCATGATGCGCATGCGCGCACCGATCGGCGTCAGTTTCCAGGTCTGGAAGGCCCGCTGGGCAGCCTCGATGGCCGCATTGACTTCATTGGCAGTTGCGAACGGGACTTTGGCCAGCACGTGCTGAGTGGCCGGGTTGACGATGTCGTGCCACTCCGTGGTCTGCGACTCGATCCACTCACCATCAATCAGCAAGCGGGCGTTTTGATACGGGGTAGAAGCCGTCATGGAAGTCTCCGAAATTATTGTTATGGGAGTGGCGACGGGTTGGTCGCGGGACTGTTTTTGGAGTATAGGTGTGCGTTCTTCTAATAAGAACGCACATAAAAGCCGGTCTAACATGCAAAAAAACATCACATCGTTGAGCGCACTGAACTGGGACGACCTGAAGTTTTTTCTTGAGGTAGCCCGTACCCGCAAAGCCAGCAGCGCGGCCAAACGGCTGGCGGTGGACTACACCACGGTATCGCGACGCATCAGTTCGCTGGAGACGGCACTCGGCACGTTGCTGTTTGAAAAGTCGCGCACTAACGGCTTCACCCTGACCAATGAGGGCCAACGCCTGTTGGGCTACGCGGAGTCAATCGAGAGCACGCTGCACATGGCCTGCGAGCAAGTGTCAGGGTCGGGCGTGGCGTTATCGGGGCATGTGCGAATGGGTTGCACAGAGGGCTTCGGCAGCTTTTTCATCACCCAGCAGCTCAGCCATTTTGTTGATGCCTACCCGGCCATTTCGGTCGATATCCTGCCGCTGCCGCACTTCATCAGCCTGTCCAAGCGCGAAGCCGACATCGTGATCGCTTTGGAGCGCCCCGAGCACGGGCCATATGTGTGTTGCAAATTGTGCGACTACCGGCTGCAACTCTATGCGACCCAGGACTACCTCGACGCTCACCCGCCGATCCGCCGACCGTCGGACTTAGCAGAGCATCCCTTTATCAGTTATGTCGACGACCTGGCGTTCAGTTCAGAGCTGTTGTACCTGGCGAATGTCCTGCCGGGGGCCAGCGCCAACCTGCGCAGCACCAGTGTGATCGCGCAATACGTCGCGGCGCAGCAAGGTCGATCAATGGCGATCCTGCCGTGCTTTTTGGCGGCTCAAGACCCGCGCCTGCTGCCGGTATTGCCGCAAGAGATCAACCTCACGCGGCAGTTCTGGATGTACTGCCGCGAAGACCTGAGGAAGCTCAAGCGGATCACCCTGTTGTGGGATTACATCAGGGAGGTTACTGAGTTGAATGGCCCGTTGTTGCTGGGCGAGACACGGGAGCTTCGGTTTGCGGAGTAGGAGTCTGGAAGAAGAAAGGAAGACTCATCGTAACGAGGTCAGCAGGTGTTTGGCAACGAGTTGTGGCAGGGGTTGGTACAGAACTTGTGACAGTCGAAAGGGTTCTTGCAGCGACGCACATGGGCGCGATAAGGACCCCATTCGGGCAAGGGCACCTGCGCGAGGGCACACGGGGGAACCTGCGCGGTGTTACTCAATGAGATGGTCATTCTCAAATTTTCTGCATTTTCCCATTGGGGGGCCTTACGGTAGTCGATGGCGCCTATGCGTCCACAGCCACAGGACCAAATGGACAGTCTGTAGCTTGTCCATTGGGTTCTCCTGTTGGGGTTACTTCTTGCGGCGCACAGCAGTCTCTCTACGAGCCCTCTGAGCGATAGCCGTATTGATCTCTTGAGCTTTGCCTTGGAGCCATGCAAGACCTTTGGCGGTGACACGGTAGCCATCTTCATTACCAAAGCTCAGGGAGCAGGACTTGAAGTAGCCCAGCGAGAAGCCTGTTGGGGACGGTTTGAGGATCTTGCGGTATTCGGTCGGGTGATCCTTGGAGATGAACCGCTCGATGTAAACCAGATACTGCTTAGCCAGTTGAGGCTTGGTCACTCCGGCCAGCTTGCAGGCTTGGCTCCAGGTGATCCCGAGGCCAGTCAGGCGGGTGTCGATCAGGTCAGCCTTAGGGACGGCCTTGGCGAGCTTGGTGTCTGCTTCAGCGGCGGCCAGCAGGGCCATACGGGCGCTTAGGATGGAGTCGTTACGCATGGTCACGAAAGCGTGTATGACCATCCGGTAGAACTCGGTTGAGACCCACATAGCGTAGGCTATGGTCCCGGCCTCAGTGCCAAAGGTCCCGCTACCGTCAAAGCTCCGCAAATCTCCGGAGGTTCGTAACTCAGCGGCAATAGCGTTGCGCCACTCGGACGGTCGTTTGGATTCAGGCAGGCCCAATCCACGGTGGATTTCGTTATGGTCCCACTGGCCCTCAGCGTTCGGCTTGAAGGTGTGCCCTTCGATAACGATAGGCAGCAGCTCAGTTTGGGTGTTGGTTAACATAGTGTCGGTTCTCCTTTTGATTGCTCCCTGAGTTCGCTCCCACGGGCCAGCACAGAGACCCACGACAAGGGTTCTGGCGAGTGGCACAGGGAACAATCAGAAAGACTCTGTTTGGTTGACTGCCAGTATCAAGCTGGCGCTTGCCCAGCGACGGGCGAGAGGTCTCAATCGGCCCAGACTCGGGCTCGTTGACGTGAAGCGGAGAGGTTCCTTCAAAATGTCCTTTTCGAGAGGAGGTGATATTCATCACAACCTCCCTTCTTACCGGACGTCCTCATGGGGCTTCCAAGTTGGTCTTTTATATATATGGGCAGATTCGAGGCCCCACAGTGGGTATGGTCTCCAGCCATGTGTTGGTAGCAGTTTCGGAACCTTGACATCAGTCGCTGGCAATGCCGATCCATGCACCAATATAGGACTGCCGACTCATCAGGTCGCCGCGCCAGCCGTACCATGGATGCACAGTCACCTTGGTGGGCAGCGTCTTCCCTTGTCGGGTCACACGGATTAAGTCAGCGCGGGTCAAGTCTCCGATCTCCCGCTTGGTCCCGATGTCGGCCAGCTTGCCAAACCAAATGTTCCGACCAGCCAATCCAAGGAGGATCTGCCGGAATACCTTAACAGCGCCCGCTGTGATCTCTCCTATTTCGAGTAGGTCTAACAGCTTGTCAGCCTCGACGGTCAGGTTGTTGACCCACTGGTCATGAACAGAAAGGATCTCAAGGAGTCCTTCAGGGGTGCGGGCAGCGATTGGGAATCGGCATTGCGTGCCCACATCGGTGGTGATGGTGTGCTTCTTTATGTTGACCTTTTGGCTCGCGAGGACTTCGCCGGTCTGGGTGTCGAAAGTCAGTTCATGGCTGGTGGTGGTGTCGGTGGTGGTGCGGAGTCGATTTGAAACGGTGGTCATTGGCGGGCCCTCCTATTGCTGGCTGAGTGACAAGCAGGAGTGCCTGTCGCAATAGTGAGGGGTTTTGCACAGCCGGATACAGTGAGGGTTTTTGGAAGCCCCGCAGAGGACCGCAGGAGAGGTGCAAGCGCCCCCCATCCAATCGCATTACCTGAGTTGGAATCGTCGCGTGGTGAGCGTTACAGAAGGTCGATTTTTCGGGTGATCGGAGGAAAGACCGCGATGGATGGTCAGGTAAAGCTCGGAACGACTGACATAGTGAGGGTTTTTCGAAGCCGGTCAGATTGCGCAGGTTCGATGCAACTGGAACCCCACCCATTGGCATTGTCTGGGTGAGGATCGTCGCGTGGCGAGCGTTATTCGAGGTCGATTTTTCTGGCAGTCAGCGCAGGGCTGGGGAAATGGCCCCGTTGCTCTTCTCAACGGCAAAGCATGCCCAAAAATTACCTGCGCGAACGCTACGAGTAAGCCAGCTGCTTGCATCGAGGACGTTGTGCGGCTGACAGATTTGGAGCCAAAGTCAGAATGGAATTAGGTGCTTGCTGTAGCCGAATTTAACACCTGATGCAAAAAACCCCCCGCATTCTCGCTGTTTTGTGCAGCTCTGGCACTCAGGCGCGTACTCATTCTTCCAGTCGCTGATTGATTTGCGGTAGTAGGGCTGGATGTCCGGATTCACCAAGCAAAGCTGATGGTTATAGACCGAGATATTCATTCCGTACTTGGCCAGAATGCCAACCGATTTGCTGAGCGTGTCTTTATACTCGATTGGGTCGATCCACAGCTCATCAAGATTGGCCCTGGTGAAGCCCATCATCTCAAGGCCCATCAGCGCTACATGGTCAACAAACAGAAGATTGCGTGCGATGAACTCACACAGTTCAGGCAGGCGCTGCACCGATAGCTTGTGAATGACGACTCGGATTTCAACCTTCTGGCCTAAGCGCTTCAGATTGAGAATGCCCTGAATGGTTTCATCGAATGCGCCTTGGGCCTGGACGATGTAGTCATGCAGCGTCGGATCGTCTGAGTAGACAGGGATTCCGATCATCGCGTCGGGCAATTCAATCTGCGCATACTTTTCAGCGAACGCTGGGTCTTTGAAGCTGCGCCCGTTCGAGAGAATATGGATTGCGGTTCTCGGCAGATAACTTTTTGTCAGGCTGATGATCTTAAGGAAGCGCTCCCGATTCGTTGTCGGCTCGCCCCCAGTAAACCCCAGCTCGCGGGTATCTTTTGGAATAAGTGGAATCAGGCTCTCGATTTCATCAAGTATCCACGAGTCATCAGCTGCCTTAGGCGGTTGTGAACACATAAGACAGTAATGATTACACTGCTCGGTGACCAGGATGCTGTTGTGCGGCGACGACGCTCGAAATAGCACGCTAATGCTCTGTCGATCTGCTGAAAGCCGGATCACGTCACCGTCACCGATGTAGCTGTAGTCATTCGGCAGGATCGAGTAATCAGAGTCGGAAGGCAGTACCTCAACCAACTGTCGATGTTTCTCAAGCAGAAGGTAGTGCGCGAATCCTCGAGGGACCTCCTGATCGGAAACCAAGTAGGCTATTTCCCGTCGCAAGACTTCAGGCAAACTCCGGCTGGTCGACACCTTGAGCAGAGTGAGGTCCCTGTGAACATCAACCGCATGGATGCGGATAATCTTTCCGCCGAGTTTCAGCATCGGTTGGCCCAACCCATAAAAATCCGTTTTGTTTGCTCATCGGTTCCCATCAGCTCAATGAGATGCTTGAAAATCGCCATATTTCGCTTGCAGAAAGAGGACTCAGGCTTTCTTGCTACCACGTCCTTGTGAATGGCGTGATGGTAGACGGGCTCCGCTCCACAGTAAGGTTCAAATGCACAGTCAGAGCACATTGGAGCGCTTAAGGTGAAAGAGTTTTCCAGTGCATCCAGAAGCTGATCAGAGAGAATGATCTCCTCATATGAGTGTTCAATAATGTTGCCCAGACGGAACGTATGATCACCCATTTCGGCAAGCATACGGCTTTCATCTGAGGCGTAGACCGATCCGTCGTAGTTGAACACGATGGCTGCGATACCAGCACCGGCAGGGTTCATCAGATCAACAAACCCAGGGTCCCCTGATGTCAGCATTTTTGTCAGCACGAGCGAAGAATACTGCTCTACAAATCGTATGCCGGACTTGTTTAGCTCAATGATGTACTCAAGGCCCTCCTTGTAAAATTCCAGCCAGCGCTCCGTGTCATACGACATGAATTTTTTGGTCTTGATCGCAAAGCCGTAAGGGGAGAGCGTGCGGAGGAAGATGCCATCAAAGCCCAGGCGCAAGTATTCATCAATGATGTCGCGTGCTCGTGGCAGACTCTTATCTGTGGTTGTCATCAGGGCTGACACTTGGTCATACCCGAGGGCTGCACGGGCTTTCTTCAACCCTTCCTCGAAACGCTGATGACTATCTCGGCCTGGTCGAGGGCGATTTGCATTATGCAGATCCATTGGCCCGTCGAGCGAAGATGAAAGCACGATGTTGTGCTGCTTACAGAAGTCGAGCACGTCATCGGTCAGTAGCGAAAGCGTGGTCGCAATGACGAACTGTAGGTCACGTCCTTCCTTGACGTTACGTTTTTTGGCCTCAAGAACAACGTACCTCACCATCTCGAAGTTCAGCAGCGGCTCGCCACCCTGAAATTCAATTTTGATGGCTGGATTGGGAGACCTAAAGACGAAATCCAGCGACTTGTCTGCCATCTCTGTGGTCATGTCGAATTCGCCTTTGCTCTCCGACTGCCTTGAAACCTGGCAATATGGACAGCTATGGTCGCACCGAAGAGTCACTACAAAGATATGCAAATTGGTGAACTCGGCCAGCCTGGACAATCGCGTGCGAATCTTGAGTGCCAGGAGCTGAAGTGGTGCTTGCTCATTGGTGAAGCGAATGAACTGCTTGGACCGAAGCGTAGGGATCAGCTCTGATGAGAGCGGAAGCGTCTTGCTAATGATCGGTTCCAGCATCGGCACCGGTATGACATGAAATTCGCCTGCCATATTGGTAATGACATACTCATCGTCATTCAGGCGGTCGAACTTAAAGGGCAGCAACTCGTAGGGACGTTGCTGCGCGTAGAACTCCAGCTTTTGGAATTTACTCACTAATAAGCCCGGTTTTTGAAAAGGCCAGTCCGAGGATCAGGTTCTTGATCGGCTGTGTCTCAACTGCCAATCGGTGGCGCAGCTGATAGTCGAGCACATCCTTCTTGAAATCTTGGATGGCAGACAGAAAGGTTGGCTCGTCCACGCCAATATTCGATGACAAAGCGCAGATAAACTGTCCCCCATCGGGTGTGATATCAACCGTCAGGGCATTGATCGATCGATAAGCAGCTTTCTGCAAAACCTGCGCGTCATAAAGCCGCTCATCAAAAACGAGCTTATGAGAGAAATCCATTATCGACCTGAGTAGTGGGAGCTATGGGAACTGTGCGAAGAGTGGGAGCTATGGGAGCTGTGGTAAGCCATCATCTGCCCTTGATCCCCGCGCTTGAGAACAAAGGCGAACAGATCATTGCCACCGCGAACCGAAAGGTTCTCGCTTTGAGCTTCAGCTTGAAATGTGTTCTTGGCTTCCGAGCTGGGCTCGACAACCTCATAAGTAGTTAGGGCGGAAGCCTGTTCTGTAGCTATAGCTGCGGCCAGAGTGGCCAGGGGAACCAGAAAGGAGCGCTTTTTCATTGCGGGATATCCCTATCGATGTGGTGATTATCTATGAGTGTCGGTGACGTTCATTCATGATGTCAATGTGGAGTCGACTGATGGCCTTTTACTCATCCAAAATCCGACAGACGACACTCTTCTCAGTTTCGGACTACTTAAAGCAATGGGCTATAAGCCGAGAAAATGCTCAGGGCGGAAATGGTGCTGCTACCAATACCTGGCAGGCTCACCACTTGAGATACTATTTGAGCGCCCTGATATCAGAGCGCCTTTTTCCGCGCCTCAGCCATCTGCACACCCACCTATACGGCTCTCCCAGCCCCATGTGAGTCATAGCTGATCGCCCCCGACGAATGCCCAATGCTTTCCTCAGCAGTCCCCGCAGGCTCCTCAGCGGCTTTCAAGGCGCCCGCTAAATAAATCACAGAGCATCCCAGCGATGACCTCTACTGGCACCCCAGATCCATATGTGTCGAATGTAATGGTCCCCGAGGCGTGCCCCATAACTGCCTGAGCGTAGACTGTAGGAACGCCCTTCACCTGCATCAGCGAAGCCAAGGAATGGCGAAGAGAGTGATAGGTAAGCCCTGCTTTGTGATCGTCGCCAAGGGCTTCAGGGATCGCCTGTCGGTTCGCCCAATCCCCTGCTGTCTTGTAGCCGATTTGTGCAAGTGACTCGCCTTGGTTGTCTTTGCACGTCTCGACATATCGCAGAAATGCAGCAACGTCGAATCCGTAGGCGCCATCGGTCAACGGCACCAGTCGCTCACTGCGCTTGTTCTTGATTGACTTGCCCTCCCCAACCTCATTGATATGGATGGCCGTAATCCCCGACTCAAACGTCTTGATGTCGCTCGTGGTCAACTGGGAGATTTCATTAAGGCGCCCGCCAGTGATGACTCCAAGACTGAGCAACCAGCGCTTCCATGAGGTCTCTGGGAGGTTGCTCGCGTAATCCATCACCTTGGCTACCTGAGCCTGAGAGAACGCCTTACGGGTCGATTCAAGGCCCTTGGTCAGCTTCAGTTTCTTGTCATATGTTTTGATCAGATGACCATTCTCGACAGCCCAAGCGAACACAGCAGAGAGCTTCACAATTAGCTTGTTGACCGTGGATGCTGCCCGAGTTGTATGCAGGCGATCTCGGAGAGCCACAAGGTCAGCCCTTGAGTGATTCCGTAGATCAAGGTCTCCCAATTGAGCGGAGAGCGTGCCATGACACAGCTTAGTTTCCTTCAGTGTTGATGCCTTCTGGTCTTGCCCACGGTCTGCCAAATAGAGCCCCGAGAGGACGTCAAAGGTCATCGGTGGCGCCAATACAGATAGAGGCACGGAGACAATCTCCCCTGCTTCCCCTTGGTCGCCATCAAGGTCTCGAATGATGTTCACCAAGGGAACGGAGTCGCCTTGTAGTCGCGCCTGAGCAGCAGTCATCACCTGCTTTGCCTTCATTACATGCTCGTGCTGATCGACACTGAGCGGCATCGTAGCGGCTATCTCGGCGAGGTTTGTCCATACGTCTTCGTATAGGTCGCCCCAGTCGCGCAACGAATGGACGTCATGAGCCGACGACAGCAGGTTCTCAGCGACCCACAGCAGATGTTCGCGAAGTTCACTCCAGGTCGCTTGCGGATGATTCAAATGGAAAGCCTTGAGGGTTTCTGTGAGGCGTTGTGAAGCGTCCATAGCTGCTCTTCTATCAGAGGTCTTGAGGGAAACGGACGCAGTTCGGATGGTGCTGCCAGTTTCACGGAGGCGCAGATAGTAAATGCCGTTGCGGCGATAGTGGTAGAGCTTGGCGAGCCGGGTAGTCGGCCTCAGATGAATGGCAAAACTTGTGACAGCACTTGTGACAGGACGATGCTCGGCAAGGATGTTCATGGCGGTTAGCCCCCGTGTTCATTGGGTTAACCTTTCGTTCCTTCCAGTTCTGGATGTACTGCCGCGAGGATCTGCGTAAGTTGAAGCGGATCACCCTGCTGTGGGATTACATCCGTGAGGTGACTGAGCTGAATGCGCCGTTGCTGCTCGGGGAAACGCGGGCGTTGAAGTTTGCCGATTAAGCATTTAACGGGGGTTAGCAAGCCACTTCCAACGACTTGTAACACGCCGACGTTTGCATTCCGCCCCACTCAAGGGTGCCTCCCCATTCAAGCATCCGCTGACGATTTTTTATAACTTTGAGAATTTTCCTACGGACAAGCCAAACATCTGTGAAGTAGCGTCCTGTCGCACTTAGGCGGCGAACACGGACCGTCAATTTGCGCAGGGAATGTTATGGCGGTTAAGAATATCTTCCCGAATACCCTGGGATGTAATGGGATAGATGGCAACAGGCGACATGCCGAGGCGACAGAGGCCGCACAGGCAGCTTGGGACAGAACACTGGCGGCGAATGCACGGAACGAGCGGGCAGCTGACGCACGTAGGCGTTCGATCAAGACGCCGGATGAAGTGGCCTCACGCGGATGCGTCTTTGCCAAGAGTTGCACGCTGCCATACGGGACCATCAACTACATCAGTCCCGGCGGAGCCATCCCCACCGATCCGGTTAGCCAATATGGCGAGTTTGCCTTGCTGGGCGGCCGTGAAACGGATGCACAAGGAAACATTCCCCTTAAGAAAATCAGCGGCTCCGTACCCTCGTCACTGGGAACACTTCTCTTAGGGGGCGTTGCTACTGGCACCGCAGGCGGTGTGTCTTGTGGTGGTTTGTGTACGGCTGGTGCTGTGGCGTCCGGGACCACCACGGGTGTTGCTGCTGGTACTTTGGCGGGTGTTGTTGCATTGCTGTGGCCATCCAGCTTGGGCGACAGCAGCCTATATACCGAAGAACAGCTCCAGACGCTTAAAGAGGGACGTACACGTGTTCGCCTGCACGTTGAGCAGCAGGCCGATGGCACCTTGAAAGGTTACGGGTACAACACCCAGAAGCGCCGCGACTGGGAAATGATTCCCGTGGTGCAGTTCGTTGCCCAAGGCTCCCGGCAAGTGGCTGACTTGGGCGATGGCGTAACCCTGATATGGACACCCGCCGCTGACCCGTCCAACACCTTAGGTATTCCAGCGTTAGAGGGTGCACCTCAAGCCCCACAAATCTGGATTTATCCGCCATCTGAGAAAGCGGATAGCATCATCGTCAACCCGATCTACCCGCCCGAGTACAAAGACTTCATCCTTGTGTTCCCGGCAGACTCGGGAGTGCAGCCGCTTTACATCGTGATGAACGTTCGTCGAAAGCCTGGCATTGTTACAGGCCAAGGGCAGGACGTAGTAGGAATATGGCTTGCAGGTGCTGGTGTAGGACTTGGTGTACCGGTTCCCTCACAAATCGCAGACCAACTGCGGGGACGGGAATTCAAGGACTTCGACACTTTCCGAAAAACCTTCTGGGAGCTTGTAGCCAAAGACCCAGAGCTAAGTCAGCAATTCAACGAACGCAACCTTAAAGGCATGTTAAATGGTCTGGCACCTGTCAGCCCGAGGGCTGGACATGCAGGAAAACGAATCGCATTCGAGCTGCACCACATCGAACTAATCAAGGATGGTGGTGCGGTATACGATACCGACAACATCAATGTCGTCACCCCTAGACGCCATATCGACATTCACAGGGGAGTTGAGTAATGGAATTGAAGAGCCAACTGGCTGACTACACCGAACAGGAATTCAAGTCGCTGATTCAGGCGATTGAAGACGCAACCACCGAGGACGAAAGGGGCGAGCTTGTCGATCACTTCAACAAGATTGTTCCCCATCCGGCAGGAAGCGACCTACTGTACTATCCAGAGGATGGCGAGGATGATTCAGCAGAAGGTGTAACACGCACCGTAGGCAACTATTGCCGTGCGAATAGTCTACCGGGCTTCAAGAACTGACAGAAAAAAGAAAAGCCCGCTCAATCGCGAGCTACAAACTCTAGGTTCTGAGCCTATCGAATGAAAAGTGAAACATCGTAGTAGCTGTCGAAGATTTTCGTGACGATCCAAGCCGCGAGGGTGCCGCCTGACCCATCCGACACCTTAGGTATTCCAGCGTTAGAAGGCGCACCACAGGCGCCACAGATTTGGATTTATCCGCCCACTGAACAGGCGGATAACATTATCGTCAGTCCGCTCTACCCGGACGCTTACAAAGATTTCATTCTGGTATTCCCGGCTGACTCTGGCATTCAGCCGCTGTACATCGTAATGAATGTCCGGCTTGACCCCGGTACCGTTACAGGACAGGGGAAAGATGTGACGGGTATCTGGCTCGCCGGGGCTACCTCTGGACTTGGCGCCCCGATACCAACAGAGATTGCCGATCAACTACGGGGCAAAAGCTTCGCTAGCTTTGACAGCTTCAGGCGGGCGCTCTGGAAGGCTGTCGCAGGTACTGGATTAGTGGAGCAATTCACAGACAATAGCGTTGACCGAATGCGAGAAGGCAAGGCACCAAAGGCACGTTACAGAGACCGTGCAGGAAAACGTAGTTCCTTCGAACTCCACCACACAGACGAAGTAGCCAAGGGCGGTAAAGTTTACGATGTCGATAACCTGAACGTCGTCACGCCGAAGCACCACATCGACATCCACAGGAACGGATAACACGACAATGAAGAAAGATATCACCGACTTTACCGAAGACGAATTCATCGCATTCATGCACAAGATTCTGGCTGAAAACGTAGCACCAACGGATGATGTATTAGACGTGCTCCTAGAGGAGTTCTGCGAGATCACTGGTCATCCAGATGGCACCGACCTTATCTACTATCCTGAAGCTGACTCCAGCGGATCAGCAGAGGATGTAACACGCGTCGTGAAGAAATGGCGCGCGGCTCAAGGACTGCCGGGATTTAAAGAGTAATCAATGGAGCGTGAAAGAAAATGTGGAGCTTCGCCCTGACTTAATGCCACCGGTGCTGGATGCCCCTTGGTTTCTCGACTGACGAAATACGCTGAAGAAATTGATTGCGGACATCACGAACAAACTCGGAGTCAGGTGGCGCCCTGAAATCGGATCAGTCCGCGATGACCACTATCGCGACCCGACGGTTTTCAGTACGTCCGGCGCGGGTTTTATTGGACGCTACGAGTTCACGGCTGCCGAGGCCTCGCACCTGGATATTTTCCGGGCGCATGCCCACCTGGACCAACACGTTGACCACACTGTTGGCGCGACGCACTGAGAGTTGTTCGTTGTAGGCTTCTTGACCCGAGGCGTCCGTGTGGCCGTCTACCCGCACGCGCTGAATATCCACAGCAAGCAGCGCTTTGCCGATACGTTCAACGATTTCCTGGCTTTGCGCGTTGAGCACTTCAAGGTCGCTGCCAAACAGGACCTTGCCCGACAAACCAAACGCCCAGCCTTCCTCCGTCAGTTCAAAGCCCTGTTGTTTGAGCACGGCGATTTGCGCCGGGGTCAGACCTTTTTGCGGCGCCGTCTGGCAACCGGTCAGCGCCAGCATTGCGAGCAATAGGCCGAAGCCGAAAAACTGAATGTAACGCTGAGTAAACGCACGCATGGGGTGTTAGCTCCTGAGGGTGACGGTGGACGCAAGTGGCTCGTTTTGCGCAAGGTGTTGTCCGCCCCGGTCCAGACGCTTGGCCCGGTACATCGCCGTATCGGCGGCACTGAGCAGCGAGTCCGGGGTGGCGCCATGTTCGGGGTAAACCGCAATGCCGATACTGAGCGAGGTCACAACCCGCACCTGATCGGGTAGGTCGATAGGTTCCAGCATGCTGGCAATGATCTTGTCAGCAATGCGTTGCGCATCTTCAGGTGTGTGCAGCGGGGTCAGCAAAATCGCGAATTCATCTCCCCCAAGGCGCGCCACCAGGTCGTCTTCACGCAGTTGGGCACGAATGCGTGAGGCGACGGCAACCAGCACGGCATCACCTGCTGCATGACCATAGGTGTCATTGATGCCTTTGAAACGATCGCTGTCGAGGAACAGCACGGCCGCTTTTTCGTCGACTTTCTTTAGTTTGCGCACAGTGCGCGCCAGACGTGCCTCGAAATAGGCGCGATTGGGCAGGTCAGTCAAAGAGTCGTGGCTGGCCTGATGGGCAAGGGTTTCATTCTCGTTTTTCAGGTGGGTTTGCCATGACTCCAGCTCGTCGAGCAGAGCATTGAAGTCGTTGCCCAGATTATTCAGTTCCTCAATGCTGGCTTCAGGCACTCGCTGATCAAAGGCCCTTTCTCGACGCGCTGCGTGGGCGACATGGGCTAACTGGCGAAGTGGCCCGGTAATGCCATTGAGCAAGCGTCGCGACAAAAACAACGCACTCCAGGCGCTGAGGATGGTGCACACCAGAATACCGAGCAGGCCGCTGAGCAAGAAGCGCAGCATGTTGGCGCCGTGGCCGCTGAGGGTGACGGTGCCGACTTCGCGCCCCTGGTGCAAGATGGGCAAGGTAACGGGTTGCGCCAGCAGGCTGTTGGCCAGCAGCATTTCGACTTTGGACAGCAGGTCAGTTTCGGGACGTTGCCACTGCGCCAGTAATTCGCCATCAGCCGTAAACACCTTGGCGTCGGCCACGGCTTCGGTCGACGCGATCAGCGCCAACGCTTCGGTGGCTGCTGCGCTGTCCTCGAAAACCACCGCAGCCTCTACGGTGTAATTGATGGAGCGGCCGATGAGGTGCAAGTTGTGGTCCGCGTAAACCTTTAACGCAATCACCCCCAAAATGGTCAGCGACACGCTGGCCATCGTCACGGCCACCAGCGCCAGCCCCAAATGCCCACGGCTCAGCACCGAGCGCAGGCTGCGACGGTGCTGGGTCTTTTTCGGCGCACTCATGGCTGCGCAGCCCGTCGACGCGACAATTGCAACACACTGGGGTGAATGCGCACGCCGCTACGGGCCACGGAGTCGAGGTTGACCTCAAAAGCCACTTGTTCATCGCCCACGCGCAAACAGAACAAGGTGCCTACGGTGCAACGATCATCACGTTCACTGATGCTCAACACCGGCTGGCCATTGAGCCGTTGGAACAGATTGCTGCGCTCCTCGTCCGTGAGTTTTCCCAAATAAAGTGCGTTGCAGTCGCTGACGATGGCGGGGTTACTCGCCAGCAAGCGCTGGACCTGCACAGGCCGCCCCGTGGATTGGGTCGCGCCCTTGAGCAAGTCATCGGTGTATTCGGTCGGGCCGACCACGCACAGGCGCAGCTCGGCTGGCTCAACGGGCCAGCGCGCATAGCTGAGGATGCCGAGAACGACTTGTGTTACAGCTTTGGCACGCTGGTCAGCCAGACTGATCGGCGTTTCAGGTTGGGCAAAGCAGGGAGTGCTCATCAGAAACAGGCAAAGTGGGAGCCAGAATTGCCACCCTCTGCCACGCTGCTCTGAAGATGAGGCAGCCACGTCCATGCAGGATTACTCTGTGAACTTTGTAGGAATGATGCCGCAACGATAGCACAGGCAATGTAGCGTCTGTGATACACGTCACGTTTCACCCACTGCCCCACCGCAGCCCTTTACTCACGCCGTCAGTCTATACAAGGCACACGCTTGCGTTATCCCAGCCCTAACATCAACCCACTGAGGCGCTTCACTTTGCGTAACACCGCGCCCTCGAAAACGCCCGCACGTGGCTCGACCAAGCTGAACCAGTGTTTCGCCCGCGTGATGCCTGTGTAAATCAGCTCTTTGGTCAACACCGGGTTGAGCGCCTCCGGGAGCACCAGCGCCGTGTGAGAAAACTCCGACCCCTGGGACTTATGCACAGTCATGGCATACACCGTTTCCACGTCATTCAGACGGCTGGGCAATACAAAGCGGATGCCACCCTGCCCGTCGTTACGCGCAAAAGCCACGCGCAGCACGTGCCGCTCGGTGTGGCCGTCGCGCTCCGGGAGTTTCAGGGCGATGCCAATGTCCCCGTTCATCAACCCAAGGCCGTAGTCGTTGCGGGTCATCAGTACTGGTCGGCCTTCGTACCAGTGCTGATCGCTTTCAATCAGTTTTCGAGCATATAGCGCGCGGGTGATGCGCTCGTTCAACCCCTCAACGCCCCAAGGTCCTTTTCGTACCGCGCAGAGCACTTGAAACGCCTCAAAAGCAGCCAAAACGTCGCCCGCCCACGCTGCCCAGCAAGGGTCTTCGAGCGGCGCGCCGGAGGCAGGGCGTTGGTCGCGCAATACCTCCAGATAATGACGATAGCCTTTAGCCTCACTCCCTCGCCCTTCCAGCACCAGACGCTCGAAGTGCTTGTCCTGCTCTCCCTTGAGCGCCAGCGCTGACAGGTCGGCGTAAGCGCCTGAAGACAAAAGCGCACGGGCCTCCTGTGCACACTGCTGATTGACCAAGCGCGAAAGCTGCCCGATTCCGCTGCCCTCACCGAACCGCCGTGAATGACGCAGCATTACCACTTGTTGGGCCAACGGATGCGAGCCATCCAGGTCCTGCTGCAAACCACTGCCGGCCAAATTCTCGCCGCTGACATGCTCCAGCCATGCGCGGGTTTGCGGGGTGTACCAACCGGCTTCGGCATCGCGACACAAATCCCCGAGCACAGCACCCGCCTCTACCGAGGCCAATTGATCCTTGTCGCCTAGCAGTACCAATCGCGCATGGTCAGGGAGCGCATCCAGAACGTTGGCCATCATTTCCAGGTCAATCATGGAGGCTTCGTCGACCACCAGTACGTCCAGCGGCAGACGATTGCCCGCGTGATGACGGAAGTGTCGCGTTCCGGGACGGCTGCCGAGCAGTCGGTGAACAGTGGTCACATCACTAGGGATTTTTTGCCGGAGGACGTCATCCACTTCCAGTGATTTGACCTGCAGGCTGATGGATTCCGTCAATCGCGCCGCCGCTTTCCCCGTGGGTGCGGCGAGGCGGATACGCAAAGGCGCACCGGCTTCCACGGCGGGAGCCTGTAGCAGGGCCAACAAACGTACAACGGTGGTGGTTTTGCCGGTACCGGGGCCGCCAGTGACGATGCTGAACGCGCTTCGGGTCGCCAGCGCACACGCCAACTTTTGCCAGTCAATCAGCGCATTCGCCTGTGGGCTGCCGAATAAAGCACTCAAGCGCGCAGGCAAGTCGTCAGGCGTAACTTCGGACAAGGTCAGACGTTGACGCAACGCGTTGTCGATACGTCGCTCATACGCCCAATAACGCCGCAAGTACAAGCGGTGCTCGCTTAACACTAATGGTCGGCTGGCAGCATCCGCCGAGTCACATCCTGCGTATTCGACCAGTGGGCTGGTTTGTAACGCCATGCACCAGGCTTCGCCCTTCAGCGCCTCAAGCAACTGCGAAGGCAACAGCATTGCACCGGTCTGCACATCCCCTTCGGGCGGCAAGGACAACGCGAAGTCAGGCGCCTGAAGGGTTTCGAACAGGTCCAGACAGACGTGGCCGTGCCCAAGTTGATGACTGGTCAATGCAGCGGCCAATAACACCAGCGGATCGCCGTGCGGTGCGCGCTCATGCAGAAAAGCGACAAACGCTTTATCCAGCGCCCGCAGCCAGCCCCGCTCGACCCAGCGGTCCAGCAGCAGCAATAAATCCTCAGCGTGGGTTAATGGCTGAAGGAGCGCGAGGCTCTCTGCCGTCAATGGCGTCGGCAACAGGTCGGCAAACGAACGACTCATAACAACACTCCCTGTTCCCATGCGGGTTCAACCGCAGTGGGCGGTGCCTTGCCCTGGAACATCACGTCCAGGCTTTCAATCAGATATCTGGGCGGCCGGGTGAAAAAAACGCCCTGACTTTGAGAACGTGTACCACGTAAAAACAGATATAACGCCCCACCCATGTGCCGGTCGTAGTCGTAGTCCGCCAAGCGCGCCTTGAGTTGGCGGTGCAGGGCCAACAGGTAAAGCACGTATTGCAGGTCGTAGCGGTTGTCCAGAATGGAGGCGGTCATGGCCGACTCGGTGTAGGCCGAGTCGTCAGGTCCTAGCCAGTTGGATTTGTAATCGGCCACGTAATAGCGCCCTGCGTGTTCGAATGTCAGGTCGATAAACCCCTTGAACATCCCGTTAAGCACGCTCGGCTCCGCTGCGGCCCGCGCAGCCCCGCCGTGGGTGTGTTGACGCACCCATTGATCCAGCTGCAACACATCGACCTTATGACTGGCGAACCAGAATTCCATTTCAATCTGATATTGAGTCAACTCGCTCAAGACGACAGCCGGCTGGCCATTATTCAGCCGCAACGGTTCATCTTGCAGGTGCACCAGCCACTCTCCGAGGGTATCGATCCAGCCTTCCCAACCCCGCCGATTGCAACGGCGTGCGACTGCATCTTCGACCCTTGAGGGCTGGGCCTTAAACCCCTCACCGCCAGCCCATTCGAGCAAGCCGTGCAAGAACGTCCCCGGATTCGGCCCACGAGGAAAACGGTGAATATCTCCACCACTGAGTAACACGTCACGCGGAGCGTCCGGATCCAGCCGCTCGTCATCCGAAAGCTTTTGTGCCAAAGCACTTTCCGGCGCTTCGGCTGGGCTCAGGCTGTCACCGATACGCAATGCGCTGTAGGACGCAATCCACCAGTTTTCAGATGCGCGGCGTGCAGGGATCCGCGGTTTAAGCAGCGTCGCCTGATTGAGTGGCGGGAAAAACTGCGCTTCGCTGGTGGCCGGTACGGGCGCGTAGTCAATCGCCGCACAATCGTGTTGCAGATCCGCCAGCCAACGTTCCAAGTCTGGTGATTCGGTAAGTAACCCGCCGCCACCGAGCAAATACCCCAAAGCCGAAGCATGCAACACCGAGCGATTGTTGTTACCGCGCTTGAGATCGGCTACGCCGAGCCAGCAAGCATGCCGCGCACGCGTCAACGCGACATAGAGCAAGCGCAGGTCTTCGGCCAGGCGCTCATCGTCGGCCCGGGCGATCAACTCGGGCGTGGGTTTGAGGCTGACGTGCGCGTGCCCCTCAGCGTCGTGGAAATGTAAGGGCAAACGGCTGCCATCCACAGGCTTGGTCGCGCAAATAAAAGGCAGGAACACCAGTGGGTATTCCAAACCCTTGGATTTGTGAATGGTCACTACTTTGACCAGTTGTTCATCGCTCTCAAGGCGCAGGATTTGCTCTTCTCCGGTCTGTCCGGACAACGCAAGGTGCTCACTCAGGTGCCGGATCAACGCTTGCTCGCCATCCAGTTCTGCCGAGGCTTGCTGAAGCAATTCCGACAAGTGCAGCACGTTGGTCAGAACGCGTTCACCGTCTGTGCGCGCCATCAACGCCTGAGGCAATTTGAAGTCGTGCAGCAAACGGCGCAGCATGGCCAACACCCCTTGTTTGCGCCAGATTTCACGGTAACCACGGAATTGCATCACACGTGACTCCCACGCCAATTCGTCCTGATTCAGCCGCTCTAACTCAATCAGCGGCAAGTCCAGAGTGATGCAGGCAAGCGCTGCGCGCAGAGGACGTTCGACGTCAGGTTCGGCACACGCTTTGAGCCATGCCAATACGTCATGAGCTTCCTGGGCCGCGTACACCGAATCCTTGTCGGAGAGGTAAACACTGCGTACCCCTCGTGCTGACAATTCACCACGAACCGCCTGAGCTTCCTTACCGTCGCGCACCAATATGGCAATGTCGGCCGGCAGTACGCCGCGCAGCTCCTCACCCTCTCTGGCAAAACCGCAGCGACCTTGTTGCCCTCCATTGAGCAACTCCACAATCTGACCTGCGCAGACAGCCGCCATTTGCTGTCGATACACCGCCCCTGAAATAGGTTGTTCAGATGGCAACAACCACAGGTTCATCGCCGTGACGGGTTGACCTTGCTGGAGCAACACCTCTTTACGGCCCTGGGATTTAACCGAGACAAAAGGCACAGGGTTTTCATCCCCATCACGAAACAGAAATGCCCCACGTCCTGCGTCCCGCTGTTCCGCTCGCTCGAAAACATGGTTTACCGCGTTGACCATGGCATGGCTGGAGCGGAAGTTGGTGTCCAGCGTATGCAAGCGCCCGCGCGTGGCATGGCGGGCACGTAAATAGGTGTAAATATCTGCACCGCGGAACGCGTAGATCGCTTGTTTCGGGTCACCGATCAGGAACAGGCCGGTCTCCGGGCTGTTGGCCTCGATCCGGTAAATGGTTTCAAAAATGCGATATTGCACCGGGTCGGTGTCTTGGAATTCGTCAATCAGCGCGACCGGGAATTGCTCACGAATCAGGATGGCCAGACGCTCCCCGCCCTGCGCCTGCAAGGCTGTGTCGAGGCGAATGAGCATGTCATCAAACCCCATCTCGGCACGTCGGCGCTTTTCTTCTTCAAAACGCTCGCTCACCCAACGCGCTGCATGCTCCAGCACTGCCGCATCAGGACTTGGCAACGCATCCAGAGCAGCCTTGAGCTCGCCCATGGCTTCAAGGGCTGGATGCCGGGGCGGCTCACCCTTTTTCCAGGCTTCAGCCATCCCTTCAGGGGTCAGCCGTGTGAACCCTGTACCGAGATCCAGTTGCTCCAATGACACGTCTGACGCCCAAGCGGAAAGTTTCTCGAACCAGGGTTCAAAGTAACGCGCCTGCATTTTCCGACCGTCGACAGTTTTATCGGCCACACCCTGCAGGCAAATATCGCGCAACTCTTGGGCCCATTGCAGCCACGGTGCTTTTAACTCGGTTAACACCTGACGCCGCTCGAGCAGGCACGCCTCAATTATTTCGGATGGCGTTTGATCGGGGTTTTCTGCTGGCCGCGAATTGCCAAACAAGGCCCGTACCCGTGGCAACAGGGCTGCCGGACCGCTCCAATTTGCGCGCACCCAATTGAGCGGATCGCCCTGCATCGGGTAGCAAAACAGTCGCCAATAATCACGCAGCACCTCGCCCAGCAAGTCGCTGTGGTCGGTCTCAAGGGTTTGGGTGAACAGGCTGCCGCTGTCAAACGCGTGCTCGCGCAGCATGCGCTGGCACCAACTATGAATAGTTGATACGGCCGCTTCATCCATCCACTGCGCAGCGATGTCCAACCGCCCCGCGCAACCTGCCCACTGTTCAGGTTCGAACTCTTCGCGCAATTGTGCGACCAGTGCATCCGGTGCTTCGGTTTCTTCGCGAAAGAAGCGCGCTGCTTCAGCAAGACGCGTACGAATACGGTCGCGTAACTCCTTGGTCGCCGCATCGGTAAAAGTGACCACGAGGATTTGCGGTGGCAGCAGTTCTCGGCCAAAGCCGGTTTCCTGAGCACCGTGGCCGAGAATCAGACGCAGGTACAGCGCAGAGATGGTGAAAGTTTTGCCTGTGCCTGCGCTGGCTTCAATCAGTTGACTGCCGCGTAACGGAAAAGCCAGTGCCAAAGGGCGGTCGAGTTCATTCATTAGCGGGTCTCCTCGCCGGTCAAGGAGCGCCAAGGCGCGTCGAACAACGGCCGGTAAAGCGCATCGCACCACTCTTCAAATTCTTCTGCGGCCATCAAGGCTGCGTAGTCCGGAAACTGCCGGACCAGCGCAGCGCTTTCACGCCGCTCACCTTCGCTGGTCTGGCCGTCGCCTTCATAGGTTTTTTGGGCGGCGGCTGCGGCTTTGGCAGGATCGTTTTGGCCCAGCCACGCGAAGGCTGTTTTAACCGCGACCGGTAGCGGGCGGCTCATGCCTGCCTGCCAAGCCATCAGCACGTTGCCAAGGATCTCGGCGGCCTGCTTCGCATCAAGGGGCTCAAGCATCAAGGTGTCATCGCTAGCTACCAATGCGGTAGACATCTTTAAACCCGCAGCACAGGCCACCAAGTGATTAATCCACGGGCGCGTCAAGCGATGCCATTTGCGGGTTTTAACTGCGCCAATACTATTAGGAATTGTCGTAATGGAGAGTAAGCCGTTGTCACTGCGCTGATGCAGGCTGGCCAACCAGCCTTCAAGCACCAGGCCATATTCTTCAAACCTGACTGGCACAGCGCTGTTAAGAGGTGTTGGCCACAAACTCAACAGCTGCTGATAACGCTGCAACACGTCAGGCAACGGTTCGATCAGCTCTTGCTGCAGTGATTCGCCAAATCCGGCCATGGGCAATAAGCCACTGCCTTGCAACCGGGTTGCGCGAGCGTGCAGCGCTTTTTCGAGTTGATCTGGTTGTGCGAGCGCGGCCTCAAGCAAACTGTCACTTAGGGTGTAACGTTCCAATGCATCGAGAACAAAGGGCTCCTCGTCAGCCAATGGCACTTCAGCGGCTTCAAAGAAAACCTTCAAACGCTGGCTGAAGAAGTGCCGCACAGGGTTACGCAAAAAGTCTTGCAGCTGAGTCAGATTGATCGGTTCTTCTTGTACATGCGCCGACAATCGGATGGGCTCGGGCACTTCGCTTTGCGGCTCATGAAGCTGCTGCCACTCACGGGCATAGCTGAACAGTTTGGGGTCGCCTTGATGAAAATAGCGGGTGCTGAAGGGCTGAAGCGGATGCTCCTGGGTCATGGCTGCCAGCAAATCCTCACCTTCAGGGAGCTTCCAGCCGCTGGCAAGGTGATCACGCAATTGGCCAATCAACACGCACGCGGGACGCTCACTGTTATCCCGGATACTGCGTCCTACCCAACTGATATAGAGCTGATCGCGGGCAGAAAGTAATGCTTCGAGCAGTAGGTACCGGTCATCTTCCCGGCGAGAGCGGTCTCCCGGGCGGTAATCGCTGCCCATCAAGTCAAAATCCAGCGGCGGTTGCGCGCGCGGGTAGTCGCCATCGTTCATCCCCAACAAACAGACGAGTTTGAATGGGATGGCCCGCATTGGCATCAAGGTGCAGAAGTTGACTGCCCCGGCCAGGAAACGCTGAGAAAGTTTGCCTTGGTCGAGTCCGGTCAGCCAGGCTTCACGCACGACGGTCAGGGGTAACGCATCTTGCAGCCCGACCAGTTCGCAGGTCTCCAGCCAGCCTTCGCGCAGCGCTTCAAGCTGGGCCAACAGGTAGTCGTCGTGATCGGTTTCGGCCTTGAAAAACAGCTGCATTAACGCTTGTAGGCGTTCGCCCCATTGATGCGGTATAGCCGGTTGCGACAGTTCCTGATGTGCAATCTCAAGCGCATCCAACAGGGCCACCAGCGGGCCAATCAAGACCGCATCCAGCCCCCCGATTTCGTCATAGGGTTCAATGCCGTCGCAACCTTCACCGCTGCCCACTGCATACCCCAGCAGCATGCGGCGCAGACCAAAACGCCAACTGTTTTGTTCAAGGTGCGGCGGCAAGCCAAGACCTGCGCGCTGTTCGGCATTCAATCCCCAGCGAATACCCGCCCCTTCAATCCATCGGTGCAAGGTGGGCAAATCGCGTTCTTGTACGTTGAAACGCGCGCGCAAGGCGGGTACGTCAAGCAGGTCAAGAATCTCGCTGACCGGAAACCGGCTGTCCGGCAGTTTTAGCAAATGCTCGACCGCGATCAACAGCGGATCACGCCCACGCTGGCCTTGGTCAGCCAGGGTGAACGGGATGAAGCGACGGTCATCGCGATCGACTTGCCCGAAGACGGCGCGAATATGAGGGGCGTAACTGTCAACATCCGGCACCATCACAATCACATCACGTGGATGGAGATCAGGGTTTTCGCTAAAACGTGCAAGCAGTTGATCGTGGAGGATTTCAACTTCTCGCTGAGCACTGTGCGCAATGTGGAAACGGATGGATTGGTCTTTTTCCAAATCCACTGCAGGCCAACACTCACGGGTTTCGCTTAACGGGCGAAGCTCAAGGATGTCGTCCTGCAATTGGTTGAGCAGGTTAAGCGGGGCGACTTCACTGAACAGATCGATGCGGCCATCGCGGAACGCAGATCGGTAGCTGTTGGGATCATCAAAGCTGTCGAGCAGGTTGATGTAGTCGCGGCCCTGTTTGCCCCACGCTGCCAATAGCGGGTGGGCGTGTTGATGTAGGATGTCTACGTCCAACGCGGTAGGCATTCCGGCTTTACGCGCTTGGCGTTTGTACTGATGCCGCAGCAGATCTTTGTCGGCAACGATGTCAGACCAATGATGGCGACAAGGGTTATGTACACACAGCAACACCTGACTGAAGCGCGCAAGGCCTGCCAGCGCTTCCAGGGCTTGCGCCGGAAGTGAAGAAATGCCAAACACAATAACCCTGGCAGGAAGACCTGGTGGCGCTTGTTCGAGACTGTGTATCTTTTCAATGAAGCGCTGATGAACACCGGCACGGCTTTGAGCCATACCCTCTTGCCCGACATCCAGTAGCAAGGCGCGCCATAGCTCTGCTTGCCAACAATTGGCGGTGCTCAAGGGCGGCGTTTCGCCTCGCGCATTTCGTAATTGATGGCGCCCGGCAGCCCAATCTTCCAGCCAGTCAGCGCGATACACCTGATATTGGTCGAACAGGTCTGCCAGGCGTTCTGACAGTTGATAGCGTTTACGCAAATCGGTGTCATGCGTCAAAAAACGCTGCAGAGGTTCGAAATGGGGTTGGTCGATGAGTGCGGGTAACAGGCGCATCAGTCGCCAGGTCAGTGGCGCTTTATCGAGCAACGATTTGGCAGGGATCTCCTCGCTGCCTAGCACCAGTCGATACAACTGCCACAGAAAGGTCCCAGGCAGTTGAACATCTATCGCGGCCGCAATGCCGCAGCCGCCCAAATCATCAGCCTGTGCATCTTCGGCCAAAGCCAGCTTCAACCACTGAGCGATGCCATTGCTTTGGACAAGAGCAATTTCGTTCTCTAAAGGAGCCAAAGGATACATGCGCATCCAACTGACGACCAAGCTGCGCAGCTCATCAAGACGGTTACCGTGAACCACCATAAAACCCGCATTGAGGGACGTAGCAACCGGCATGACGGCATCCTTAGAGGAAGGCAAAAACCAAAGGCGAACCTTACCATTGCGCAGGGACGTCAGTGCAAGGTGCAAAGTGGCCGTCATGGCGTTGTTGCACTAACTGAACAACCGTACCTTTGAGCGTGTATAGGGGATGAGCTTTGTTAATTGCATAGACGCTGAAATGCGTGCGGGGACGGGGTAAGGAGTGTCCAGCGTAGAGATGGCGTGCACGCTCTTTTTCAGCCACAAAAACAAAATCCCTGTCTGCGTGAGCAGACAGGGATTCTGGAATTTAATCTTGACAATGACCTACTCTCACATGGGGAAACCCCACACTACCATCGGCGATGCATCGTTTCACTGCTGAGTTCGGGATGGGATCAGGTGGTTCCAATGCTCTATGGTCGTCAAGA
>NZ_JAAQWY010000002.1:0-216218 GCF_012985765.1 Pseudomonas sp. WS 5071 | reverse complement strand
CGACCTGGCTACCGAATTTCTTGACGACCATAGAGCATTGGAACCACCTGATCCCATCCCGAACTCAGCAGTGAAACGATGCATCGCCGATGGTAGTGTGGGGTTTCCCCATGTGAGAGTAGGTCATTGTCAAGATTAAATTCCAAAATCCCTGTCTGCTCACGCAGACAGGGATTTTGTTTTTGTGGCTGAAAAAGAGCGTGCACGCCATCTCAACCACATAGCGCGCAGAACCAGTGTTTATGCTGATTTTTTTGTCAAAAAAAACCTGCGGACATGCTGTTCGCAGGTTGGGGTGAAACTAAAACGCTAATTACGAAATTATTCGCCGCGATAAATGCAGCCGCTGGTACAGGTTTCGTGAATTCTTATCGCTGACAGCTCTGGCAGCAAAGGTTTTAGCTCCTGCCATATCCACTTGGCAAGCACTTCGCTCGTTGGATTTTCGAGGCCAGGAATGTCATTCAAATAATTATGATCAAGCTGTTCATATAGAGGCTTGAAAATTGCTTTGATCTCTGAAAAGTCCCGGATCCATCCAGTCGAAGCGTCTATTTCACCGCTTAAATGGATTGCTACTTTGAATGAATGGCCGTGCAAGCGTCCACATTTGTGTCCTTGCGGGACGAAAGGAAGGCGGTGCGCGGACTCGAAGGTAAACTCTTTGAAAATTTCCACAATGTTCGAAGCTCTTGAAGAAAAGGGTCTTTCACGTGTGTGATGACAGCAGAAATAGAGTCTAACAGTTAACCCCGGTATAGCGCTCAACCTGCGCGGAACCGGAGTATGATCAGCGACAAAATGCCTGACATCTTCAGTTTAAGTTAAGCCATGACCCGTAGAGTTAACACCTCCAGCATGGAACACCATCCTCTGCGCTGGACAACAGGAGATTCCATGTACATGAGCGGGCGCGCTATAAGTCTGCTGGTTTTTATGCTTTGTGCTTTTTGCTCGCAGGCTATGGCGCGGGATTTGGGGCAGGATGAAGCGCTGCGTCTGCGTCAAAAAGGGATTATTTTGCCGTTTGAACAGTTGGTAGACAGAGCCCTTAAGCGTTATCCGGGTTCTCGATTATTGGAAGTCGAGCTGGAAAAAAAACACGGTCGTTATGTGTATGAAATCGAATTGTTGACCACGCAAGGCGTTGTGCGAGAACTCAAGTTCGATGCCCGTAAAGGTGAATTGTTCGAAGATAAGGAAGACGACTAATGCGTTTGTTGCTGGTTGAAGATCATGTGCCATTGGCTGATGAGTTAATTGCTGCCCTGACCCGTCAAGGGTATGCCGTTGACTGGCTTACAGACGGGCGTGATGCTCTCCATTCGGGGCAAAGCGAACCGTATGATCTGATCATTCTTGACTTGGGGTTACCAGGCCTTCCAGGTATCGACGTTCTGCAGAAGTGGCGCGCAGGTGGGGTGACTACGCCAGTGTTGATACTCACAGCGCGCAGTTCGTGGGCGGAACGAATTGAGGGCCTAAAGGCGGGAGCTGATGATTATCTGACCAAGCCGTTCCATCCAGAAGAACTGCAATTGCGCGTGCAAGCGCTGTTACGCAGGTCTCATGGCCATGCCAATCAACCGCTTTTAACCTCTGCAGGCCTGCAGTTGGATGAAGGGCGTCAATGTGTCACCCGGGACGGGGTCGATATTCAACTGACTTCTGCCGAGTTCCGATTGTTGCGGTACTTCATGTTGCATCCCCAACAAATCCTCTCTAAAAGCCATCTTTCGGAGCACCTCTATGATGGTGAGACAGAACGTGACTCCAATGTATTGGAAGTGCATGTAAACCATCTGCGCCGCAAGTTGGGGCGCGATGTGATTGAAACTCGCCGCGGGCAAGGATACATATTTGGATCAATCACCCCATGAGGTCGATCCAGCGCAGGCTTAGCCTTGGGCTTGTCAGTGTGTTGCTGGTAGCGGGCCTTGTGGTGGGGCAAGTTAGCCTGTGGTTATTTGAAACCGGTTTGCAGCGTTACCTGGAATCAGGTTTGCAAAATGACAGTGAAAACCTGTTGATTGCATTAAGCCGGGGGCCTCAAGGATTACAGCTGGACGAGCGACGTCTTGCACCTGCTTATCAGCGTCCGTTTTCCGGGCATTACTTCAGTATTGAGTTTGGTGATACTCACTGGAGATCTCGATCCCTCTGGGACAGTCAACTGCCAAAAACAGCCCAGCCTGGCTTGAGCGGCACACTTCAGCCGGGCCCTGAAGGCCAGATGTTGCTCGTGCTGCGCAGTGACTACAAACGTTTAGGGCAGGTGGTTTCCATCACGGTTGCCCAAGATTACTCGCCCATACGCGCCAGCCTGCGGCAAGTACAGCGCATTGGATTGGCCATGGGCGTGGCAGCGTTGATAATCATCCTGATGCTGCAACGTGTAACCGTACAACGTGCACTGCGGCCGCTGGAGATAGCCCGTAAACAAATAGCTCAGTTACAGCAGGGGCAGCGCTCTCAGTTGGATACACAAGTCCCTCTTGAGCTGGAACCGCTGGTCAAACAAATTAACCACCTCCTGGCGCACACCGAGGACACCCTCAAGCGTTCACGTCATGCATTAGGCAATCTGGGGCATGCTCTGAAAACGCCCTTGGCTGTGCTGATGAGCCTTGCCAACGACGCACGCCTCGCAGCTTATCCCGACATTCAGCGCACATTACATGACCAGCTGGAGCACATTGAGCAGCGCATGAATCGTGAGCTTAATCGGGCACGGCTCGCAGGAGATGCCTTACCGGGTGCCCAGTTTGATGCCGACGCTGAATTACCTGCGTTGCTCGCCACTTTAAGCATGATTCACGGCCAGCATCTGGCGATTACCTTTGACTCACCGCCGAACCTGCATTTGCCCTGGGATCGCGAAGACATGCTTGAGTTATTGGGCAACTTGTTGGACAACGCTTGCAAATGGGCGGATGCACGCGTCGAGCTGCGTCTACGGCAAACGACTGCCGGGTATGACATCGAAGTGCAGGACGACGGTCCAGGCATCCCGGAGGCAGAGCGCGATCAAGTGTTCAGTCGCGGTACGCGTCTCGACGAGCAGACGGCTGGCCATGGCCTTGGGTTAGGGATCGTGCGCGACATCGTCGACGCATGGGGCGGGAGCATGCAATTGACGACAGGTGAGTGGGGCGGTTTATTGGTCACCATCCAACTGGTGCAGCGTGCAAACGGGGCGACGACAGCCTGAGGCATGTCGTCGCCTTTGCACAATCAGACCCTGAACTGATCCATGAGTGTCTGTTGTTGATTGGCCAGTTCGTTAAGCGACTGACTGACCCGCGCCGATTCGTTTGCCTGTTCAGACAATGACTCGGTCACGTCACGAATAGTCGACACATTGTTGTTGATCTCTTCCGCGACCGCGCTCTGTTCTTCCGCCGCACTGGCAATCTGCAAATTCATGTCAGTAATGACTGTCACAGCATTGCCGATTTGCTGCAGTGCAGTCACGGCTTGTCCGACCTGTTCAACACTGCCTTGCGCTTGACGATGGCTATTGCTCATCGAACTCACCACCACCTGCGTGCCAGCTTGCAAGTGCTCAATGACCTGACGGGTTTCCTCGACCGATTCCTGCGTGCGACGAGCCAGGTTGCGTACCTCATCAGCCACTACTGCAAACCCGCGGCCTGCTTCGCCTGCGCGGGCCGCCTCAATAGCAGCGTTCAGCGCGAGCAGGTTGGTTTGTTCGGCAATCGCGCGAATCACTTCAAGTACCGATCCGATTTTTTCACTGTTGGCGGCCAGTCCCTCCACTTGGGTCATGGCCTCGCTCATGTCTGCAGCCAAGTGATCGATGCTGCGGGTGGTGCGATCAATGATGGTCAGACCTTCACGGGTTGCCTGATCCGCCTCACGTGCAGCTTGCGCGGCCTGAGCAGCGCTGCGGGCGACGTCTTGTGCAGTGGCGCTCATTTCGTGGGATGCCGTGGCGGCCTGATCGACCTGACGGTATTGCTGTTCCATGCCAGCGCTGGTCTGCGTGGCAATCGCCGCCGACTGATCAGCCGTACTGCGCGCATCCTGTACGGAGCGTTTAACCTCGGCGATGATCGGCTGTAATTTCTCCAGAAAGCGGTTAAACCAGCCGGCTAACTGGCCTAGCTCATCTTTTTTATCGTACGTCAGGCGCCGCGTCAGATCGCCCTCGCCACTGGCAATATCCTCCAGCATATTTGCTACGCCAAGGATCGGGCGAGTTACGCTGCGAGCCATCAACCAGACAAGCACCAGGCCTATCACCGCTGCGAGCAAGCCCAGGCTTAACTCCATCAATGCCCCGGCATTGTTGCGTTCATCAAGTTCGGCTTGCAGGGTCTCGGCAGGACCGACCAGAACTTTTTCAGGTACATCCAGTAAAACGCCCCACGGCTGGCTCCCCGGAATCGGGTAGAAAGGCGTGAGTACTTTCAGCCGGCCATGATCCCGTATGCTTTGGGCTTGCCCACCTGTGGCCATCATTTGTAGGAGCTGTGCGCCATCATTGCTGTCGACGGCGTCCAGACGCTGACTGAGTTTGCTGGCATCGGCACTGTAGCCAGCCAGCAGGCCGACCGAGCTGATAATCCCGACATGGGTCTGGCCGCCATAGAGTTTCTGGCTGGCCTCCTGGCTAAGGGCTTGCAAGCTATTGAGGTTGATATCCACCGACAGTGACGCAATCACTTTGCCGTTTACCATGAGCGGAAACACAATGCTGGTCAGCAGCACGTTTTGCCCGTCTATTTCATAAAAATAGGGCTCAATGATGCACGGTTTTAGCGTCTTGCGCGGGCATGTGAACCACGTGTTATTGGCCTGTCCGCTTGGACCGGTAGTGGTATCGGCCATATCACTTTCCGGAAGCGCCATCGACGTCAGCTTGCCCGGCGTCGGTTGCGACCAATACAGGGCAAAACGGCCCTTGTCGTTACTGCCCAGTTCTTTCTGATGATCAAACAGTGGGTCCTTTCCATCCAGTGCGTTGGCTTCAAACACCAAAGACAATCCGAGCAGGTCCGGATTTGCCTGCAAGGCCGCCTTGACCTGACGGGTCAGGTCTTCACGCAAATCAAAAGCATCCAGGAAACGCTTTTCCGATTGCTCACGCAGAAAAAGAACCTGTCGGGCGAAGCCATTTCCATATTGGTACGCATCCATGAACTGACGACTGATGGCCAACGCTTGAGCTTCGCCCTGAGATTCGATTCGGGCCTGGGCAGACTCATTAAGCATCTGGGTGCTGGAGGCTTTAACCAGCTCCGAGTTGTGCTCCATGCGATAAAGGGACAAGCCCACCAGCAACGTCACAATCGCCAATAAACAAAGTCCGGAAAGCAGGGTGATTTTCCATTGAATGGAAAGCTGTCTGATCGACATGGAGACATCCTAAAAAGAGGCTTTGTCTGTTAGCGGCCGACAGACGCATTTCTTTACCGTTGAAACCTGAAATCAGGCTTTTTAAAATTTGATTTGGCCCTGTATTTATTAGGGTTAAAGCCGGATGGATGGGGTTTGAGCACGACGCATGGCACGCGCTTTGACAAGGCGGCGAAGCTGCTGCAAAGTGTGCGCCCTCAAATAAATCCTCCTTTCCAAATCCGGCGACTGGAACAGCAGTCTTTTGCCCGGAATCATCTGCATGACGGTGTTTTTCCGTCGTGTGTGCCATGAGGTTGTAATGATAAATGCAGTTGTTGCCGCGGTCGGCATCATGTTGGTGCTCAGTCTGTCCCGTGTGCATGTGGTCATCGCCCTGATCGTCGGTGCTGTCGTTGGCGGGCTGGTGGGCGGGTTGGGTGTCGAAGCCACCCTGAATGCGTTCAACAACGGGCTGGGCGGTGGCGCGCAGGTCGCGCTTTCGTACGCGATGCTGGGGGCGTTCGCTGTCGCCATTGCTAAATCGGGCCTGGCACATGCCTTGGCTGACAAGGCACTGACACTGGTGAACACGCAACAGGCCGTTGGCGGGAATCGGGTGAAGTGGCTATTGATCGTCCTGTTACTGGTGGTGGCCATCTCCTCGCAGAACATCTTGCCGATCCACATTGCGTTTATTCCTTTGCTGGTTCCGCCGCTGCTGTATGTCCTGACCAAATTGAAAATCGACCGTCGTCTGATCGCCTGCGTCATGACGTTTGGTTTGATCACGCCGTACATTTTTTTGCCCGTGGGCTTTGGCAACATCTTTCTCAACCAGATCTTGCTGGCTAACGTCAGCAAAGGTGGCGTAGACGTCAGTCAGGTCAATGTCACCCATGCGATGGCCATTCCGGCATTGGGCATGTTGTTCGGTTTATTGGTCGCCGTGTTCATCAGCTATCGCAAAAAGCGTGAGTACGACTTGTCGAAAATCGAGCAGGTCGAGCAAGTTGCCATTCGCTACAACCCGCGCACCCTGTTGGTTGCCGGGGGTGCCATTGCGGCGGCATTCATTGTGCAGTTGTGGCTGGGCTCGATGATTATTGGCGCCCTGATCGGCTTCCTGATCTTTTCAGCTTCGGGCATTGTGCGCTGGCGTGAAACCGACGATCTGTTTACTGAAGGTATGAAAATGATGGCCATGATCGGCTTCATCATGATCGCCGCCTCGGGTTTTGCCGAAGTGATGAAAGCCACCGGTGAAGTGAAATCGCTGGTCGAAGCTTCTGCTGGCTGGATCAACCACAGTAAAGGCATCGGCGCACTGCTGATGCTGCTGGTCGGCTTGCTGGTGACCATGGGTATCGGTTCGTCCTTCTCGACAGTGCCCATCCTGGCAGCAATTTTTGTTCCCTTGTGCGTGCAACTGGGCTTCAGCCCAATGGCCATCGTTTGCATCGTCGGTACTGCTGGCGCATTGGGGGATGCCGGTTCGCCTGCTTCGGACTCAACCCTCGGCCCGACCTCCGGTCTGAACGTTGACGGCCAGCATCACCATATTTGGGATACCGTGGTGCCCACCTTCCTGCATTACAACCTGCCGCTATTGGCGTTCGGCTGGGTGGCGGCGATGACGCTGTAAACCGCTTGCCCGAAGTACCTGAATAAACAAGTTGTGTGGCGGGTCTTAACTTTGAGCGTTTCAGGCCGTTAACGCAGTACGTAGTCCCTAAATAGAGTAAAAGCCATGCGCCTGAGCCTGAAGGCAAAAGTATTGTCCCTCGCGGTGTTGCCGGTCTTGTTGTTTGCCCTGGTCATCAGCCTGACGACTGTCTGGATTTTGCAGGACCAGGCCGACAAGGAAGTTGAGGAAACCCGGCAACGCCTGCTCAATGATGCCAAGGCCACCTTGCAAAGCTACGTGGAAGTGGCGATGAGCGCGATCAAGCCCCTCTACGATGCGGCGCAACCCGGGGATGAGGCGGCACGGGCGCAGGTGATCAAGTTACTTTCCAACATTACCTATGGCACTGATGGGTACTTTTTCGGCTACGACTCGCAGACGGTGCGCCTGTTCAAGGGCAATAGCCCGGAAGGCGTCGGCAAAAACTTTCAGGACAACCGCGACCCGAATGGCGTGTACACCAACCGCGAGTTGGTACGCGTGGCCAAGGATGGCAGCCACTATGCCCAATACAGCTCATCATTGCCGGGGAACGAGCACGTACTGGTACCCAAGCTGGGCTATACCGAATACTTGCCCAAATGGGACATGGTGATAGGTACCGTTGTTAATCTGGATGGCATCGAAGCGCAGGTTGCAGAGGTCGAGGCGGGTGTCAAAGAACGCATGCGGGGCATGATCCTTAGCACCGTGGCCATCACCGTTGTCGTCCTGCTGGTGATCGCGGTGATTGGCATGCTCGTAGCCAACACCATCCTGCGACCGTTGCACCTGATGAAAGCCAACCTGGACGACATTGCAGCCGGAGAGGGTGACTTGACCCACCGTCTGGCAATCACCAGCCAGGACGAGCTCGGCGAATTGGCCAGTTCCTTCAACCGCTTCGTGGATAAAATTCACGCAATGGTTCGCCAAATCACTGACATGACATTTCAATTGACAGCGCTGGTCGGGCAAGTCTCTGAGCAGGCCCACCGGTCTGAGCAGGCGATGGAGCGTCAGCGTCACGAAACGGATCAAGTGGCCACCGCCATCAATGAAATGTCCTCGGCAGCCCAAGAAGTGGCACGCAGCGCTCAGGGCGCTTCCGTAGCGGCACAGAAAACCGATGAAGAAGGCCAAATGGCCAAGCGTGTTGTCGATGGCAGCATTCAGCAGATTCATGCGTTGGTCAGCGATATCCGCAGCAGTGGGTCTTCGCTGGACAGTTTGCAGCAGGATGTAACCTCTATTGTCAGCGTGCTGGGTGTGATCCGCTCGATTGCAGACCAGACCAACTTGCTGGCCTTGAACGCTGCCATTGAGGCTGCGCGTGCGGGTGAAGCAGGTCGAGGCTTCGCGGTAGTCGCCGATGAAGTGCGGGCGCTGGCCAGCCGTACACAGCAAAGTACGCAAGAGATTCAAGGCATGATCGACCGCCTGCAGCAGGGCACTGATGAGGCCGTCCAGGCGATGCGTCGATCGAGTGAAGCGGGTGTCGGGACTTCGGAGCAAGCCAACCAGGCAGGCGAATCACTGGACGCCATGGCGCAATTGATCGGCACCATCAACTCAATGAACGCACAGATTGCCAGTGCAGCAGAAGAACAGACAGCGGTCGCCGAAGAGATCAATCGCAGTGTTCACCAAATTGCTGTTGCCGTGGATAACGTGGCAGACGAGACCCAGCAAAGCGCTCAAACGACTCGCAGCCTTGCACAGTTGGGGCAGCGCCTCGGAGACCTGGTAGGGCAGTTTCGTATTTGATTGACAGATGCTGCCGAAGACAACGCACCTTTCGTTATCTTCGGCAGCGGTTTCAGGTTCAGGGTAATTCGATGCGGCCCATCTCGCCCGGCACGATTGGCCATTGCCCGGCCGCCCAACGCGCCCTGGCCCGTTCAATGAGTGCCTGATCGCTGGCGACGAAATTCCAGCTCATCCGGCGCGGCCCATCCAGTGGCGCGCCGCCGATGATTACGACGTGACAGGGGCTGTCAGCGCATAACGTCACGTCCTCTCCTGCCGACAGCACGTTGAGGGTGCGCACTTCCAGCGGCTCGCCATTGGCTTTCGCATCGCCTTCCAGCACATACACCGCACGCTCTTCATGCTCGGCCGGGATCACCAGGGTGGTCGCGGTTTGCATTTGTACGTCGGCGTAGAGCGTGGGGGAAAGCACGGGTACCGGCGAGGTCAGGCAAAACCCGGAACCTGCGATCAGGCAAATCCTTACACCCAGGGAATCGCTCACAGGCAGGCTATCAGCCGGGTGATAGCGATAGTGGCCAGCTCCTTGTTCCTCCTCTTTGGGAGACGCAAGCCACACTTGCAGCCCATGAATGTCAGAGCCGGCAGACAGAAAGGGTTCAGGGGTGCGCTCAATGTGAGCAATGGCGGCCCCTGCCGTCATCCAGCTGACGTCACCCGGACCGACGTGTTGATCGGAGCCCAAGCTGTCCTTGTGCTGCAAATGGCCTTGATACAAATAGGTCAACGTCGACAGACCGATGTGAGGATGCTGTCGGATATTCATACCGCGGCCTGGCAGATAGCGGGTGTGCAGGATGTGATCAAAGAATACAAAAGGGCCAACACTGCGGCATTTGGCAGAGGGTATTGGGCGCAGAATAGGTTGGCCTTCCACCTCTTCAGCACGGGGGCGAATCACGGTACGCGCAGACATGAGCCTGCTCCGGCAATCAAGGAGCGTTGAGCATACCCCAACGCTCCTTGTTAGCGCGTACCGTTTACTGGCTGAACGCGCCTTCAGACAGGTGCGTTTCAATATCAATGTGAGCGGATGTCATCAGTTTGTGGACCGGGCATGCCTCTGCAATGCTGTACAGCTGCTTGCGCTGAGCGTCCGTCAAAACGCCCTTGAGCGTCAACTTCACCATCAGCTTGTAATGGCCTTTTTTTTCCCGTTCCGCATCGTGCGTGATCTCGACGGTCACACCTGTCAGCGGAATGTCCTCTTTCTTTGCATACATCTTCAGTGTCAGCGCTTTGCAGGCGGCCAGTGACGCATCGAAGTAATCGTGAGGGGACGGCGCGCTTCCTTCGCCGCCCACACTTTTAGGCACATCGGTAAACACTTCGTAGTCATCGATCTTGATGCTGTGACGAAAACCATCATGTGACACAGTATTAACGGTAACAGTCATGGCAAACCTCGGCTTGGCAGTGAATAAATGTCCTGATCTTTATAGAGCATCTGGTGAATTCTGCGTTCCATTTAAAAACCGTCGCATGAACCCCTGAGGCCCTGATCGGGTCTACCTGTATCAATAATTGAGGATGACGCATTGAGATTCACAGCAGTGTTTTTGGCTTTTGGGGCGTTGGTGGTCAGTGCCGCGGTGGATGCTCGCGAATACGCCTACAGCGACGCGCATTTGCATTACGTGGATTTTTTCCAGGAAACCGCAGGCATGCCAGAACTGCTGCGAGCGATGGAGAAAAATCGCATCGAACACGTCATGATTTCTGGTATTCCAGTGGCAAAAAAATGGCATGAAGACGAGCCCAAGCGTCCTCGTTACTACGCCGGCGATGACGCTGACGCCTATTGGTACAGCGCCACCGATGTGTGGGTTGCCGAGGCGGTCAAGCAACTTAGCGCTGAGCAGCGTCGGCATTTTCACCCATTTCTGTCCGGCTTTAATCCGAATGACAAGAACTCCGCAGCGCACATACAGCGCATGCTCGACCTCAATCCGGGTCTGTGGCAGGGCATTGGCGAGGTATTCACCCGCCACGACGACCTGACGGCATTGATTTCCGGGGACACGCCGCGCGCCAATAATGAAGCCATGATGCGTATTTACACCTTGGCGGCCGAGCATGACCTGCCCGTCTTGGTGCACTCCAATATCACCTCCAAGCGTGAAAAAAACCCTTTGTACCTGGCAGAAATTGAAGAACCGTTGGGGCAGCATCCGGATACGCGCTTCATATGGGCACACGCCGGTACGAGCGCCGAGATTCATCGGCATCAAACGCAGATGGATTTTTTATTACCGACGCTGACACGACTATTGGCAACGTACCCCAACCTTTATGTCGACCTCTCCTGGAGCATGCTCACGCCTTATTTGCTGGATGAGCAAGGCAAGCCAAGGTCGGAGTGGGTGGCGTTAGTTGAGCGCTTCCCTGAGCGCTTCATGCTGGGGTCCGATGTAGTGGGACGTTTCGACAAATTAGGTCAGGAAATGCGAAGTTTTGATCCCTTTTTAAATGCGCTGCCTGTTGAAGTCGCTCACAACGTCGCTAAGGATAATTTTTTGGCGGTCTTACCAAAACATCAACCTTGAATGGGTCCGTTAGCGCAGATGCGTAACATTGTTTAAGTGAGTGCGGCCAGAGGCCTGGATGGAAGTAACGCGCATAAGCATGCGTGTCAGTTCAATGATGCCTCTGGGCGCGCACTCACGGATGCGGGTCAATCTGTTGGTTTACAATCCGCGAGGCGCGGGATCATTCATCCGATGATGTAATGACCTTGGAGAGTGTTTAGTTTTGCCAGCGCGGGATTGTAGTTTATTGAGGAAGACAGTAACTGAAAGTCGATTTCTCTTCTTTCACTGCTTGTTTTGCGGTCGGCGGCGGACCATGTAAGTTCAATTTCTCCGGTGTCTTCATTATGGGTGCAAGCTGTCCAGGGTTTTTTAAACAGAATTGTTCCTGGCGCCACTGTAAAAGAGACGCGCCAATAGCTGACATTCTCATCAGGTAAGTCAAGGCTAATCTTGTGGCTGTAGACGCGCCTCTTGCTGGCGTAGTCTTCCCAACTGGCCAGCAGCGCTTCTCGCATATTCAGTTCTACCCGGGGATCAAAAGGTGCTCTGACTCTCAATGGGGTAGAGACGCCTGGCACCCCTTCAGGGCTGTAATACGTGAATGTACCCAGCTCTACCACGCTTGCGTCTGCAGGTAAGCCACGAGGTGTCACCGTGACGAAAATCTCGGGCTTCCAATGTTCTGAATTGTAGGTAGGTGTGTAGTACCAATGTCCGTCACAACCATTGGCATGCGGTTGGTAACCATATTGCGTGTTGTACATGAAAATGGAGTCAACTTTACTGCCGTTGTGCATGACCGCTTCAATCCTCGCCCCGATGCGCTCCTTTTCGCCTGTTGTTTTTAGCTTGATAGTGAGTGTGCTCTTAACGCCATTGATGGCGTCTGGTAACGCCGGTTGCGTCATGTTCGTCATGATCGGTTTCATCGCTCTTCCTTGTGCGCGTGAGTATTTATGTTGAATAGGACTGTATTAACTAACCGTAGTCGATGCGAACCGTAATGCAGTAAATCGATGTTATTAAATGTGACTCAGTGCATTCAAATAATCAGAACTTACGGGCGCTCTATCCGCAGTAAATGATTCTGTTGTTTTATGGCGTTAAGGGGGCGTGATCGGAAGTGGTCAAGTGGAGGGGTAACAGGCACTTAGTGCAGCGCTGTTTTCAACGCTCCAATACTACGGATGTAGCAAAGTAGCGGGCATAAAAAAGCCCTGAGCATGTCAGGGCTTTTTTAATGAGGCCAGGGATGAGCTTATTTGCCAGCCCAGCGCTTCAGAACCAGCGTGGCATTGGTGCCGCCGAAACCGAAGCTGTTGCTCATGACAGTGTCGATTTTTGCATCTTCACGGGTTTTGGTCAGGATCGGCATGTCAGCGACCGCCGGGTCCAGTTCCTCAATGTTGGCCGAGCCGGCAATGAAGTTGCCTTCCATCATCAGCATGCAGTAGATCGCTTCGTGAACGCCTGCGGCGCCCAGGGAGTGACCCGACAGGCTCTTGGTGGAGCTGATGGCTGGCGCGTTTTCGCCGAACACTTCTCGCACGCCTTTCATCTCGGCAATGTCGCCTACCGGGGTCGAGGTGCCGTGGGTGTTGATGTAGTCGATAGGCGCGTCAACGGTAGACATCGCCATCTGCATGCAGCGAATGGCGCCTTCGCCGCTTGGGGCAACCATGTCGTAACCGTCGGACGTTGCACCGTAACCTACGATCTCGGCGTAGATTTTGGCGCCACGGGCCAGCGCGTGCTCCAACTCTTCAACCACAACCATGCCACCACCACCGGCAATGACGAAACCGTCACGCTTGGCGTCGTAGGCACGTGAGGCTTTTTCCGGCGTGTCGTTGTACTGGCTGGAGAGGGCGCCCATGGCGTCAAACAGGAACGACTGGCTCCAGTGCTCTTCTTCACCACCGCCGGCAAATACGATGTCTTGCTTGCCCATCTGAATTTGTTCCATGGCGGTACCGATGCAATGAGCACTGGTGGCGCAGGCAGACGCGATGGAGTAGTTCAGGCCCTTGATCTTGAACGGTGTAGCCAGGCAAGCCGATACGGTGCTGCTCATGGTCCGCGTTACACGGTATGGGCCAACACGTTTCACGCCTTTTTCGCGCAGGATGTCGAGCGCTTCCATCTGGTTCAGGGTCGATGCGCCGCCCGAACCGGCAATCAGGCCGGTACGCGGGTTGGAGACTTGCTCCTCGGTCAGGCCCGAATCAGTGATGGCGTCTTTCATGGCCAGGTAAGCGTAAGCAGCTGCGTGGCCGACGAAACGATAAATCTTGCGATCGATCAGTTCTTCGAGGTTCAGGTCAATGGAGCCGGAAACCTGGCTACGCAGACCCATTTCGGCATATTCCGGGTTGAATCGGATGCCAGGGCGACTTGCACGCAGGTTAGCGGAGACGGTCTCTTTGTCATTGCCCAGGCACGAAACGATGCCCAGACCAGTGATAACGACGCGGCGCATGCGGATAACCCTTAGAAGTTGTCAGTTGAAGTGAAAACGCCGACGCGAAGGCCTTCGGCGGTGTAAATTTCGCGACCGTCAACGGTCACCGAACCATCGGCAATGGCCAGGTTCAGCTTGCCTTTGAGCACGCGCTTGATATGGATGTTGTAAGTGACTTTCTTGGCGGTCGGCAGTACCTGACCGAAGAATTTCACTTCACCCGAGCCCAAGGCGCGGCCACGGCCCGGCAGACCTTGCCAGCCGAGGTAGAAGCCCACCAGTTGCCACATGGCGTCGAGGCCCAGGCAACCTGGCATCACCGGATCACCTTCAAAGTGACAGGCGAAGAACCACAGGTCAGGGGTGATATCCAGCTCGGCGACCAATTCACCTTTGCCGTACTTGCCACCCTCTTCACTGATATGGGTGATGCGATCCACCATCAGCATGTTAGGGGCGGGCAGTTGCGCGTTACCTGGGCCGAACAGTTCGCCGCGGCTACAGCGCAGCAGATCTTCCCGAGTAAAGGCGTTTTGTTTGGTCATGCGAGCTCCTCAATAATCCCATGCGGCAAGGTGGGGCAAATCTTCCCGACCAACTGAAACATATCGGCTTCAGTTCGCCAGCCTACACATAGACTATTGCGTAGTAGTGAAAGTCACAGCGCCAAGGGCACAAATGTACACTTGTTCACTGAAATTTAAATTCAGGCCGGTTCAGGGCCCCAATCGGGTGCCTAAGACTGCCGCACTTTTAGGTTTTACGCCAGTCGCAGGTAGGCTAATAGCCATAAGTTACTGGACCCAGCGCAGCAGTATTTGTTCCAGATCAGTGCGTTTGAACGGCTTGGCCAGGTAATCGTTCATTCCGGCTTGCAGGCACGCTTCGCGGTCGCCCTGCAACGCGTTGGCAGTCAACGCGATAATAGGCACGTCCCTGCAACCCGCCAATTGGCGGATCTGTCGGGTCGCCTCATAACCGTCAATGACCGGCAGCCTGCAGTCCATCAGGATTGCAGTAAACGCTTCAGTGTTGGCCCGATGGATGGCCTGAGCACCGTCACTGACCATGCTCACTTCATACCCCAGGCTGCTAAGCATGGCTTCGATAACGGTCTGGTTGACCGGGTTGTCTTCCACCAGCAGTACCTTGCGTCCTTTAATGCATGCGCTGTCCGCAGTCATCGTCGGCCTTTGGTTAATGGCAATGCGCTGGTGCAATTCCAGGGGGATTTCCAGGGTGAAGACTGAGCCGTGAGCTTCTTCGCTCTGGGCAAGCAAGCGACCGCCCATGCGTTCCGCCAGGGTGCGAGCGATGGGCAAGCCAAGCCCGGTGCCACCGTAACGTCGTGAAATCGAACTGTCGGCTTGCTGGAAAGCCTTGAACATCGACTCAAGTTTGTCTGCGCCGATCCCGATCCCGCTGTCGCGTACCGTGCAAGTGAACCAGATGAGTTCATGATCCAGCGGTTGCCAGGCAGGCTCGATGCTGACTTGACCCTGCTCGGTGAACTTCAGTGCGTTGCCGATCAGGTTCACCAGTATCTGACGAATCCGGGTTGGGTCGCCCAGTACATGCAGGTCCTGCAGACCGTCCGCCATGTTCAAGTTCAGTTTCAAGCCCCGCTGTACGGCACTGTGCTGAAAAGCTTGCGCGCAATTGCCCACCAGCTCGGCAAGGTTGAACGGGATTTGCTCCAGCTCCAGGGTTGAACGCTCGATTCTGGAGAAATCGAGGATGTCATTGATCACTTTGAGCAAGTGTTCCGTGGACTCCGATGCCAGGGCGGCGTACTCGGCCTGTTCGTCTGTCATGTGGGTGGTTTCGAGCAATTGCAGCATCCCCAGAACACCGTTCATCGGGGTCCGTAACTCATGGCTCATCATGGCCAGAAAGTCGGTTTTTGCGCTGTTGGCGCGCTCTGCTTCCTCGCGGGTCTGTATCAACTGGGCAATCGCTGTCTGCTGTTCACGGCTGGCCTGTGCCAGACCTTCTGCCAGGTTATTGATGTGCCGGGCCAGGCTGCCGAGTTCCCCATCGTCAACCACCGGTAAAGGCGTGTTGAAATGGCCCTGTTGAATAGCCTTCACCGCATCGCTCATGTCGCTGATGGGGCGGGAGAGGTTGGAAGCCAGGCGCCGGGCCAGTAAGTAGGTAAAGCCCAAGGCAAACAGCGCAAGTATCATGGCTTTTAACAGGATGTCCTGCTGGCGCTGGTTGAAGGCATCACTGGACATGCCGACCAACACCCGCCCCAGATAATCCTCGGTCGCAGGTGTCATGGGATCGTTATCGGGCTTTCCTGAAATGCTCTGCACCCTGACAGGCGCCTGAAACACTTCCACATCGTTGCTGCGCCCTGTTTCATTCAACGGTTGCTCTGCATGCACCAATACGTTGTTGCCCCGATCCTGAACCTGGACGAATTGCACGTGCGGTGTGTTCAACGAGGCTTTCATCAAGGTTTCCAGCACATGCGTGTTGCCGGAAATCACCCCGAACTCAGTGGCGGGGGCCAGTTGGTTGGCAATCAGCTGGCCTGTGTGGTTGAGCTCTTGACGCAAGTCCTGCAGGCGCACGAAGGTAAAAAAGCTGATGAGCAGCAACGTCAGTAGCAGGGCGGGGCCCAAACTCATCATTTGGGTGCGGGCGTGAATATCCCAGCGGCGTCGGTCAGCCATGAGTGTGAGGTTCCGTAAGCCGGCGCCAGGGTGCCGAGATCAGCCGTGACGTGCAGTCAGTCATGCATGTGTACAGCCAGGCTGCCTCGTGTGTGAATGAATGGGCGGCATGTTAACCGAGCTGAATCAGTTTTCCAGTCAAAACCCTGCACTTTCTGAGGGAACAGACGCGCCTGGTCGCTGCAGGGGGGACTGGTCGCAGCGGATGTGCTCCGTATAATGCCGCCATTGCCACGGCTAGATGGATAACGGGATTGCTATGACTGAACAGCGCGCTATTGCGGTCTTGGGGGGCGGGAGTTTTGGCACCGCGGTGGCCAACCTGCTGGCGGAAAACGGTCACCCGGTACGTCAATGGATGCGCGACCCGGTGCAGGCCGAGGCGATTCGGCTTAACCGTGAGAACCCTCGTTACCTTAAAGGCATCAAGATTCATCCCGGCGTTGATCCGGTCACTGACTTGCAAGCCACCCTCGACGCATGTGAATTGTGTTTTGTCGCCTTGCCTTCCAGCGCGTTGCGTACTGTGCTGTCAGCGCATGCCGATCGCTTGAGTGGCAAGATGCTGGTCAGCCTGACCAAGGGCATTGAAGCCCACAGCTTCAAGCTGATGAGCGAAATCCTTGAGGAGATCGCCCCGCAAGCCCGGATTGGCGTGTTGTCGGGGCCTAACCTGGCGCGCGAAGTCGCGGAGCATGCGCTCACGGCCACGGTCGTTGCCAGTGCTGATGAAGCCCTGTGTACGCAGGTTCAAGCGGTTTTGCACGGTCGCACGTTTCGCGTATACGCCAGTGCCGACCGCTTTGGCGTAGAGCTGGGTGGGGCGCTTAAAAACGTCTATGCAATTATTGCCGGCATGGCGGTAGCCCTTGGCATGGGGGAAAACACCAAAAGCATGTTGATTACCCGTGCCTTGGCAGAAATGACGCGATTTGCTGTCAGTCAAGGCGCCAACCCGATGACATTCCTGGGATTGGCCGGGGTAGGCGATTTGATCGTGACCTGTTCTTCCCCTAAAAGCCGTAACTATCAAGTGGGGTTCGCCCTGGGTGAAGGCCTGAGCCTGGACGAGGCGGTCTCGCGCCTTGGGGAAGTGGCGGAAGGCGTCAACACGCTGAAAGTGCTCAAGGCCAAGGCCCAAGAGCTGAATGTCTATATGCCGTTGGTGGCGGGTCTGCATGCCATCCTGTTTGAAGGGCGTACCCTCAATCAGGTGATTGAAGTGCTAATGCGGGCCGAGCCCAAGACAGACGTCGATTTTATTTCCACCAGTGGTTTCAACTGAGCTCGACAGGAGCAGCCCATGAATGACAATCCGAATGCCCCCAAGTACGAATCCATAGTGTTGCGTGTGCTGTGGATGCTGGTTTTTCTGCTGGTTTGGCAAGTTGCGCAGTTAGTACTGGGCGGCCTGGTACTGGTGCAGCTGATTTATCGGCTGGTGTATGGCGCACCCAACGGCGGTCTGATGAATTTCGGTGACACGTTGAGTCAGTATTTGGCGCAAATCGGCCGCTTTGGCAGTTTTCATACTGAGCAAAAGCCTTGGCCTTTTGCTGACTGGCCTGCATCCCGAGCGCCAGAAGGTGAAGCGCCGTATGCCGAGCCTGCGTCGCAGACCAAGCAGCCATGAAGCTGTGGATTTTGCGTCATGGTGAAGCGCAACCGCACGCCCCCCGTGATGCGGAGCGCAAGCTCACCGAGCTTGGGCGTCAGCAGGTAGTGCGCAGCGCGGCCCACTTGATAGGCCAACCGCTGGATTGCATCCTGGCCAGTCCGTATGTCCGGGCTCAGCAGACGGCCGCCCTCGTGCGCGACGCGCTGGGCTTTTCTGCGGCTCTGAAAACCGTGACGTGGCTAACCCCTGAAAGTGATCCCAAGTTCGCCGTCAGCCAACTGCCGGATGCCGGTAATGTGCTGTTGGTCAGCCATCAACCCTTAGTAGGTGACCTGATCAGTCTGTTGCAGCATGGCCACTGTCGGCAGCCTCAACCTATGCACACCGCCAGCCTGGCAGAGCTCGAAGGTGAGTGGCCGCTCGCTGGCAGCCTGCGCTTGCTGCATGTGTGGCACCCGTAAGCGCAGCACGTCGCATCGCTGACGAGCCCCATTCAAATACGTTCTGCGTTGATTGCCCTGAACCGGCCCCGGCAAGCGGCACAGTTGCGCCCTCGACATATTTTGTGGCAAGACTGTATGCCTCTCACCGATCAAGGACTGAGCAATGAGCGTGTGGACAACCCCGCCAGATCTGGCACATCTCAATGCACTTCGCAAAAACTCCATTTGTGAGGTGCTGGATATCACCTTCGATGCGTTCGATGACAACTCCATCACCGCGAGCATGGTGGTCGATCATCGCACCCATCAACCGTTTGGCCTGCTGCACGGTGGGGCATCGGTGGTATTGGCTGAAACCCTGGGGTCGATGGCCAGCTATATGTGCATCGACCCAAAAAAGTTTTACTGCGTAGGACTTGAAGTCAACGCCAACCACCTGCGCGGTGTGCGCAGCGGGCGAGTGAGCGCGGTCGCACGGCCTGTGCATATCGGTCGAACGACCCATGTCTGGGATATCCGTCTGACCGATGACAGTGGCAAACTCAACTGCATTTCCCGGCTGACAATTGCGGTTGTACCCCTGGGTCAAACACCCCCGCTCGCGGAGTAATCGGCCAGGCGATGGCCGTAGTGGCGTCATTGATGGCGCATACGGTCGTTGCTGTTAAGAATTTTCCTACAGACAATAAGGCTAATTCCTAGTTTGGATGCCTTATATGTCCCGGCAGATTTTCTTCGCCCATGCCAATGGCTTTCCCTCGGGCACGTACGGCAAATTGTTTGCTGCCCTGGCGCCTGACTATCGTGTGGCGCACCTGCCCCAGCACGGGCACGACCCGCGTTTCCCGGTTGACAACAACTGGCGCAACCTGGTCGACGAACTGATCTACCACCTTGAGCAGCAGGAGGGCCCGGTGCTGGGGGTGGGCCACTCATTGGGCGGCATGTTGCACTTACATGCGGCCATCCGTTGCCCGCAGCTCTACAAAGGCGTGGTAATGCTTGATTCGCCGGTCTTGACGCGTACGGATCAGTGGGTGATTCGCGCCGCCAAACGCTTTGGCCTGATTGATCGCCTGACGCCTGCCGGGCGTACCTTGGGCCGTCGTGAAGAGTTCACTGACCGCGAGGCTGCGCGCGCGTACTTCGCCGGGAAATCGCTGTTTCGCAGCTTCGATCCGGAGTGTTTCGACGCCTATCTGGAGCATGGTTTACAGACGATGGATGACCGCTTGTGCCTGAGCTTTGATCCCGCCACGGAGATCGATATCTACCGCAGCGTGCCCCACACCAGCCCGGGTCTGGTCACGCAATTGCAGGTACCGCTCACGGTGGTGCGTGGGCGCGACAGCCGGGTGGTTATGCGCCATCATGCCAACGCCGTAGCGCGCTTGCCGCTTGGTGAAGCCTTGAGCGTGCCGGGCGGGCATATGTTCCCGCTTGAGCAGCCGCACGATACTGCCCGCTTGTTGAAGATGATTTTTAGCCGCTGGCAAGCCCGTAATTCCGGCCTTTGAGAGTGTACGCATGAGTCCCGTGGTTGAAGAGATCCGTCTGAGCCTGCCGCATATTGAACTGGCGGCGCATGTGTTCGGGCCCGAAGACGGCATTCCGGTCATTGCGCTGCATGGCTGGCTGGACAATGCCAACAGCTTTGCGCGATTGGCGCCAAAGCTACACGGATTGCGTATTGTGGCGCTGGATCTGGCCGGGCATGGCCATTCCGCCCACAGGCCACCTGGGGCCAGTTACTCCCTGTGGGATTATGCTTTCGATGTATTGAGCGTGGCCGAACAGCTGGGCTGGGAGCGTTTTGCGCTTTTGGGCCACTCCTTGGGGGCGATTATTTCGGTGGTGGTGGCCGGTTCGTGCCCTGAGCGTGTCACGCATCTGGCGCTCATTGATGGTGTGATGCCGCACACCGGAACTCAACACAACACCGCTGAGCGCATGGGGCAGGCGCTGCAAGCCCAACTCCAGCTGAACCACAAACGCAAGTCGGTGCACAAAACCTTCGACCGTGGCGTCGAAGCGCGCATGAAAGGTATGGTCGCCGTCAGCCGCGAAGCGGCGCAGTTGTTGGCTCAACGCGGGTTGATGCCGGTGCCGGGCGGATACAGCTGGCGCAGCGACAGCCGCCTGACGCTACCCTCACCGCTGCGCCTGACCGATGAACAAGCCCTGTCTTTCGTAGAGCGTGTGAGTTGTCCTGCCACCCTGATCGTGGCCGAAGAGGGCATGCTGGCCACCCATCCCGAGCGGCTGGATAGACTACCCTTTAACCTGGAACGGTTACCCGGTGGCCATCATTTGCACATCAATGACGAATCCGGGGCAATCCTTGTTGCAGACTGTTTCAATCGGTTCTTCGCTGCTCCTTGACTTGCGGCGACCAACTGCCGAGGCTTGGCGGGTTGAAATGGGAGACAACCATGATAGATCTCTACACCGCTGCGACCCCGAGAGGCCACCCGATCTCTTTCGTAAACAGGCTGATTCACCCTTCACCTGCGGGTGACGCGTGCCGATGAAATTGACCAATCGCTTGATCGGCGTACTGGGTTTGAGTTGCCTGAGCCCTTTGTTGTGGGCGGCCGATGTACCAGGCAGTCAGGATTTGCAGGACGTGCCACGGCTGGCTGACGCACAAATTGTCGATTACACCGTTAAGCCGGATGTCGAGCGTATCTACCCGATGGGGCCGATCCGCAAAATAAGCGGGCGCCTGCGCTTTGACGGGCAAGTGGATGCGCGGGGGCAGACCACCGCTATCACGTATGAACTTCCCACCGGCCATTCGGCCACCGAAGCCTTTACGGCTGCGCGCAAGGCGCTGCAAAACAAGAACGCTGAGTTATTGTTCTGGTGCCAGGCGCGGGACTGCGGAGAAAGCAGTCTTTGGGCCAATGAGGTGCTAGGCAACGCCAAACTGGTGGGCTCCGATGAGCAACAATCCTATCTGTTGATCCGGATGGCCGCCCCAGAGCGCAATCGATTGGTGGCGCTGTATGCCATCAACCGGGGTAACCGAAAAGGGTACCTGCACGTAGAACAGCTCGTGGCCACTACCGATCTCGGGGTCTTGTTGCCTACGCCTGCAACGCTGCAGCGTCAACTGAAAACCACCGATTCGCTGGATTTCCCGACGCTGACGCAAGCGCCCGACGCTCCATGGCTGCCGTTAATCAGCCGTGCTTTAACGCTCGATACCACCACGCGGGTCAGTTTGAGCGGCGTCAAGGCGGGTGCCTGGCGTGAGGCCCTGATCAAGAGCGGCGTGCGCGCCTCGCGTCTTGAACTGAGCGACAGCGAAACCCCAGGGTTGCATATCGAGTTGCTGCGCTAAGCACTGCCCACGACGGCTACACTTCGCGTAGCCGTCGTCTTTTTGTTTTCGAATTTCTGTGGAATACACATGCTCAATAACGATCGCCTGCTGGTGCAAATCCTGCTGCTGGTGTTGTTCGGTGCCAGCCTGTGGGTCATGGCACCTTTCTGGTCGGCCCTGTTCTGGGGGGCTGTTCTGGCGTTTGCCAGCTGGCCGCTGATGCGGTTGCTGACCCGTTGGCTCAATGGTCGCGAATCATTGGCTGCTGGCATTTTGACCTTGGGGTGGATGTTGCTGGTGGCCGGACCGCTGGTGTGGCTGGGTTTCAACTTGGCCGATCACGTGCGCGACGCCACGACGTTCGTGAAAGATGTGCAGTTGGAAGGCTTGCCCGAAGCGCCGGCATGGCTGGCTGGCATTCCGCTGGTAGGAGAACGGCTGGTGGGCATCTGGGACACCATCGATGAGCAGGGCGCTGCGATGATTGTCGCGGTCAAACCGTACTTGGGGCAGGTGGGTAATTGGTTGCTGGCCCGCAGTGCGCAGATCGGCGGCGGGATCCTGGAGCTGACCCTCAGTATTGTCTTTGTGTTCTTTTTCTATCGTGATGGCCCGCGGCTGGCGACATTTGTACACCGTTTACTCGAACGCCTGATCGGTGAGCGCGCGTCTTACTACCAGGAACTGGTGGCGGGCACTATTCAGCGAGTGGTCAACGGGGTGATCGGTACGGCGGCGGCGCAAGCGTTGCTGGCGTTGATCGGCTTCCTGATTGCGGGCGTGCCGGGTGCGCTGGTGCTGGGCCTCGCCACGTTCCTGCTCAGCCTGATTCCGATGGGCCCGCCCTTGATCTGGATTCCGGCCACGGCATGGCTGGCCTGGAAAGGCGATTACGGGATGGCGATTTTTCTCGGTATCTGGGGCACGCTGATCATCAGCGGCGTGGACAACGTGCTCAAGCCTTACCTGATCAGCAGGGGCGGCAACCTGCCGTTGGTCATTGTGCTGCTAGGGGTGTTTGGGGGGTTGATTGCGTTCGGCTTTATCGGCCTGTTCATCGGCCCGACCTTGCTGGCGCTGGCCTACAGCCTGCTGGTGGACTGGAGCGCCAGCCATCAAAACAAAGCCCAGGGTTAAACACCCCCGCATGCAATGATGAAGGCGTGAGGCTGCGGCGCATCGCAGCCTCACACGTATGTCAGACGCTTTTCACGATTTTCCCTTCAACTTCGTCCTTCATGCGCAGCAATTCATCGCCTGCGCGTTCAATGTCAGAACGCACGCTGTGCAGTTGCTGGCGACTTTTTTCCAACAGGCGTTTGGTGGAGCTGTGGCCGGTTATGCCGCGCTTGAGTGCCATGGCACCGATGCCCACTTGGATCAGGCCGATAAACCCGCCGCGGCGAATGCCTTTGCCGAGCATGACCACGCCGCCCGCCAAAGAGCCCACGCGCTCCCAGCCCTCTACGTTTTGATACGGCACATCGTTATAGGCCGGGGATTCAATGCGCTCTACAGGATTTCTGTTGGTCATGCTCTGTCTCCAAGGGATGGTGGATACAGAGCTGACTGTCAGCGAAGGCGTGTCGTTCCCTTGAAGGGCATGTGGGGGTCAGAATTTAGGCCCTGATCGGGTGTTGTTACCCTTGGCCAAACGGTCGTAAAGCACCACGTTGACGGTGGCCGCGAGGTTCATGCAGCCGTTGGTCGGGATGTAAATCACATCCTCACACCAGTCCAGTATTTCTTTATCCAGTGAACCGTCTTCCGGCCCGAACACATACAGCGCACGATCCGGATGGGTGTACTCAGGCAAGGAGCGGGCGCCCTCTACCAGCTCCACCGCCACAGGAATGCAGCCCAGTGGCAGGATCTTTTTCAAGTCATCAATGCCAATCAGCGGAATGTCCTGATGCACTTTTTTCGTGTCGGTGACGAAGTCTCGGGCGCGTTCATAGCGCTTGCCGGTGTAGAACACTGACGCCACGTTATAGCAACCAGCCGCACGCATCACCGAGCCGACGTTTTCCGGTGATTTGGGGTTATACAAACCAATGCAGCTGTACCGTTTGTTCGCCACGTGCCCGAGCCCTTCAGAAAAAAGACGCGAGTATACGCCTGTTGAGGCTGATCCGGAGCCGCCCAGTCGGCTGCGGCTCCGGCAGGCGCGTGGCTATTCGTCCTTTTTCATCAACCCGGCCAGTGCGGCGAACGGGTTGTGGGTGGCCTTGGCCACTTTCGGGCTACTGGTCGAGCTGTCCGAAAAGTATTGCTGGTCGGTGTAGCGCGAGTGTTCGTTGTCATGGCAGTACAGGCACAACAACTCCCAGTTGGAGCCGTCCTGCGGGTTGTTGTCGTGGTTGTGGTCGCGGTGGTGCACCGTCAGCTCACTCAGGCGTTTGCCTGAGAACTCACGGGCGCAGCGGCCACACACGTGCGGGTACATTTTCAGGGCTTTGTCGCGGTAGCCCATTTCACGGTCACGCTGGGCATCGGCCAGGATGCGATCCAGCTTCGCGGTATGGGAGGGAGGGTTGGCCGAGCTCATGGGTTCACCTTTCAAGACGAATGACGGTCAGGTCGTTTAGTTTAGCTGTTGATCAGCCTTTGATTTTTTCAGCAATCCAGATGGTATGCCGCGTGCCTTTGTTGCCGTGGGCGAAGACTTGCACTTCCTCGGCCTTGAAACCGGCCTTGCGCAGTTTGTCGGAAAACTGCCTGTCTGCGCTGGCGGACCATACCGCCAGCACGCCTTTAGGGCGCAAGGCCTTGGCGCATGCGCTTAACCCGCCAGCCGAGTACAGCCAGCTGTTGGCTTTTTGAGTCAGGCCTTCGGGGCCGTTGTCGACATCCAGCATGATGGCGTCAAACCCGTTGGGTTCGGCTTGCAGCACATTGGCCACGTCTTCCTGGCGGATCACCGTGCGCGGGTCCTGCAACGGATTGCCGGCTTTTTCGCCCAGCGGGCCGCGATTCCACTCCACCACCCCCGGCACCAGTTCCGCCACCACCACTTCGGCTGTTTTGCCCAAGTGCTTGAGAGCGGACGCCAGGGTGAAACCCATGCCCAAACCACCGATCAGCACGCGCGATTGCGGACGTCCTGCGACCTTGCGGCAGGGGATTTCGGCCAGAGCGTCTTCCGAGCCGTGCATGCGCGTGTTCATCAATTGGCCGCCGTCGCCCCCCTGGATCTTGATCACGAAGTCCTCGCCATACTCAAACAGGCACAGGGCGCCGCCGTTATCGGGGATCGGAGTGGTGTCGAGCAGAACAAAACGTTTCATGGGTATCTCATAGAAGAGGACAAAAACCGCAGGTTACGAGTAGCCTGAGGGCAGACAAGCCGGTCTGGCAACGGAGTGACTGATGAAACGCACTATTCTAACGGCCATTGCAGGGGCGGCGCTCTCGATAAGTGCAGCGCAAGCGGGCGGGTTAAGCCCGGTTCCCGTTATGCCGGTAACCCCCGCACCCGGTTCGCCCGGCACTGCGACCCCCACGCCTTATCCGCAGATTACTCCGCGGCCAGTGCCCAAGCCCGTGGCAGGCAGCGGCAGTTTGATCCCGCTGCCACCCATCGACTTGCCCCAACCGCCACCCAAAGACCAGCCCTTACCGGGGCTCGACAGCAAAGACCTGAAAATCAAGCCGGCTGCTGATTGAGCCCGGCCGCGGCAACAGGTGCGGGCTGTTGGTTAAATGCCCAGCACCTTGAACACAAATGCGTATTCCAGCGCCACGTCGCGCAACGCCTGATAGCGTCCGCTCATACCGCCGTGGCCAGCGTCCAGTTCAGTCTTGAGCAGTAACAAATTGTCGTCTGTTTTGCTGGCGCGCAATTTTGCCACCCATTTGGCCGCCTCCCAATACTGCACGCGGCTGTCGTTGTACCCGGCAATGACCAGCATCGCGGGGTAAGCCTGTGCCCGAACGTTTTCATAAGGCGCGTAAGCCTTGATTCGCTCATAGACGTCGGGCTCCTGCGGATTTCCCCATTCGTCATACTCGGTAACGGTCAACGGCAAGTCAGGGTCGAGCATGGTGTTGAGCACGTCGACAAAAGGCACCTCGGCAATGGCCGCCTTGAACAGCTCGGGGCGTTGATTGAGGACAGCACCGATCAACAGGCCGCCTGCGCTGCCGCCACTGATGACCAGTTGCTCGGCCTTGGTCAGCCCTTGAGTTATCAAATGCTCCGCGCACGCGATGAAATCGCTGAAGGTGTTGTGCTTGTTCTCCTGCTTGCCTGCGCGATACCAGGCTTCACCCAGCTCGCCGCCGCCCCGTACGTGAGCGATCGCAAACGCCACGCCGCGATCGAGCAGGCTCAGGCGCGCATGGGAGAACCATGGGTCGAGGCTTTCGCCATAGGCGCCGTAACCGTACAGGTACAGCGGCGTCGGCTGGCCAAGGGCGCTGCGCTTGACCACCAGGCTGATCGGCACCTGGGTGCCATCAGGGGCGGTAGCCCACAGGCGCTGGCTGACGTAATCGTCGGGATTGAACGGACCCAGTACCGGGGTTTCCTTGAGCACGCATTGCTCGCCAGTACTCAGCGTCAGTTGACGCACGTGCGCGGGGCGGTTCAGCGCCTCATACCGCAGGCGGATATACGGGTTGTCAAATTCAAGACTGTCTTGCACATACAGGCTGTAAGCCGCATCGGGCAATTGCACGCGATAGGGCGTTCCACCGTGCGGGCGGATTTCGATGATCGGCAGCCCACCTTCGCGCAGGCTTAAACACAGGGCGTTGGCATTGAGGGTCAGGCCTTCGAGCATGACCTTGTCGTCGTGGGCGATCAGCAACTGCCAGGCCTCGCGGGTCGGCGTAGACCCTTGAGCGTGATACAGCGCAAAGTTGATGCCGTCCTGATTGGTGCGGATAAACCAGCTCCACTGACCTTGATACAGCCCGTGATCGACGCTGTAATCGTGGCCTTCCACACGTGGCGCGAGGCAACGGAACGGGCGTGTCGGGTGATCGGCATCCAGAACCCAGTTCTCACTGGTGGTTTTGCTGTTGAGCAGCAGGATGAGCTGGTGCTCTGAGCTGGAGCGGTAGCAATGCAGGAAAAAACGGCCATCCGGCTCGTGGAATACGTCGTGCGCGCCCGATTCTGTGAGGGTGTGGCGCAACAGTTTGTGCGGACGATGGGTGTCGTCCAGGGTTGCGAAAAACAGCGTCTGGCTGTCATTGGCCCAAGTCATGGTGCCATCGCAGTCCTCGAACGGCAGCTCGGTCACCGTGCCGCTGGCGAGTTCCTTGACGAACAGGCGGTAGGTTTCTTCGCCGCTGGTGTCGAGGCTGTAAGCCAGCCGCTGATGATCCGGGCTGATGCTGAACGCGCCCAGAGATAAAAAACCGCCCTCGGCCAGCGCATTTGGGTCCAGCAGCAATTGCTCCGCTGTTTCGTCTACCTGCTGGCTGTCGTCGGCCGGACGCGGGCAACGGAAATGACGGGGGTATTCTTCTCCTGCCTGGGTGCGGGTGTAGTACAGATAAGGGCCCCAAGGCGACGGCAATGAAAGATCGGTCTCGCGAATGCGGCCCTTGATCTCCTCAAACAATGCTTCACGTCGCCCGGCTTCGTCAGCCAACTGGGCTTCCTGATACTGGTTTTCCGCTTTCAGGTAATCCAAAACCTCTTTGCTGTCGCGGTTTTGTAACCACGCATACGGGTCTGAACCTTGAAGCGTGGGTGCGACTGGAGCGCCATTTGCGTAGGTAGATTCGGTCATTTAGTGCTCTCGGAAACCTGAATGAAAAGACGCCGTGCTGACGGCGGGGCAGCCGCACTGGCTAAAAGCCGTTATCATAGCGCCTCATTGCCTGCCGACCATGGATACCATGACCGAGAACGACTATCTGATCGCCTGGGGCCTTTATGCCTTAGCCGCTTTGGGCTGCCTGCTCGTAGGGTGCCGCCTGACCCGCTTCATGTGGCGCTGGTTGCGTGAACCGTTGCGGGTGCTGATGGCCGTGCTGCTGTTCAGTCCGACCATCATTGACCCTGTCAAAGAAAAGTTTGCACCTGCGATCGCCATCACCGCCCTCGATCTGGCGTTCAAGGTGGGCAACAACGCATGGCGGGCCGTGTCCGACTTGTTGATGTACACCATCATTGCGTTTTGCCTGTACGGGCTGTTTGTGCTGATTCGCTGGCCCATTGAGCGCGCGAGTAAAGCCCGGCGTGCGCAAGCGGCGGCGGCCGAGCAGGCCCGCCAACACGACCCTGAAGACGATCAGCCCTTCGGTACTGCTGGAGACGACCGCTACGGCCGTCCGGTAACGCCGCGGGTCAGCGGTACTACCCGGGTTGAACCCAGGTTGTAACTTTTTTCCGTCGAGCCTGAATGCGAGAGTGCGAGCGTGTGTGAATTACTGGGCATGAGCGCCAACGTGCCGACCGATATTGTGTTCAGCTTCACCGGCCTGATGCAACGCGGCGGGCGTACCGGCCCGCACCGCGACGGCTGGGGCATTGCATTCTACGAGGGGCGCGGGCTGCGTCTGTTTCAGGACCCGGCTGCCAGTTGCGACTCCGAAGTCGCACTGTTGGTCCAGCGCTACCCGATCAAAAGCGAAGTGGTCATTGGCCACATCCGCCAGGCCAATGTCGGCAAGGTCTGCCTGTCCAACACCCATCCGTTTGTGCGCGAACTGTGGGGGCGCAACTGGTGCTTCGCCCACAACGGTCAGTTGGCTGACTTCAATCCGGCCGTCAGTTTCTATCGGCCGATAGGCGACACCGACAGCGAGGCCGCCTTTTGCGACGTGCTTAATCGGGTACGCGAAGCGTTCCCGGAGCCGGTGGACGTCGAAACCATTCTCCCGGTGCTGGTGGCGGCGTGTGCGGAGTATCGCGGCAAAGGCGTTTTCAACTGCCTGCTCAGTGATGGCGACTGGTTGTTTTGCTATTGCTCGACCAAACTGGCGCACATCACCCGTCGAGCGCCCTTTGGCCCGGCGCGGCTTAAAGATGTCGACGTGATCGTGGATTTTCAGGCAGAAACCACCCCTAATGACGTGGTGACGGTCATCGCCACCGAACCGTTGACCGAAAACGAAACCTGGACGCGCTATGCGCCGGGCCAGTGGGGCTTGTGGCGACGCGGCGAATGCGTCAGCCAGGGCACAACCGAATAAGGATGGGCAAGCATGTTCCTGAGTTACCTGCGGTTGGTGTTGTTCACCCTGGGCTTGTTGATCGGCGTGCAAGTGCCGGGTTTTATCAATGACTACGCCAATCGTGTGGAAGCTCACCTGATTGAAGCGCAAACCGGTTTGGCCGGGTTTCAAAACACCGCCAACCAGTTTTTCAACGGCGACTTGCAAGCACTGGTGGCGCACTATCAGGACAGCGAAGACCCAGTGTTTCGCAGCGATGCGTCAAGCCTCAATACGTTGTTGACCCGTCAACGCCTGCTGGATAACCAGTTCCAGGCCATGCAAGGGCCGTGGTACATGCGCGCCCTGCAAGTGGCATATGCGGCAGATCCTGCGATTCGTCAGGAAACCTTCGACGCATACACCTATCAGGTGCTGCTGTCGCCCACCGCCATTGGCTGGGCCATGGCCGGGGCTCTGCTGTTTTCCTTCGTCATCGAAGGGGTGTTGCGGCTCATTGATTGGGTGGTGCTGGGCGGCAAGCGTCAGCGCGAACGCATTGCGCGCCGTGAGCGCAGTTACTGAGCCTCTAAACCCGTCGTGGCTGCCTGAGCCGGCCATCGCGCACCGGCGGTTCGGTAGCCGCTAAATAGCGGCCCCCCACGGCAATCAATTTTTTTTATCCCGGTGTCCGGCTTTTATTAGTTGGACGAACAGCGTACGCCTGTCGAAAAATGTCCTACTTCTAAATTATAAAAAACACCACAGGAGCATCATCGTGAGCCGCCTGTTATTGAACTGCGACATGGGTGAAAGTTTTGGCAGCTGGACCATGGGCCTGGATGCCGAGGTGATGCCCTTCATTGATTGCGCCAACATCGCGTGCGGCTTCCATGCCGGTGATCCGGGGATCATGCGCAACACCGTGGCGCTGGCGCTGGCGCACGGGGTGCAGATCGGCGCCCATCCGGCGTATCAGGATCTGGCAGGATTCGGCCGTCGCTCCATGGCTTATACCGCGCAGGCGTTGCAAGACCTGTTGCATTACCAGATCGGCGCCCTGGATGGCATCTGCCGTGCTCAGGGCACTCGCGTCAGCTACGTCAAGCCCCACGGTGCGCTCTACAACGACATGATGGCCAACCCCGAGCAGTTGCGCGCGGTGGTGCAGGCCGTTGCGGCCTACGACGCGAGCCTGCCGCTGATGCTGATGGCGACCCGTGATAACAGCGTCGCACACGCCATCGGCGATGAGTTTGGCGTCACCCTGTGGTTTGAAGCGTTTGCCGATCGCGCCTATGACGCGGCTGGGCACCTGGTCTCGCGTCAACTGCCGGGCGCGGTGCACCACGAGCCGCAGCGGATCGTTCAGCAAGCGTTGACCCTCGCCGCAGGCCAACCGCTGACAGCGATTGATGGCAGCCCCTTGCACCTGCACGCTCACACGTTGTGCGTGCATGGCGACAACGCCAGTTCAGTGGCCGCCGTGCAGCACATCCGTATGGCCCTCAACGGGCAATCGGCATGAAGCCGCGTATTGAGGTGGCAGCCATCGACTGCCTGATGTTGCGGCTGTTCGACGAGATTGCTGAACACAACATGCCGTGGATGCTGGCCGCCACAGAGCGGGTGCGCAGCGGCTTTGCAGGTTTTCTGATCGATCTGGTGCCGTCCTACACCACGTTGATGATTCACTACGACGGGCTGGCGCTGAGCCCGGCCCAGGCGCGTGAACTCATTCATCAAGCAATGACCGACCTGCAACCCGAAACCCGGGACCGTGGCCAATGCCATGTGTTGCCGGTGTGGTACGACCTGAGCGTCGGGCCCGAACTGACGTTGCTGGCGCAGCGCACGGGGTGGTCGCAGCGCGAAGTGATTCGCCGTCACAGCGAGCGTCCGTATCAGGTGTTCGCGCTGGGGTTCGCCCCCGGTTTTGCCTTCATGGGGCTGGTGGACGAGGTGCTGGCTGCGCCACGCCTCAACACGCCGCGTAAACGGGTGGCAGCGGGCAGTGTCGGGATTGCCGAACGCCAGACCGCGGCCTATCCGGCCCAGTCGCCCGGCGGCTGGAACCTCATCGGGCGCACGCCGGTCAGGCTGTTTGACCGGGAGCGAGAGGGGTACAGCCTGTTGCAACCCGGCGACCGCGTGCAGTTCGAGCCAATCAGTCATAGCGAATTCATCCGCCTGGGCGGCGACGACACCCCACAGGAGCCCTTGGCATGAGCCAATTGTTGATTCAGGCCAGCACCCCGTTATGCCAGTTGCAGGATGCAGGGCGTTTTGGGGTCCGGCATTTGGGCGTGACCCAAGGCGGTGCGGCCGATTGGCAGTCGATGACGTGGGCCAACTGGCTGTTGGGCAATGAGCTGGAGGCAGCGGTGATTGAAATCACCCTGGGCGGTTTTAGCGTAATGGCTCAGTGCGATTGCACGTTAGCGCTGGCGGGCGCGGACCTGGCCGCCACTGTGGATGGCCAGCCGCTCAAACCGTGGCGCAGTTTCAGCCTGCGCCAGGGGCAGACCCTGTGTTTCGCGCAGCCACTCGACGGTGCTCGGGCCTACCTGGCCGCGCCGGGAGGCTTTGACGCGCCGCGTGTGTTGGGCAGTTGCGCCACGGTCGCCCGGGAGCAGTTGGGTGGGCCGGATGGCAGGGGGAATGCGCTGGAGAAAGGCGCCGAACTGGGCTTCAGGGACGCCCGGCCGGCATTACGTGAAATGAATCACGCCTGGATTCCCGCGTTCACCGGCGTCCCGTTGCTGGACATGATCATTGGCGCACAGATCGGCGATTTCAGCGGGCAAAGCACGTTTGACGCCTTCAATTGCCCGTGGGTGCTCGACAGCCGCGCCGACCGCATGGGCATCCGTTTGCTGGGGCCGACGCTGGTGTATCAAGGGCCACCGATGATTTCCGAAGGGATTGCGTTGGGGGCGGTGCAAGTGCCGCCAGATGGCCAGCCCATCGTGTTACTCAATGACCGACAAACCATTGGTGGCTACCCGCGACTGGGGGCATTGACGCCGCTCTCATTGGCGCGGCTGGCACAATGTTTGCCGGGGCAACGTGTGTCGCTGCACCCGACCACGCAGGAAGCCGCGCAGCGCCAACAGGTGGAATGGATGCAGCGCGTCAAGCGCGTCTGAACTTCACCCCGGCGAGGAGGGTGCGTTGCTTCATTTCGCCAAAAAACGCATCCCTTCTTCTAGCCCCTCCAGCGTCAGCGGGTACATGCGGTCTTCAATCAAATCCCGCACGATGCGTGTTGAGGCGGTGTAGTTCCACGTGTCTTTGGGGTACGGGTTGATCCAGATGAGCTTTTTATATTTCTCCATAAAACGCTGCATCCACAGGTAACCCGGTTCTTCGTTCCAGTGCTCCACGCTCCCCCCGGCATGGGTGATTTCGTAAGGGCCCATGGCCGCGTCGCCAATAAAGATCACTTTGTAATCAGCGCCGTATTTGTGCAGCACGTCCTGGGTGGCAATGCGCTCAACCTGACGCCGCTGGTTGTTCTTCCACACCGATTCATAAATGAAGTTATGGAAGTAGTAGTACTCCAGGTGTTTGAACTCAGTCTTGCAGGCTGAGAACAGCTCTTCGCAGATCTGTACATGGGAGTCCATCGAGCCGCCAATGTCGAACAGCAACAGCAGCTTGATGGAGTTGCGCCGCTGCGCACGCATCTGGATATTCAGCAGGCCGGCGTCGCGGGCGGTGTGGTCGATGGTGCCGTCGATGTCCAGTTCATCTGCCGCGCCTTGGCGTGCGAATTTTCGCAAGCGGCGTAGCGCGACTTTGATGTTGCGCGTGCCCAACTCGACCTGATCGTCGAGGTTTTTATACTCGCGCTGTTCCCAGACTTTTGCCGCCTTGCCCTGACGCGCTCCGGCATCACCGACGCGAATGCCTTCGGGGTGGTAGCCGCCTGAACCGAACGGGCTGGTACCGCCGGTGCCGATCCACTTGTTACCCCCGGCGTGGCGTTCCTTTTGCTCTTCCAGGCGCTGCTTGAACGCTTCGATGAGCTTGTCCAGGCCCCCCAACGACTGGATCTGCGCACGCTCTTCATCGCTCAACGAGCGCTCGAACTCTTTGCGCAGCCATTCGTCCGGAATCAAGGCTTCAAGGTGTTCATTGAGGGTTTGCAGCCCGTTGAAATAAGCACCGAAGGCGCGATCAAACTTATCGTAGTGGCGCTCGTCCTTGACCAGAATGGTGCGCGCCAAAAAGTAAAATTCGTCCATGTCGGCGAAGGTCACCCGGTGTTTGAGCGCATTGATCAGGTCCAGCAGCTCACGCACCGAGACCGGCACCTTGGCTGCGCGCATTTCATTGAACAGATTCAGCAACATGCTTATCGCCTCGGGTCCATCAACGATTGCCGCGACGGCTCATGAACGCCAGGCGCTCAAGCAATTGCACGTCCTGCTCGTTTTTCACCAGCGCGCCCGCCAGCGGCGGGATGGCCTTGGTCGGATCACGCTCGCGCAATACCGCTTCGCCAATGTTGTCGGCCATTAGCAGCTTGAGCCAATCCACCAGCTCTGAAGTCGACGGTTTTTTCTTCAGGCCGGGCACTTTGCGCACATCGAAGAACACGTCGAGCGCCTCGCTGACCAGTTCTTTCTTGATGTCGGGGAAATGCACGTCGACGATTTTTTGCAGGGTGGTGCGGTCAGGGAAGCTGATGTAGTGGAAGAAGCAGCGGCGCAGGAAGGCGTCCGGCAGCTCTTTCTCGTTGTTGGAGGTAATGATGATGATCGGGCGCACCTTGGCTTTGATCGTTTCGTCGGTCTCGTAAACGTAGAACTCCATCTTGTCGAGTTCTTGCAGCAAGTCATTCGGGAACTCGATGTCGGCCTTGTCGATTTCGTCGATCAGCAAAATCACCCGTTCTTCGGCCTCAAAGGCTTCCCACAATTTCCCTTTTTTCAGGTAGTTGCGCACGTCGTGGACTTTGTCGACGCCCAGTTGGGAGTCGCGCAGGCGGCTTACCGCATCGTATTCATACAGGCCCTGATGGGCTTTGGTGGTGGACTTGATGTGCCAGGTGATGAGCTTGCAACCGAAGGACTCGGCCAGTTGCTCGGCCAGCATGGTCTTGCCGGTGCCGGGCTCGCCTTTGACCAGCAGCGGGCGTTCCAGGGTGATGGCCGCGTTGACCGCCAGCTTCAGGTCATCAGTGGCCACGTAGGCGCGGGTACCTTCAAACTTCATCTGCACATCCTCAAACCATGACCCCGGTCTGCACAGGGCAGGGCGGGTGACTAATAAAAAAGCATGTCCGACTATAACGCGGCACCCGCGTTGCGTGAACGCAAACGCCTCATTCAGTCTGTGAACGGGCCGTCACGGCATGACTGGACGCACGCGAACACGAAGCCTACCCTTGAAGCCTTTCCGAAAAGTGCATAAGGGACCCCCCGTCATGAGTCGCATTTTTGCAGATAACGCTCAATCCATCGGTAATACGCCGCTGGTACAGATCAACCGCATAGGGCCCCGTGGCGTCACTATTCTGGCCAAGATCGAAGGGCGCAACCCGGGGTATTCGGTTAAATGCCGGATAGGCGCCAACATGATCTGGGACGCCGAGAGTCGCGGTGTGCTCAAGCCAGGCATGACCATCATCGAGCCCACGTCGGGCAATACCGGTATCGGCTTGGCCTTTGTGGCCGCTGCACGCGGTTACAAACTGATGCTGACCATGCCTTCATCCATGAGCCTTGAGCGTCGCAAAGTGCTCAAGGCGCTGGGCGCCGAGCTGGTCCTCACTGAGCCGGCCAAAGGCATGAAAGGCGCCATCGACAGGGCTGCTGAAATCCAGGCCAGCGACCCATCGAAATACTTTATGCCCCAACAATTCGAAAACCCGGCCAACCCTGCAATCCACGAAAAAACCACTGGCCCTGAAATCTGGAACGACACCGACGGGCGTGTCGATGTACTGGTGTCAGGTGTGGGCACGGGCGGCACGATTACGGGTATTTCGCGGTATATCAAGCACACACTGGGTCAACCGCTGATGTCAGTTGCCGTTGAACCCATCACTTCGCCAGTCATCACCCAGGCGCTGGCCGGTCAGGCAATTCAGCCTGCGCCGCACAAAATCCAGGGCATCGGTGCCGGTTTTGTGCCGAAAAACCTTGACCTGTCGATCGTCGATCAGGTCGAACTGGTCAGTGACGATGAGTCCAAGGTGATGGCGCGGCGCCTGATGGATGAAGAAGGCATCCTGTGCGGCATCTCCTGCGGTGCGGCCATGGCGGTGGCCGTGCGTATGGCTGAAAAGCCGGAAATGCAGGGCAAAACCATTGTCGTGATCCTGCCGGACTCGGGCGAACGTTACCTGTCGAGCTTCTTGTTCAGCGACCTGTTCAGTGAGCAGGAACTCGAGCAGTAAGACGCACTGTAGTTGCTGTTGCAGGCTGCGAAGGGGGAGTGCAAAGCGTTCTTGTGCACGCATCGCACCTTTCGCACCCTGCGTCTGCAACGGGCTTTGCCTGACTCACATCAAGCGATTTCCCCTCGGCTTATGCTATTTAATGCGCTGTTACGTAATGCTTAACACTGAATGTTGGATCACGCGGGTTTTGTCCTGCGCCGGTAGTGTTTATCATGCCCGGCTGCCACATCGGGCTATCGGTGCCGCACAGTTTTTTCGAGGAGTTGTTGCATGACCTTATCCTTCGCCATCAAGGCAGGGCTGATACTGCTGTTTGTCGGCAGCATCCTTTACGTGCATTTGCGCGGTAAGGCGCGTTTGCCGGTGTTGCGTCAGTTCGTCAACCACTCCGCTTTTTTCGCGCCGTACAACGCCTTGATGTACCTGTTCTCCGGTGTGCCTTCCAAGCCTTATCTGGACCGCAGCAAATTCCCCGAGCTGGATATCCTCAAGGACAACTGGCAGGAAATCCGTGAAGAAGCCATGCACCTGTTCGACGAAGGCTATATCCGCGCCGCCGAGAAGAACAACGACGCAGGTTTCGGTTCTTTCTTCAAAAAAGGCTGGAAGCGCTTTTACCTCAAGTGGTACGACAAGCCATTGCCTTCCGCTGAGCTGCTGTGCCCGAAAACCGTGGCGCTGGTCAACAGCATTCCTAACGTCAAAGGCGCGATGTTTGCGCTGTTGCCGGGCGGCAGTCACCTCAACCCGCACCGTGACCCGTTTGCCGGCTCGCTGCGTTATCACCTCGGGCTGTCGACGCCCAACTCCGATGCGTGCCGCATCTTTGTGGACGGCGAGGAGTACGCATGGCGTGATGGCGAAGACGTGATGTTCGATGAGACGTACGTGCACTGGGTCAAAAACGAAACCGACATCACCCGCGTCATCCTGTTCTGTGACGTGGAGCGCCCGTTGACCAATCGCATCATGACCCACATCAACCGTTGGGTCAGCGCTCAGTTGGGCAAAGCCACCGCGCCGCAAAACCTGGATGACGAACGTGTAGGCGGCATTAACAAAGCCTACGCATGGAGCAAACGCTTCAGCGATCGCTTCAGTGGCGTGGTCAAGCAGTGGAAACGCCGTAACCCCAAGCTGTACCGCATCTTGCGCCCGGTGTTGGCGGTGCTGGTGCTGGTGCTGCTGTGGCGCTGGTTGTTCGGTTAACGTATTGCAAATTGTATCGGGCGCTGGTTGTAGTCGGCGCTCACTACCCTTCACAGCGATCAGCTCATGCCGGTTTCCCTTCCACGCCGCGTTGTCGATTCAGCAGTCACTGCTGACGCAGTGCCGTGTGCGAATCAGCAACCGGGGCAGATCAGTCACTATCCCCCTCCTGTCAGCAGCACTGTGGTGTACGTGGTCGTATCGCCACCGGGTGTTGTGACGGGCTGAGCCGAGTCGTCGGTTGCCCGTACCCGTCTGAAAACCACTGAACTTCAGCCTTGGCTGAGTTGGCTTTTTTGCCTGATGACAGGTGTTACTCATGTTTTCGATCTCAAAAGAATCCGCGCTGGCGGCTGCCTCCACCTGTGCGTTTGTGTTGCTGTGGAGCAGCGGCGCGATTTTTTCCAAATGGGGGTTGGCCCACGCGTCGCCCTTCGCTTTTTTGTTGATTCGCTTTGCCATCGCGTTACTGGCGCTGGTGCTATTGATCCCGTTGCTCAAGCTCCAGCGTCCGCGAGGTGCCCGAGCGGTGTGGTATGCGTTGGTCACGGGCGCCGTCTTGCTGGGCGCCTACCAGATTTTTTATATGCTGGCGCTGGCTCTGCACATCACGCCGGGTGTGATGGCCACGGTCATGGGCGTCCAGCCGATTCTGACCGCCGTGATCCTGGAGCGGCGCCAGTCCTGGAGTCGACTGCTGGGGTTGTTTCTGGGGTTGGCCGGGCTGATTCTGGTGGTCTATCAAAGCATCGGTCTGGCCGGGATGTCGTGGCAGGGCATGCTATTGGCGGTACTGGCGTTGATGAGCATGACCCTTGGCACCCTGATGCAGAAGCGCATCACTGATAACCCGCTGGGCACCTTGCCGGTGCAGTACTTCGCCGGGTTAGTGGTATGTGCACTGTTTGTACCGTTTCAACCCTTCAGCATTCAGTACAGCGCGGGCTTTGTGATACCGGTGCTGTGGATGGGACTGGTGGTCTCGGTGCTGGCCACCTTGCTGCTGTACCGGATGATTGCGCGGGGCAACCTGGTCAATGTCACCAGCCTGTTTTACCTGGTGCCTGCCGTCACGGCGGTCCTGGACTACCTGATTTTCGGCAATACCCTCGCAGCCTTGAGCCTGTTGGGCATGGCCATGATCATCGTTGGCCTGATGTTTGTGTTTCGTAAAACCGCGTAATCGCTGACCCAGGCTGCGAAGGGAGCCTTCGGCTTGCTTCGCAGCGTGCTTCATTCCTTTGTCAGGGCCGGGCGGGTCTGAGCACCAACCACAGCGCCACGGCGATCAGCAGCCCGCCATACACATGCGCCATCGACAACGGTTCGTCCAGAAACAGCGCGCCCCACAGCACGCCGAACGGCGGGATCATAAAGGTCACGGTCATGGACTTGACCGGGCCGATGCTGGTGAGTAGCCGGAAGTACAAAATGTACGCAAACGCTGTGCACAACAGGCCCAACCCCAACAGAGACAACCACACGCTCATCCCGCCCCAACTGGCGGGTGGCTGATGGATCAGGCTGACCGCAAACAGCGGCAGCAGGAACAGCGTGGCCCCGAGCATGCTGCCCAGCGCTGAAAGTCGCGGGTCCAGGCCGCCTTGTTGATCCAGCCAGCGGCGCGCCAAAAAGCCGGCGAAACCGTAGCAGGTCGTAGCCAGCAAGCAGGCGAGGGCGCCCATCAGCAAATCCATGTCAAACGCGACAGGCCCCGCCCGGGTCAGAATACCCACCCCCAGCAGGCCCAAAAACACCCCCGCCATTTTGGTCAGCGTGAGTTTTTCGCTGAAAAACAGACCGCCAATCAACACCCCCATCAGCGGCGTGGTGGCGTTGAAAATGGCTGAGTACCCGGCAGGTAGCACTTGGGCTGCCACGGAATACAACGTGGCCGGTATGCCGGAGTTGATGACCCCGAGAATCAGCACCACGTTGAACTTACCGCCGAAATTCCAACTAACGCGCATCAGCGCCAGAATGACCAACAAGCCGGTGGCCGCGATGGACACACGAAAAAAAGCGGTCGGTAGGGAGCCGAGAACCGGTGCGATTATCCGCATAAACAAAAAGCTGGCGCCCCAAATGCCTGCTAGCGACAGCATGCGCACGATATCGACGAGTTTCACGGTTGTTTCCTTACGCGTTTGGTGGCGGGCAGTGTAGGGGATGCAGCGCACAAGGCAATGGTTGCGTCTGGTAACAATTGGCCTCTAAGCTCAGGCGAACACCCCCATCAACGACGTTCGTGCAGAGGTTCACCCATGCCCCGTACCTGGCCGGCCGACGCCATCGCGACACTGATTCTCGATGGCTTCGATGATTACCGTGAGCACTTTCGGCACATCACAGACGGTGCCCGTGCCCGTTTTGAAGGTGCGCTGTGGCAGGACGCGCAGGAGGCTTCAGCGGCACGGATCAACCTCTACGAGCAAAAAGTCAGTCAGGTCAGCCAGCGCTTGCAATCGGCGTTCGGTGAACAGGGGTTGCTGGACGCCAGCCAGTGGCCGTTGGTCAAGCGCGCTTACATCCGGCTGATTGACCCGCGGCTGGACGATGAGTTGGCCGAGACTTGGTACAACTCAACGTTTTGCAGCCTGTTCAGCCACGACCTGATCAGCGACGAGTGCATGTTTATTCACACCACGCGCCCGGCCTTGCGTCAGCCGCGGGCCGCACAAACCCGGACATATCGCCCTGCAGGGCAGTTAAGCCTCACACTCACGCAGATCTTCAGTGACTTTGCGTTCAGCGAGCCGTACGCCGATTTACCAGGGGATGTGCGAAGGCTGGAAGTACACCTGCGTGAAAATCTGCCCGACTGGGTGTGCAAAGACCCGGACATGCACATCGAACTGTTTGGCTCGGTGTTGTATCGCAACAAAGGGGCCTACTTGGTGGGGCGTCTGTACACCCGCGACGAACAGTGGCCGCTGGTGATCCCGCTGCTGCACCGCGAAGGACGGGGCATTCAGATTGACGCCTTGATCACCGATGAAGCCGAGGTGTCGATCATCTTCTCCTTCACCCGTTCGTACTTCATGGTCGACGTGCCAGTGCCAGCGCAGTTTGTCGGCTTTCTCAAACGCATCCTGCCGGGCAAGCACATTGCCGAACTCTACACCTCCATCGGTTTTTACAAGCACGGGAAGTCCGAGTTCTACCGCGCCCTGATCAACCACCTGGCCACCACGGATGACCGCTTCATCATGGCCCCCGGCGTGCGCGGCATGGTCATGACCGTGTTTACCCTGCCGGGCTTCAACACCGTGTTCAAACTGATCAAGGACAAGTTTTCACCCTCGAAAAACGTCAACCGGGCCACGGTCATCGAGAAATACCGGCTGGTCAAAAGCGTGGATCGGGTCGGGCGCATGGCCGACACCCAGGAGTTCGCGGATTTCCGTTTTCCGCTCAGCAAGTTCGAACCCGAATGCCTGGCCGAACTGTTGGACGTGGCTCCCTCCACGGTTGAAGTTGAAGGCGACACGGTACTGATTCGCCACTGCTGGACGGAGCGGCGCATGACCCCGCTCAACCTGTACCTGGAACACGCCAACCCCGCGCAAATCCGTGAAGCCCTCGACGACTATGGGCTGGCGATCAAACAACTGGCGGCGGCCAACATCTTCCCGGGCGACATGCTGTTGAAAAACTTCGGTGTCACCCGCCACGGCCGAGTGGTGTTCTACGACTACGACGAAATCTGCTTTCTGACCGAAGCCAACTTCCGCCACATCCCCCAACCGCGCACCCCTGAAGACGAAATGGCCAGCGAGCCGTGGTATTCCATAGGCCCGCTGGACGTGTTCCCCGAAGAGTTTCCGCCGTTCCTGTTTGCCGATGCCCGCCAGCGCCGTTTGTTCGACGAGCTGCACGGCGAGATCTACGACGCCGATTACTGGAAAGGCCTCCAAGCCTCCATCGCGTCTGGCAAGGTGATGGACGTGTTTCCTTATCGGCGTCGGGGGTGAGGGTATCGGACGACCTTGCACCTCTCAGAGAATTTGACAGGGTTGGCGTTTTTTGACGCCTCGTTGCTACCTTCAAATTAGCCCCGTTTTGCTACAGATTCGTGCTTGGCACCCTAAATCTGCGACAATCCGCCCCCTGCATTTACCAAGACTTTTACGCACCTGATGACTGACGAATCGCCTGCTATCGACAAGCTGTTGAAAAACCTCGATCACGCCATGATTGCCGACCGCCACAAGCTGCGTCGGCAGTTGCACGAGCTGCGCAAAAAACCGGACGACGCCAAGCTGGCAGCCTGGGTAGCGCGGGTCGAGGCGTCGTGCGCGCAGGTGACAGCGCGGGCGGCCAGTGTGCCGTTGATTCGCTATGACGAACATTTGCCGATCGCCGCCAAGCGCGATGAGATCAAGGCCGCGCTGCTCAAGCATCAAGTGCTGATTCTGGCCGGTGAAACCGGTTCAGGCAAAACCACCCAGTTGCCGAAAATCTGTCTGGAAATCGGGCGCGGTCAGCACGGTTTGATTGGCCATACGCAGCCCCGGCGCATCGCGGCCCGAAGCGTGGCCAGTCGCGTGGCCGAAGAGCTGGGTACGCCGTTGGGCGCGCTGGTCGGCTATCAGGTGCGGTTTGAGGATCAAAGCGATTCCAACACGCTGATCAAATTGATGACCGACGGGATTCTGCTGGCCGAAACCCAGCACGACCGCTTTCTGGAACGCTACGACACGATCATCGTCGACGAAGCCCACGAACGCAGCCTGAACATCGATTTTTTGCTCGGTTACCTGAAAATCCTGCTGCCCCGGCGTCCGGACCTCAAGGTCATCATTACGTCGGCCACCATCGATCTGGAGCGTTTTTCCAAGCACTTCAACGATGCGCCCATCGTGGAAGTGTCTGGCCGCACGTTCCCGGTCGAGACCTGGTATCGCCCGTTGACCTCGGAGCAGGACGAGGAGGGCAACAGCGTCGAAGAGGACTTGAGCGTCGATCAGGCGATCATTGCGACGCTGGACGAAATTGCTGCCCATGAACGCCATGAGCGCAAAAGCCCCGGCGACGTGCTGGTGTTTTTGCCCGGCGAGCGTGAAATCCGCGATGCTGCCGACATGCTGCGCAAAGCCCAGCTCAAGCACACCGAAATCCTGCCGTTGTATGCCCGACTGTCTCCGGCGGAGCAGCAGCGGATCTTCCAATCACACCCTGGGCGCCGCGTGGTGCTGGCGACCAACGTGGCGGAAACGTCCCTCACGGTGCCGGGCATTCGCTACGTGATCGACAGCGGCACCGCGCGCATCAGTCGCTACAGCTACCGGGCTAAAGTCCAGCGTTTGCCGATCGAAGCCATTTCCCAGGCCAGCGCCAATCAGCGCAAAGGCCGATGCGGGCGGGTTGAGCCGGGGATTTGTGTGCGTTTATACGCCGAAGAAGACTTCAACGGGCGCCCGGAATTTACCGATCCCGAGATTCTTCGCACCAACCTCGCTGCGGTAATCCTGCAAATGCTGCACTTGCGTCTGGGGGAAATAACCGCGTTCCCGTTCATCGAACCGCCAGACGGCAAAGCCATCACGGACGGCTTCAACCTGTTGCAGGAGCTGTCCGCCGTCAACCGCGAGAACCAGCTGACCCCACTGGGGCGCCAACTGGCGCGCCTGCCGGTCGACCCGCGCATGGGGCGCATGCTGCTTGAAGCGGCGAAGCTCGGCAGCTTGCAGGAAGTGTTGATCGTGGCCAGTGCGATGTCGGTGCAAGACCCGCGCGAACGTCCACCGGAGCGTCAGCAGGCGGCCGATCAGGCCCACGCGCAATGGAAGGATGTGGATTCGGACTTTGCGGCGCTGATCAATGTGTGGCGTGGTTTTGAAGAGCAGCGCCAAGCGCTGACCGCCAGCCCTCTGCGCAACTGGTGCCGCAAGAACTTCCTGAACTACCTACGTTTGCGCGAGTGGCGCGACTCTCACCGCCAACTGAGCCTGATCTGCCGTGACCTGCAACTGTCGGTCAATAAAGAACCGGCGGATTATCCGAAACTGCACAAAGCCGTGTTGTCGGGTTTGCTCAGCCAGATCGGACAGAAGTCGGAAGACGGCGATTATCTGGGCGCGCGTCAGCGTCGATTCTGGATTCACCCGTCTTCGGGGTTGGGCAAAAAACGCCCGCAATGGTTGATGACCGCCGAACTGGTGGAAACCACCAAGCTGTATGCGCGCATGGTGGCCAAGATCGAACCGGACTGGATCGAGCCATTGGCCGGGCATCTGGTCAAAAAGAATTACGTTGAGCCGCACTGGGAGAAAAAACGCGGCCAAGTGGTGGCATTTGAGCAAATCACGCTGTTCGGTTTGATCGTGGTGGGCCGTCGCCCTGTGCATTACGGGCCGATTGACCCGGTGTTGTCCCGCGAGCTGTTTATCCGCGAAGGCCTTGTACGCGGTGAGATCCAGTCGCGGGCCAAGTGCCTGGCGGCCAATGCCCGGTTGCTGGAACAGCTCGACGAACTTGAGGCCAAAGCCCGCCGTCGTGACATTCTGGCGGACGAAGAGACGCTGTTTGCGTTCTACGACGCGCGCTTGCCCGCCGAGATCCATCAGACCGCGACCTTCGACAGCTGGTACCGGGTCAACAGCCAGAAAGACCCGCAGCTGTTGATCATGCGAGAAGAAGACGTGCTGGCCCGCGAGGCCACTGAAATTACCGCCCAGCATTACCCGGACACGTTGCGGCTGGGGGAGTTGACGCTGGAACTCAGTTATCACTTTGAGCCCAATCACCCCCGTGACGGCGTGACAGTCAAAGTGCCAGCGCCGCTGCTGTCTGTTCTGCCGCCCGAGCGCCTGGAATGGCTGGTGCCGGGGATGATCGAGGCCAAGTGCATTGCGTTGGTGCGCAGTCTGCCCAAGGCTTTGCGCAAAAACTTCGTGCCGGTGCCGGACTTCGTCAAGGCTGCCTTGCAGCGTATGGAGTTTGGTCAGGGCTCGTTGCCACAAGCGCTAGGACGTGAACTGCTGCGCATGACGGGCGCGCGGGTCAGTGATGAGGCGTGGGCCGAGGCCGCGCAGCAGGTCGAAAGCCATCTGCGGATGAACCTGGAGATCGTCGACGCCAATGGCAAGTTCCTTGGCGAGGGCCGCGATCTGGCCGAACTGACCGCGCGATTTGCTGAAGCCAGCCAGGCCGCCCTTGCGGTGCCGCAGAGCGCCAAAAGCCAGCAGCCCGTGGAAGCCAAAGTCTTTGCCCCGGTGGCGGAGAAAACCCAGCAAAAGATTGCCGGTCTTTCAATGACGGTGTACCCGGCGCTGGTAGAAGAGGGCAATACGGTCAAGGAAGGTCGATTCTCGACCCCGGCCGAGGCGGAATACCAGCATCGACGCGCCTTGCAACGCTTGTTGATGCAGCAGTTGTCGGAGCCTGCGAAGTTCCTGCGGGGCAAGTTGCCGGGGCTGACCGAGCTGGGCTTGCTGTACCGTGAGTTGGGACGGGTCGACAGTCTGGTGGAAGACATTCTGCTGGCCAGCCTCGACAGCTGCATTCTTGAGGGCGAGGCCGTGCTGCCTCGTGATGGCGCCGGGCTGGCTTCGCTGGCCGAGCGCAAGCGCGCAGGCTGGACGGAGCATGCGGAGAAACTGGCGAAGCTGACGTTGGAGATCCTCACACTGTGGCACGGCCTGCAAAAGCGTTTCAAAGGCAAGATCGACCTGGCCCAAGCCGTGGCGTTGAATGACATCAAGCAGCAACTGAGCCATTTGGTGTACCCGGGATTTGTTCGGGAAACCCCGCCGATGTGGCTCAAGGAACTGCCGCGTTACCTCAAGGCCATTGAGTTGCGCCTGGAAAAACTGCCGGGTCAGGTGCAAAAAGACCGGGTGTGGAGTGGCGAACTCGGCGGGCTGTGGGCGCAGTATCAGGCCCGAGCAACCAAGCATGCGCAGGAAGGCAAGCGCGACCCGCAACTGGAGTTGTACCGCTGGTGGCTGGAAGAATACCGGGTGTCGCTGTTCGGTCAGCAGCTGGGCACCAAGGTGCCGATTTCTGACAAACGCCTGAGCAAGCAGTGGAGTCAGGTAGAGGCTTAACCATCACCCTGGCCCCTTTACAGGGTCAGGGGCATCATTGCGGCTATAACGCAAATGTTGCCGTTTATGGCAAACTTCGCGGCTATAACATCCAGACACGAACAGGACCCAAGGCACTTCACTTCCCTTGTCCGGGGTGAGTCCTTTTATGATTTGGTACGAAAGTACCAATATTTTCTGCTTGAACAGAACAGAGGAACGACCGTGCATAACGTCGTCATCAGCGGCACCGGCCTGTATACCCCGGCCAACAGCATCTCCAACGAAGAGCTGGTGCAGTCTTTCAATACCTATGTGCAACAGTTCAACGCCGAACACGCGGCTGCCATCGAGGCCGGTGAGATCCAGCCTCTGGCTGAATCCAGCGCGGCCTTTATCGAAAAAGCGTCCGGCATCAAAAGCCGCTTTGTGATGGACAAGGACGGCATCCTTGACCCGCAGCGCATGCGCCCGCGCTTGCCGGAGCGCTCCAATGACGAAATGTCGGTGCTCTGCGAAATGGCGGTTGGCGCGGCGAAACAGGCGTTGGAGCGCGCAGGCAAAACCGCTGCCGATATCGACGGTGTGATCGTGGCGTGTTCCAACTTGCAACGCCCGTACCCGGCCATTGCTATTGAAGTGCAACACGCGCTGGGCATTCAGGGGTTTGGTTTTGACATGAACGTCGCCTGCTCGTCCGCGACTTTCGGTATCCAGACCGCCAGCAACAGTGTGCAGTTGGGCCAGGCCCGCGCGGTGCTCTTGATCAGTCCGGAAGTGTGCACCGGCCACCTGAACTTCCGTGACCGCGACAGCCACTTCATCTTTGGTGATGCCGCCACGGCGGTGGTCATCGAACGTGCCGACCTGGCAACCTCTGCGCATCAATTCGACATCGTTAGCAGCAAGTTGCTGACGACCTTTTCGAACAACATCCGCAATAATTTCGGTTTCCTCAATCGCGCCTCGGACGAACCTGCTGACAGCCCGGACAAACTGTTCGTGCAGGAAGGGCGCAAAGTGTTCCGTGACGTGTGCCCGATGGTGGCCGAACTGATCGGGCAGCACCTGGAAGAAAACCAGCTGGACGTGGCGCACGTGAAGCGTTTCTGGCTGCACCAGGCCAACCTGAGCATGAACCACCTGATCGTCAAGCGTTTGCTGGGGCGTGAAGCCTCCGTTGAAGAAGCACCTGTGATTCTTGATACCTACGCCAACACCAGTTCGGCGGGGTCGGTGATTGCCTTCCACAAATACCAGGACGACTTGCCCGGCGGCGCGCTGGTCATTCTCAGTTCGTTCGGTGCGGGCTACTCCATCGGCAGCGTGATCTTGCGCAAGCGTTAATCCCGTCGCAGGGGCGTTGCCCGCGTGTGGCAGCGGCCCTGCCATTGTGAGGCCTGATGGCTGACTCTGAACTGCTTTCCCGCCTGTTGGCCGGTGAAGAACGCGCGTTTCGCGAACTGGTCAGCACCTATCAAGGCGCCATGCGTGCCGTGGCGTTTGCGATTGTCGGCACCCGTCACGCCGATGAAGCCGTGCAGGACGCCTGGCTGTCGGTCGTGCGCAACCTGGATGGATTCGAAGGCCGTTCCAGCCTGAAAACCTGGTTGCTGACGATCACGGCCAACGCTGCCAAAAACCGTTACAAGCAGAACCGGCGCGAAGTGCTACTTGATGACCTGCCGTCGCCCCACGGCAGTGTTGACGATGACCGTTTCTCCAGTGATGGCCATTGGCTGTTGGCGCCGTTTGCCTGGCATCAGGACACCCCGGAAGCCTTGCTGACTGAGGACGAACTGCGCGAGTGCCTGGAGCACACGCTGCTCAGCCTGCCGCAGTTGCAAAACAGTGTGCTGGTGTTGCGTGAGCGCGAGGGGTTGGCGCTGGAAGAGATTTGTAATCTGCTGCAGATAACGCTCTCTAATGCCCGGGTGCTGATACATCGGGCCCGGCTTAAAGTCTTTGCGACGGTGGAGCATTTCGAGGAAACCGGTGAATGTTGACCTGCAAGCAGCAAGTAGCGCGTTCAAGTGACTATCTGGATGGCCAGTTGACCTTTCGTGAGCGGTTGCTGGTGCGTCATCATTTACTGTTTTGCCCCAACTGCCGTCGGTTCATCAAGCAAATGCGGTTGCTCAATGCCACCCTCAAACGCTTGCCGCAGGCACCGCCAGCGGATTTGGAGGCGACGATTGAGCGAATGCTGCGTGAGCGGTCGGGTCACAAACAAAGGGATTAAAGACAAGGCGCCGTCGACGGATGAGAGGGGATCGACGGCGCCGTTTCTTTAATTCCAGTGTTGTTTAGAACTTGGCTTCTACATCCAGTTGTAGGGTGTTGGTGTTCGCGTCTTTCTGCGTTGTGGTGGCGTAGTCGGCCTTGGTCAGGTAGTACGTCACGCCGACACCGAAGTTCTTGTCGATTTCGTAACCCAGTTTGACCTTGTGCCCACGCGAGCCCGTGGTGCCGTTGGCAAAGTCGGAGTCAGTGAAGGCACCGACCACGGCGTTACGTTGAACGTCGCGGTAGTTGTAGTCCAGGCTGAAGGCATCCAGCTTGCTTTTGAAACCCACCAGCCAAGCGTCGTCCTGATCGCTGTCGGTGGCGGCGTTGTGCACGTACTGACCGTACAGCGACAGAGGCAGTGGCAGGTTGGCGATGTCGACCTGACCAAAACCTTCATACAGGCGGAATTCGCTGGTGCTGTTGCCATTGACGGCCAGTGCGCACGGCGTGGTTTTGGTGCCAGTGGTCGGGCACTTGCTGTCATCGTCGTTTTTGTAGCCATACACGCTGCCGCCCAAGGTTACTTTGAGGCTGTCGTTGGGTGCGAAACGTGTACCCAACTGGCCGGCATACATGCTCAGGTCGTGACGAAACTGCACACCTTCGCCGTCGACGTTGTCCTTGAGGGTGTAGTAACCCGCACTGCCGAACATTTCGACACCGCTGTTACCCAGGTCGTGTTTGTACGTCGCGGCGACGCCTTCGGGGTTGATATCGCTGTCCCAGATCACATCACCGATGCTGACCCAGGGTTGTGGCATTTTGCCGCCGATCAAGTGCAAGTCTTTGACGGCGGTCGGGTGATAGTCGATGTAAGCCTGATCCAGCCACAGCTGTTTCTTGTCGAAATAGTTGTCCAGGTCCTGGTTAGTCGAACGCGCATCGTCTCCGCCGCCGGTGGCGATACGAATGCCGGTGTTCACTTGCGGGTTGATCTGCGTGTATGCCCCCAGGCGTGCACGGATACGCTGGCGGTCCTTGTTCTTGCCGTCGGACTCGCCGTCGATTTTGATGTTTTCATGGCGCACCCGCACGTCACCCTTGAACTCGGTCTTGGCGGCCCAGGCCACTTTTTGTTCAAACGCACTGAGGTCGGATTTTTTCACCTGATTGGCGGCAGCTTCCTGCTGAGCCTGTTTTTCACTGGCGAGTTCGGTTTGCAACTCGGCGTATTGCCCTGGGGAGATGGACCCGTTTGCCTTGAGCATTTCCAGCAGTTTGGCATCGACTCCGGCGCTGGCCGGAATACTCATGGCTAACGCCAGGCCGCCACATAGTCCCGCCGCAACCCGTGTAGATACAAGACGCATATGAATCTCCCAGTGGTGGAATGGCGATGACCATCCCCGGAAAAACGGCCCTTGGTGGGCTCAAAATGGGTGCGGGGCGAGTGTGTTATTGGCGTGTTGGCAGCCGTCCACTCATAACCCCGCGCTCTAAGAAGCGGCGCCAGTATCGCGGCTGGATATGACAGAAAAGTGGCAAAATGATAGCAAGTCCGTGACACCGTTCCAGCCCTCGGTTCGCAGGCGTTGTCGGATGATGAGGTGTCGCCCAGACCCTGTTTATTGCGGTAGTCGCTATCAGGCACAAGGTGTTCAAGGGCGTTTTCAAACACTGGCGGGGTGATACCATCGCCGCTCTGAAGCGCGTGCCGGAGCCCCTCAATGCCGTTACATCGTCTGGACAGTCTGTCGGCTATCAGCGCCCCTGAATGGGATGCCTTGGTCCCGACCTCCCAACCTTTTTTGCGTCATGCTTTTCTCAGCGCGCTTGAAGACAGTGGCAGCTTGAACCCGCACTCAGGCTGGCAGCCCGAGCATTTGTTGCATTACGCGGACGGCACCTTGCAGGCCGCGTTGCCCAGTTATCGCAAATGGCATTCCTATGGCGAGTATGTGTTTGATCACGAGTGGGCCAACGCCTGCGATCGTGCGGGTATTGAGTATTACCCCAAGCTGTTGACTGCCGTGCCTTTCAGTCCTGTGAGCGGGCCGCGCCTATTGGCCGCCAGTGCCGAGCAAGGGCGTGAGTTGTTGGCGGCGTTGCCCGGCTATCTGGAGGTCGAAGGGCTGTCCGGCGCGCACATCAATTTCACTGACCCGTTGGCAGACAGCGCGCTGGCGCAACAGCCCGGCTGGCTGCAACGTCTGGGCTGCCAGTTTCATTGGCAAAACCGTGATTACCGGGATTTTCAAGACTTTCTCGATGCGCTCAGTTCGCGCAAACGCAAACAAATGCGCAAGGAACGCGAGCAGGTCGCGGGGCAAGGAGTTGCATTTGAGTGGCTAGAAGGTCGACAGGTGAGCGAGGCGCAGTGGGATTTCGTCTACGCCTGTTACGCGCACACCTACGCCGTGCGTCGACAAACCCCGTATTTAACCCGCGAGTTCTTCAGCCTGTTGGCCGAACGCATGCCTGAAGCCATCCGCGTGGTAGTGGCCAAACAGGGCACTACACCGGTTGCCATGGCGTTCAGTCTGGTAGGGGGCGACAGTCTGTACGGCCGTTACTGGGGCTGCCTGGCCGAATTCGATCGTCTGCACTTTGAAACCTGTTTTTACCAGGGCATGGAGTACGCCATCGCCCACGGTATTCAGCGTTTCGATGCCGGCGCTCAAGGTGAGCACAAGCTGATCCGCGGCTTTGAACCGGTGATTACGCACTCATGGCACTACCTGCGGCATCCGGGGCTCAAAGCCGCTGTCAGCGATTTTCTGGAGCGCGAACGCGTGGGCGTAATGGCTTACGCCGATGAGGCGAGGTCGGCGCTGCCCTACCGGCAGGCCTGAGCCACGCCTCGTTGCGCGTCAGTGGTGTTCCTTGCCCAGCCATCGGTAGGTCAGCCCGCCGATGGCCGCGCCCACCAGTGGCACCAGCCAGAACATCCACAGTTGTTGAATCGCCCAGCCTCCCACAATCAGCGCCGGTCCCGTGCTTCGGGCGGGGTTGACTGAGGTGTTGGTCACGGGAATCGAGATCAGGTGGATAAGGGTGAGCGCCAGCCCGATGGCAATCGGCGCCAGCCCGGCCGGTGCCCGTTTATCCGTGGCGCCCATGATGATCAGAATGAACATGCTGCTCATCACCAGTTCGCACACCAGCCCTGCGGTCATGGAATAACCCCCCGGCGAGTGCTCGCCATAGCCATTGGCAGCCAGCCCGCTGACGGCCAGGTCGAACCCGGGTTTACCGCTGGCGATGAAATACAGCACGCTGGCGGCAATGATCCCGCCCACAACTTGAGCCCCGATGTAGGCGGGCAGTTCTTTGGCCGGGAAGCGTCCGCCTACCCATAAGCCGAACGACACGGCGGGATTGAGGTGACACCCGGAAATATGGCCGATAGCGAAAGCCATCGTTAGCACCGTCAAACCAAAGGCCAGCGCGACCCCGAGCAATCCGATGCCGACATCAGGGAAAGCAGCGGCCAGTACCGCGCTGCCACACCCGCCGAGGACTAACCAGAAAGTGCCGATCAACTCTGTGATGGAGCGTTTGAACAGGTTCATGTCAGGGTCCTGGATAGATGGCTTGATCTATCAGTGATCACTGGGCGCATCCTGCATGTTTAACGACAGAATTCCTCCGAATCCTTTATTCATTACAGCAGTCGGCAACGGATTTTCCATTGCCCATAAAAAAGCCAGAGCCCTTTAAAACCGGGCCCTGGCGATGTGTTTCAGGGGGTTTACATGCGGTGTTTTTTTGGATCAGTCGATACCGACAAAGCCACCCGTTTGATGTTGCCACAGACGTGCATATAAACCGCCATGGGCGAGCAATTCGGCATGGGTGCCGCTTTCTGCGATACGGCCTTTTTCCAGTACCACCAACCGGTCCATGCGGGCGATGGTGGACAGCCGGTGGGCAATGGCGATCACGGTTTTGCCTTGCATAAGGGTTTCGAGGCTTTCCTGAATCGCCGCTTCAACCTCAGAGTCGAGCGCTGAGGTGGCTTCGTCCATGATCAGGATCGGCGCATTTTTAAGCAGCACCCGTGCAATCGCAATGCGCTGGCGCTGCCCACCCGACAATTTGACCCCGCGTTCGCCCACATGGGCGTCAAAACCGGTGCGGCCCTGTGCGTCGGACAGCAGCGGGATGAACTCATCGGCCCTCGCTTTGTGCACGGCGGCCCACAATTCTTCGTCGCTGGCGTCCGGCTTGCCATACAGCAAATTGTCGCGGATCGAGCGGTGCAGCAACGAGGTGTCTTGAGTGATCATGCCGATTTGTTCGCGCAGGCTTTCCTGCGTCACCTCGGCAATGTTCTGATCGTCGATCAGGATGCGGCCGCCTTGCAGGTCATACAGCCGCAGCAACAAGTTGACCAGCGTCGATTTACCCGCGCCTGATGGGCCGATCAGGCCGATTTTTTCTCCGGGTTTGATGGTCAGGTTCAGGTCGCTGATGATCCCGCTGCGTTTACCGTAGTGGAAATCCACGTGCTCGAAACGCACTTCGCCACGGGTCACGCTGAGGCGGGGGGCGTTTTCGCGGTCAGTGACCGCCACCGGCTGGGCAATGGTTTGCAGGCCATCCTGGACCATGCCGATGTTCTCGAAGATGCCATTGACCACCCACATGATCCAGCCGGACATGTTGACGATACGAATCACCAGGCCCGTGGCCAGGGCGATGGCGCCGACGCTGATCAGCGACTGGCTCCACAGCCACAAGGCCAGGCCGCTGGTGCTGACAATCAACAGGCCGTTCATGCTGGTGATAGTGACGTCCATGCTGGTCACGACACGGCTGGCCAACTGGGTTTTTTCAGTTTGCTCAATGATGGCTTCGCGGGCGTACTGCTGCTCGTAATGGGTATGGGCAAATAACTTGAGGGTGGTGATGTTGGTGTAGCCATCGACGATGCGGCCCATCAGTTTGGAGCGCGCATCGGAGGACACCACGGAGCGTTCCTTGACCCTCGGCACGAAGTAATAGAGTGCACCGATATACAGCACGATCCAGGTCAGCAGCGGAATCATCAGGCGCCAGTCCGCCTCGGCAAACAGCACCAGCGAACTGATGGCGTAGATCAGCACGTGCCACAGGGCATCGACGGCCTGCACAGCTGAGTCGCGCAACGAGTTGCCGGTTTGCATGATGCGCTGGGCGATGCGCCCGGCGAAGTCGTTCTGGAAGAAATTCAGGCTCTGCCTGAGCACATAGTTATGGTTCTGCCAGCGGATCATGCTGGTCATGCTGGGGCTCAGGGTTTGGTGGACGAGCAAATCGTGCAGGCCGAAAAAGACCGGGCGAATGATCAGCGCCACCACGGCCATCCAAATCAGCTCGGCACTGTGGACCCTGAAAAAGTCAGTGTTGGGCGTGCCTTGAGCCAAGTCGATCAAGGTACTCAGGTAACTGAACAGGGAAACTTCAATCAGCGCTGCCACCAGCCCGACCACCAGCAATGCGGCAAAAATTGGCCAGACCTGACGCAAGTAATACAGATAAAACGCCCAGACCGTCGCGGGTGGCGCAGAGGTGGGCGGTTCGCGGAAGATATCGATCAGTTTTTCAAAACGGCGATAAAGCATGGGCACTGACGCCCGCAGCGCGGGCTCTCCTTTCGTGGTGTGACCGCTGACCCGATGACTGCGCGGCGATTGAAGAGTGCGAGCCGCTCAAGCAGCGTTGGCAGCGCGCACGCTTGGGCAGCGGCTACGTTCAAGGGCAGCGGTCTACGCTTCCTGCAAGACTCAATCCGTCAGTCAATGCGCTTGGCAGACTTAATCAGGACCGGGTCGATGGGCACGTTTTGCATGCCTTGTTTGGTAGTGGTTTGCGAATTGACGATTTGGTCCACAACGTCCATGCCATTGACCACCTTGGCGAACACGGCGTAGCCGGCATCACGGCCCGGGTCGAGGAATGCATTGTCGGCCACGTTAATAAAGAACTGGCTGGTGGCGGAGTTCGGGTTGGAAGTGCGTGCCATCGACAACGTGCCACGTACGTTGTGAAGGCCGTTGGAGGCTTCGTTCTTGATGGGGTCGCGGGTCGGCTTTTGCACCATTTGCGCTGTAAAACCGCCGCCTTGCACCATAAAGCCCGGGATCACGCGGTGGAAAATGGTGTTGTTGTAGAAACCATTGTCGACGTAATCCAGGAAGTTCTTGCTGCTAATCGGGGCCTTGACCGGGTCCAGCTCAATCTCGATCTGGCCAAAACTGGTATCCAGCAGCACGTGGGGAGCCTTTGGAGGTGTGCCCGCCATCAGGTTGGCGGCAAACAGCAGGGCGCCAGCGGCGAGGACAATTTTTTTAAGCATGGGTGTGATCCTGAAATAGTGGGGGTGACGGTTAAGTGTCACGCAGACACACAAGCAGATGTCGCGAGTGGTGGACAGGATATGCCCGAATCCGGTTCCTGCCCACCGCTGTCACGCTTGCAGGGGCGCTGCAAACGGTGCGTCCAGCGGGGCCGTGTCGAAGGTGCGTAATAGCTCGACAAGAATTTGCGTGGCAGGCCCCAAGGGTTTGTCTTTGTTGGAGTACAGATAAAACACCGGGTGACGTGTGCCGCCTTGATGAAGTGGCAACGGTTTAAGCACGCCTTCGTTGATTTCCCGTTCAATCATGTGCCGCGGCAGCCAGGCAAACCCCAGCCCACTGCCGACAAAGGCTGCAGCGGTGGCCAGGCTGCCGACGGTCCAGCGCTGCTCTGCACCCAGCCAGCCCATGTCACGGGGTTGCTGGCGGCCAGAGTCGCGAATGACCACTTGCAGCTGGCTCTCCAGGTCCTGGAATTGCAACTCACGCTGCAGGCGATGCAATGGATGGTCGGGGTGGGCCACGGCGACAAACTCCACAGCGCTAAGCTCGGTGCCCAGATAACCCGGAATGTTGAAGCTGCTGATGGCCAGATCGGCCACGCCTTCGAGCAACACTTCTTCAACGCCGGACAGCACTTCTTCGCGCAATCGCACCCGGCAGCCTCGGCTCTGCGGCATAAATGCAGTCAAGGCGCGGACCAAACGTGCGTTGGGGTAGGCAGCATCGACAACCAGGCGTACCTCAGCTTCCCAGCCTTGCTCCATGTGATGGGCCAGGTCTTCGAGCTGGCTGGCCTGTTTGACCAGTTGCCGGGAGCGGCGCAACAACACGCTGCCAGCCTCAGTGAGCACAGCCTTGCGCCCATCGATGCGCAGCAGCGGCACGCCGAGCTGATCCTGCATGCGGGCCACGGTGTAACTGACGGACGATTGCGAGCGGTGCAGCACTTCGGCAGCTTGGGCAAAGCCGCCATGGTCGACCACCGCTTGCAGGGTGCGCCATTGATCAAGGGTCACGCGGGGCGCTTTCACGATGAGTACCTCTGAAAATGAATAGATGAAGGCGGAGGTAGCCGCTTTGGGTCAAGAGAAGTGGGGCTGATGTTCGCACCGACACAACGATTAATAAACAACTTTATAGATAGGTTGTAGCAGGTATTTGCGCTTTTTCATCGAAGCTGTGCCCTATAACCTTCACTTCATCGCCTTACAGCATTTAGAGATGGAGCCTACCTATCATGTCCCGTGTTTTGATCATCGAAAGCAGTGCCCGCCAGCAGGATTCCTTTTCCCGTCAACTGACCCGGCAATTCATTAGCCAATGGCAAGCGGCGCATCCGGCTGACCAGATCACGGTCCGCGATGTGGCACGCAACCCCGTACCGCACCTGGATGCCAACCTGCTGGGTGGCTGGATGAAGCCTGAAGACCAGCGCAGCGAGGCGGAGCACGCCGCGTTGCAGCGCTCCAACGAACTGACCGATCAGTTGCTGGCTGCCGATGTGCTGGTCATGGCAGCACCGATGTACAACTTCGCGATCCCCAGCACGCTCAAGGCCTGGCTGGATCACGTATTGCGCGCCGGCGTGACGTTCAAATACACCGAAACCGGGCCACAGGGTTTGCTGACGGGCAAAAAAGCATACGTGCTGACGGCGCGGGGCGGCCTATATGCGGGTAGCACCACGGACCATCAAGAACCCTACCTGCGTCAGGTGATGGCGTTTATCGGGATTCACGATGTGACCTTTATCCACGCAGAAGGTATGAATCTGGGTGGGGACTTCCAGGAAAAGGGATTGAACCAAGCCAGATCCCTGATTTCAGAGATTGCATGACGTCTTAATCGGCAGGTAATCGCCCGTTGGCTTAATCGCTTCATTGCTCCTTCAAGCATGCGGTTCGCGCATCGAACCTCCCTTTGCACTTTGCTTCTGAGTGCTCCAGCCCGATCAGCTTTTAGCTGTATCGGGTTTTTTTTGCCCGGGATTTCGTTGCCGGTGGAAAACCGCTAAGGTCGCGCTCATTCCGTTGGGCGGCAGGCGAAAGAGTTATGGGCTATTTATTGATTGTTACGCTGATTCAGGCGTTTTCCTTCAGCCTGATTGGCGAGTACCTGGCAGGTCACGTTGACAGTTACTTCGCCGTTCTGGTGCGGGTCGTGCTGGCGGGGCTGGTGTTTATCCCGCTAACTCGCTGGCGCGCGGTTGAGCCGGGTTTCATGCGCGGCATGCTGCTGATCGGCGCATTGCAATTTGGCATTACCTACGTGTGCCTGTATTTGAGTTTTCGCGTCCTCGCCGTGCCGGAAGTGCTGCTGTTTACCATCTTGACGCCGCTGCACGTGACGCTGATTGAGGACGCGCTCAACCGTCGTTTCAACCCGTGGGCACTGGTCGCGGCGGTGGTGGCCGTGAGCGGTGCGGCAGTCATTCGTTTTGACAGCATTAGCCCGGACTTTTTCAAAGGCTTCCTGCTGCTGCAACTGGCCAACTTTACCTACGCTGCCGGGCAGGTGATGTACAAGCACCTGGTGGCGCGCTACCCCAGCGACCTGCCGCACTATCGGCGTTTCGGATATTTCTACCTGGGCGCACTGGCCGTGGTGCTGCCGGCTTTCCTGCTGTTCGGTAAAGCCCATTTCTTGCCCGACGCGCCATTGCAATGGGGGGTGCTGCTGTTTTTAGGGTTGGTATCGACCGCGCTGGGCATGTACTGGTGGAACAAGGGCGCCTGTCTGGTCAGCGGGGGCACGCTGGCCGTGATGAACAACCTGCACGTGCCGGTGGGCTTGTTGCTTAACCTGTTGATCTGGAATCAGCACGAGCCGCTGGGGCGGCTGTTCTTGGGCGCGTTGGTGATACTCGTCGCCGTGTGGCTCAGTCGCCTCGACCGCAGGCCAGTGAGCAGCTAAGGTCACGGGGACTATCCAGCATCCAGAGGAGAGCAGGGATGACCGTCAGAGTGTTGATATTGCCCGGGTTACTTGATTCAGGTCCCGATCATTGGCAATCCCGTTGGGAGCAGCGTTTCAGCGGCTTGAAACGCGTTAAACAGAGCGACTGGCAGACGCCATCTTGCGCCGATTGGGTGCAGAAATTGCACAAAGAGGTGACGAAGAATAATCGCCCTGTGGCCCTGGTGGCGCACAGCCTGGCCTGTACCTTGATTGCCCTGTGGGCACAGGAATACCCGGAAGCGGCAAAGCGGGTGAGGGGGGCGTTGCTGGTGGCGCCCAGTGATACTGAAGCTGAGAGTTATCCGTCAGGCACACAGGGTTTCACCCCCATGCCTTTGAACCCGCTGCCGTTTCAGTCCATCACGGTCGCCAGCACTGACGATCCCTACGTCACACTTGAGCGGGCAAGGGTTTTTAGCGAGGCGTGGGGCAGTACAAAGCTGCAAATACTCGACAGCGCGGGGCACATCAATGCGCAAAGCGGTTTGGGACATTGGCCGCTTGGGATTAGCCTGTTGTTTGACCTGACGGGAGACCAGCAATTCCATACCGCTGCCGGTCACTGAGTAATACGGCCAATGCAGGAGCGCCAGGCGGCAGCTCCTGCTCTTCAGATCATGCGTTTCAGTCGTCAGCGTTGGCCGCTTCAGGCACCACCAATGGTGTTTTGATCTTGTTCAGCAGCCCGTTGCGCAAGTCATTGCCGCTCGGTTGCTGATAAACGCTGAGGCCGAACTCCGGCATCACCGACAGCAAGTAGTCAAAAATGTCGCCCTGGATTTGCTCGTATTCGTCCCACACCGTGGTGCGGGTAAAGCAGTACACCTCCAGCGGCACGCCCTGAGCGGTGGTCTGCATCTGGCGCACCATGCAGGTCATGTTCGGCTGAATCTCGGCATGGCTTTTCAGGTACGCCAGCGCGTAGGCGCGGAACGTACCGATGTTGGTCATGCGCCGACGGTTGGCCGACAACGCGGCAACGTTGCCCTGGGCTTCGTTCCAGCTCTTGAGTTCGGCTTTTTTGCGCGTCAGGTAATCGCGCAACAAGCGCACTTGCTCCAGCCGCTCTTCTTGTTCATCGGTGAGAAAGCCGATTTCGGCCGCATCAATAAACAAGCTGCGTTTGATCCGGCGTCCACCGGACTGCTGCATGCCGCGCCAGTTTTTAAACGACTCGGACATCAGGCGCCAAGTCGGAATCGAGACGATGGTTTTGTCAAAGTTTTGCACCTTGACCGTATGCAGGGTGATGTCGATGACATCGCCGTCGGCGCCTACTTGCGGCATTTCGATCCAGTCGCCTACGCGTAGCAGGTCATTACTGGTCAACTGCACACTGGCGACGAACGACAGCAGGGTATCTTTGTAGACCAGCAAAATGACCGCAGACATCGCGCCCAGGCCCGAGAGCAGCAGCATGGGTGAGCGGTCGATCAGGGTGGCGACGATGATGATTGCCGAAAACACATACAGCAGCATTTTGGTGAGCTGCACATAGCCTTTGATCGGGCGGGTTTTGGCGTAGTTGGTACGCGAGTAGATATCCAGCATCGCGTCCAGCAGTGCGCTGATGACCCGTGTCAGCACGAAAATGGTAATGGCCAGCGCCAGGTTGCCGAGGAAGTGGCGACCGTTGTCGCTCATGTCCGGCACCAGGTTGCGCCCGAACTGCACCATCAGTGACGGCGTCAGTTGCGCCAGGCGGTGGAACACCTTGTGCTCGCGCAAGTCGTTGATCCAGTGCAGCGCCGGTTGGCGGGCGAGGATCTTGGTCACTCGTAAAATAACAATGCGTGCAATGTGGCCTGCGATCAGCGCGATGCTCACCAGCACGATCAGGCCGAGCAGCGCCGACAGCCAGGGATGATCGTCAAGGTTGGCCCAGAGCGTCTGGAATTGAACCCAGAGTTGTTGAATATCCATAAGCGAAAACGTTACCCCAAAAGTAAATGGCGCGTGAATTAGAGCATTTACTGGCGCTTTAGGGGCTGACGTAGGACTAAAGACCTTAAAAAAGCAGTTGTTTCGCGCCGTTTGTACAAAGAAACTCGGCCTCAGCGCTCGAAACCGTTACTCTATGCCGCTGATTTTTTGCATTTCTTCGAGGTAGCACCCGTGTTTTCCGATTTCGCCCTGCACGAACGCCTGCTTAAAGCTGTGGCCGAGCTTAAATTTGTCGAGCCTACGCCTGTGCAAGCAGCGGCCATTCCGCTCGCGCTCGAAGGGCGTGACCTGCGGGTGACAGCTCAGACCGGGAGTGGCAAAACCGCCGCTTTCGTCCTGCCGATCCTGAACCGCCTGATCGGCCCGGCCAAAATCCGCGTGAGCATCAAAGCGCTGATCCTGCTGCCGACCCGCGAGCTGGCACAGCAAACGCTGAAAGAAGTGGAGCGTTTCTCGCAATTCACGTTCATCAAATCCGGCCTGATCACCGGTGGTGAAGACTTCAAGGTTCAGGCCGCCATGCTGCGCAAGGTGCCGGATATCCTGATCGGCACGCCGGGCCGTCTGCTGGAGCAACTGAACGCGGGCAACCTGGACCTCAAGGAAGTTGAAGTGCTGGTGCTCGACGAAGCCGACCGTATGCTCGACATGGGGTTCTCCGAAGACGTTCAGCGTCTGGTGGATGAATGCCCTAACCGCCAGCAGACCATGTTGTTCTCGGCCACCACCGGTGGTTCGGGCCTGCGTGAAATGATTGGCAAGGTACTGACCAATCCTGAGCACTTGCAGCTCAACCAGGTCAGCCAGCTGAATGCCACCACGCGTCAGCAGATCATCACTGCCGACCACAACCAGCATAAAGAGCAGATCGTTAACTGGTTGCTGGCGAACGAGACTTATCAAAAGGCCATTATTTTCACCAATACCCGTGCCATGGCTGACCGTATTTACGGCCGTCTGGTGGCGCAGGAGTACAAGGCGTTTGTCTTGCACGGTGAGAAAGACCAGAAAGACCGCAAGCTGGCCATTGACCGCCTGAAGCAGGGTGGCGTGAAAATTCTGGTGGCGACCGATGTCGCAGCCCGTGGTCTGGACGTTGAAGGCCTGGACCTGGTGATCAACTTCGACATGCCGCGCAGTGGCGACGAGTACGTGCACCGTATCGGTCGCACCGGCCGTGCGGGTAATGATGGCCTGGCGATCTCGCTGATCTGCCACGGTGACTGGAACTTGATGTCCAGCATCGAGCGCTACCTCAAGCAAACCTTTGAGCGCCGCACCATCAAGGAAGTCAAAGGCACGTACGGCGGTCCGAAAAAGGTCAAGGCTTCGGGCAAGGCGGTCGGCGTGAAAAAGAAAAAGACGGATGCCAAAGGCGACAAGAAGAAGTCAGGCGCCAAGGCTCCTACCAAGCGCAAGATTGCCAATCGCCCCAAAACTGACGCTCTGTCGCTGGTCAGCAAGGACGGTATGGCGCCGCTCAAGCGTCGCAAGCCAGAAGCACCGGCAGCGGAATAACGCGCCCGCGTGCTCTGCCAAAACCCGGCTCAGGCCGGGTTTTTTTTGCCCGCTAAACTGCGTATGAACGACTGCGAGGTTTGTCAGTCACTACTTAGGAAGGCTCTTTTATCCAACCGTACGGAGAGTGAAGCTGATGAATATTTACAACTGGCCCCTGATTGAATGTCTTTTGCACAAGGCTCAAAACGGTGCTGGCGAGCCGTTTACCCCGCGTGTGTACGCTGAAGAGCTCGCCGTTACCATGAGCAACAGGGGCGACCCTGTGGGTAACCTTGATGAGTTCAAAGTGCTGGCCACGGATTACGAAGCCATGTTGTTAAAGCAGGGTTACATCGAGCCGCGTCGTGAAAGCGAAGGCGGAACGGGTGAAAACTATGAGCTGACAGAGCGTGGGTCTCGCTTGCTAAGCCTGATCGACAGCTCAATACCGGGCGACAGCCATCCGTTAGAGGTGCTGGATGCGCAACAGGATCCGCTCGATCCGCAGACCTTTGATGCGCTGACTGCGCAGCCGCAAATTGCTTGAATGACGCTGCGGTAGTTGCAGGATCAGTAAAACGCGCGCTCGGCCTTGAAGGTGACCAGTCCGTCACATTGCGCGTTTTGCCCCGAATAGGCTGAGCATTGCGTGCCATCAAGGTTTGAGTCGCTGTAGATCAGATTCAGATCAATGCCCATGAACGGGCGTGAGAATTTGATCGACCAGTCATTGAAGGTGCGCACACTCCCGCCCTCGGCAATCGAGACCGGCGAGCTGAGCTGGTGCGTGGTGTATTTCATGCTTACGCCAATGCCCAAGGGCTGGTTGACACCCAAATCTGCAAACAGGGTGGTGTCCTTTCGGTCCGGGTCGTTGCTGAAGGCCGCGCCGAAGCGGGTGCCCAGAATGGTCAGCCCGGCATAGAACTGTTGGCTGTCGAGCGGGCTGAGCTTGGGGTAGCTGTAGTGAATCATTCCCATCTCATAGCTCAAGGTCTGGTCGAAGGGGTGTTTGTAGCCCAGATAAGAGTCGATTTCGAGGTTCGTGCCAGGCTTGATGCCCATGGTGGGCGCCCATTGGCCGACGTACCAGCCGCTGTCGTGGGTCAGGTCAAGGCCGCCGTGGAAGGTTGAACCCGCGCTGGTGGGTTTGACCAGGCCCTGTGCCATGCTGCGGCTGGGTTGAGTGGCCAGTTTGAGGTCGAAATCCCCCAGCTCGCGGGAGAAGACGTGTGCATCAACTAACGTGCTGGTCAACAGGGTGCCGGCCAGCATCAATGCCCGGGTGAGCATGGTTCCCTCCTGTATAGGCTCAAAGGCTTGATCTAGAGGCCTTAGAGGATACGGATGAATGCCGGGCACAGGGTGCCGTTGGTCGATTACTCGACGATGGGAGGCGGATCGGGGAGTAGGGCTCGGTAGTCCTAGCGCTTTGTAGGCAAAGCGCAAGAGGACCAGGTCATGCGAGGGGTATTACTTTTTGCCGAGCGTGATTTGCTTGGACGGGCCGAAAGTTTGACCGCTGACACCTTTATCAATTTGCTGAATTTCGCCACCGGATTTCAGGAAGGCGGCAATTTGTGCATTGATAGAATCACTGGTTTCAACAGCAGGAGCTGGCTTTGCTTTGCTGGCGGATGCTTTTACACGCATGGCGGCTATTGACCTGTAGAAAATAACTTGGCCAGCGATAATACCTGAAAGGCTTGACAATTGCTTGTTAAATATCGGCGTAAAATAATTAACGCGTGCGAACATAAGTATGTTGAACCGCTTATTACTCCGCTAACTCGCTGTTTTAATTCATAACGGCGGGCGTTTTTTTAGCCTTTTGCTACTGCCTTTCAGCGCCGGCGGACTGACGAGCGGCACTTGGTAGCGCCCGCGCATGCCGCCAAATCAGGCGTGGCGCAGATTTTTTAAGGCCGCGACCTTGCGGCTTCGATCTGCCCGCCCAAACTCGGGTAGAATGCCGCCCACGTAATGAGGGTATTGGACATGGCTTTAATCGGTCGCTACAACAGTTTGCAAGTGGTTAAACACACTCACTTTGGTTTGTATCTCGATGGCGGGGCTGACGGGGAAATCCTGTTGCCCAATCGTTATATTCCCAAGGATATTCCCAGTGAAGATGAAGATTGGCTCAACGTATTTGTTTATTTGGACAGTGACGACAAGTTAATTGCCACCACTGAAAAACCAAAAGTTCAGGTCGGTGAATTCGCCAGTCTTAAAGTGGTTGAAGTTAATAGCATCGGTGTTTTCCTGGATTGGGGTTTGCCCAAGGATTTGCTGCTGCCGTATTCGGAAGAAAAGCGCCAGATGAAGGCGGGCGAATACGTGGTGGTGCACGTCTATCTGGACAAACATACGCGCCGCATTACGGCCACTGCGCGTCTGGACCGTTACCTGGATAAAACCCCGGCCACCTATCAAGTGGGGCAGGAAGTCGACTTGCTGGTGGCTGAAGCCACTGACATGGGTTTCAAGGCGGTGATCAACAACAAGCATTGGGGCCTGATTCACAAGAATGAAATCTTCAAGTTCATGCGCGCAGGCAAGCAAGAGAAAGGCTTCATCAAAGAAATTCGGGCAGATGGCAAGATCAGCCTGAGCTTGCAGCCGGTCGGCCAAGAGGCCGCCAGCAGCCTGAACTCGAAGATCCTCGGCAAATTGCGCGAAAATGATGGGGTGCTCCCGGTGAGCGATAAAAGCGCCCCTGAGTTGATCAGCAGCCTCTTTGGTGTGAGCAAGGGCAACTTCAAAAAAGCCATCGGTTCGTTGTACAAGGAAGGCAAGATTACGATCCACCCGGACCGTATCGAATTGATCTGATCCACCAGCCAAGAGGGTTGTCGAGATGAGGAAAAGTGTTTGGGCGTACATCGGCGTATTACTGGCTTTCCTGATTCTCGACGGCCTGTGGTTGGGCGTGCTCATGAGCTCTACCTATAAAGAGCTGTTCGGCCCCTTGATGCTGGCCTCCCCCAACTGGGGGCCGGCGGCTGTGTTCTATTTGCTGTATGTGGTGGGCGTGGTGTTTTTTGTCGTGCGCCCGGCGTTGGCCCACGGCAGTGCGCGCAGGGCGGCGGTCACCGGCGCCTTCTTTGGCCTGATCGCCTACGGCACCTATGACATGACCAACTGGGCCACCCTCAATGGCTGGTCGGCGCAACTGGCGCTAATGGACATGGCATGGGGCACTTTGCTGACATGCCTGGCCTCGCTTTCAGGTTATTGGACTGCCCGTAAAATGGCTGCGTGACAGACGTGCGTGACCGACGCGTTCTTTGATGGACCCAGGGTGTTGATATGAATGTTTCGCGGCGGCCGACGGATGCGTTTGCACTGCAAGTGATGGTGGGTCTTTGCCTGATCTGGGGCGTGCAGCAAGTGGTGATCAAGACGGCGGCCCCGGACATCGCGCCGGTCATGCAGGCGGCAGGGCGTTCCGGGATTTCAGCGTTGCTGGTGGGCTTGCTGATCTGCTGGAGAGGTGGCTGGGACCAAGTACCGGCTACGTGGCGCGGTGGCTTGCTGGCTGGCAGTCTGTTCGGTCTGGAGTTCTTCTTTATTGCCGAAGGTCTGCAACTGACCAGTGCCGCGCATATGTCGGTCTTCCTTTACACAGCCCCCATTTTTACTGCCCTTGGCGTCAACTGGCTGTTGCCCAGTGAGCGCTTGCGACCGTTGCAGTGGCTGGGGATCTTTCTCGCGTTCCTCGGCATCGTGTTTGCCTTCGCGGGCGGCGTGTCGTTGGCCGACATGGATCGCAACATGCTGTTGGGCGATGCCTACGGGATTTTCGCCGGCATGGCCTGGGGCGCGACGACGGTAGTGGTGCGTGGCTCGCGATTGTCTGAAGCACCGGTCACCCTGACCCTGTTTTACCAATTGATGGTCGGTTTTATTGGGTTGCTGGTGATCGCGGCAGCCAGTGGCCAGATCAGTCATGTCAGCCTGACCACCGTGGCGGTGGCCAGCGTGCTGTTTCAAGGGTTAGTGGTGTCGTTTTTCAGTTATCTGGTGTGGTTCTGGATGCTCAAGCGTTATCTGGCGTCCAACCTGGCGGTGTTCTCGTTCATGACCCCGCTGTTCGGCGTGACCTTTGGCGTGCTGGTGCTCGACGAGCCGCTGAGTTTCAACTTTGTCGTCGGTGCCGTCCTCGTGCTGTTCGGCATCACATTCGTAAGTGCAGAGCAATGGTTGCGGCGGCGTCTACGCACGCTGTTGGGCCATTGAGCGCGTGCAACGCCGGGTCTAGGGTAAGAGGCTGCAACATGGCGTAATGCCTTCAGTGCAACTTGCTGCATTGGCATGAGTCAGAGTTGTGCGAGATTAGCCTAAAGTTCATTGACTTCTGGCAAGCATTGCGTAGGACTTAGGACTATTATCTGTACGAAGCGACCAAAGATTAAGGGTCGCCGTCGTCACCCCAAGGGGGATCTATGAAAGATAAACTGCAAAGCTGGCTGCATGACTTGGGCGTAGCGCTGGGCCTGATTGAGCCGCCGCTGCAACCTGTACCAATTCCGGTCGAGGAACCGCGTCGTCGCCCGCAACGCCGCCGCTAGGTTCTCACCTGCAGGAGTTGGCTGTCATGAAAAAACGGGTACGACTTGCGTCGTCGCACCCGCTGAATAACGCATTGAGTCAAACAAAAGCCCTTATGCCGTGCGGGTCACCGGGGCAAGTCGCCACGCCATCAGGCTGATCCGTGCGTCATTCACCCCGATAACGCCGAGGTGTAGTTGATCGGTCTCTTGACATACAGCCCCTCCTTGAACATAAACCCCCTCGCTGTAATCAAGCTCAGATTCTTGCTGCAAATTTGAAGAGTTTTTGATCCATGTCTCGTGCCCAATGCCCACTCTGCTTACGCCCTCAATCCCACTGTTTATGTGAACTGATCCCCCGGTTGGATAGCCGCACCCGAGTGTTGGTGCTGCAGCATCCTAGCGAGGTCAACCATGCGCTCAATACGGCGCGTCTGGCTGCGCTGGGGCTGATAAATGCCGAGCTGCGGGTCGGAGAAACGTTTGATGATCTGGACGTGCTGCTTAACGCACCGGGGTATCAGGTGCGGTTGTTATTCCCGGGGGACGATGCACAGTTAATTGGGGCGCCATCCTCTTTAGAGGACAGTCGTCCATGGTTACTGGTGGTGCCGGACGGCACGTGGCGCAAGGCACGCAAGCTGCTGCACCTCAATCCGGGGTTGGCGCAACTGCCGCGCGTAACGCTGGCGCCGGGGGCTGTGTCGCGCTATCGCCTGCGCAAGGCACCGGGGCCGGGGGCTTTGTCTACGCTGGAAGCCATTGTGCAAACCCTGGACATTCTTGAAGCACCGACGTCTTTTGCGTCCCTGCTGCGCCCCTTTGAAGCCTTGATCGAGGGGCAGATTGCCGCGATGGGGCACGACACCTTCCAGCGTAACCATGGGCAGGCTTGAGTTGGAGGGCTCGACCAGAAGGTGAGGGAGAGTCAGGGCTTTTCGAGGGTTTTTTGACGCAGGATGTAAATGCTGACCAGCACTGCACTGGTCAACATGAAGCCGCGGGCCCAGGGGAGCGGCACCAGGTAGCACGACACGCCAATGCTCAACCACATCAAACCGATTGCATAGACTTTGCCTTTAAGCGGGATACCGTTGCCGTCCAGGTAATCGCGTATCCAGGGTCCCAGTCGCGGGTGATCCACCAGCCATTGATAAAAGCGCGGGGAGCTGCGAGCGAAACAGGCGGCGGCCAAAAGCAGAAACGGGGTGGTGGGCAAGACGGGGAGGAAGATACCGATAACCCCCAGCGCTACACTCAGCCAGCCGATGGCGAACAGTGTGTAGCGCAGCAACCGGGGCCGGTTGCCGGGTAAGGGGTTAGCCACTGATCACTCAGTGATGACGAGGTTTGAGAATCGCCGGTTTTTCATCAGGTGCCTGGCACAACAGGTACAGGGCGGTCAGCGCCTCGGGGATCTGAACGATCATGTCGTCCATCAGGTTGGCGTCCTTGGCGATGTCTTCGAACTCGGGTTGTTCGTCGAACAGGCCCGATCCGACCATGATCGGCAGGAGCATTTCGCTGACTTCGTCTTCAGCGGTTTCAAACCAGGCTTCTTCACGCATGAATACGCCTTCCATAAAGCCGATGCACCAGCCGCGCAGCTCGGAATCGTCCGGCTCATCACCCAGATCCAGGTCGCACGGCAGCTCGAACTCTTCGTCGGATGCCAGTTGGCGGGCGATGTGGGCCTTGAGTTGAATCAGTGTGGCTTCGATCTCTTCGCGCTGGGCGTCGTCTTTGTAATGCGGTGGCTCAGAGAAAACAGCGTCGATCCACTCGCGCTCAGGAACGTCTTCAGCGCAGATGGAAAGGGCGGTCAGAAAGCCGTGGGTGGCCACGTAGTCCAGCGCCTCGTCATGCAGATCGTCAGCGTCGAGGAAGACTTGCAGGCGGGTTAGTTGCTCAGCGAAGGACATTAGGACTACCTAGAAAATATACGATGCCGAATTCTAGGCTTTCTTGAGCCCGCAGGCCAGCCGCAGCACGCATTTGCCATCACTTCCCGGTGATCGGTCACGCAATCACAAGGCCCTGCGCAGTAGAGCGCTCGGGTATACTGCCGCGTTTTGTGATGCCCTGCGCTGTATGCAGTGCGTCCCGCGCTGTGTGCCCGGGCCTTTGAACGGGCCCGAGGCCGCGCCGGACGCCCCGCGTGCGCAGGGGTGTTTCAGCGATTTCTGGAGTTTCTATGCTCGAACAGGCTCAACGCGTACTCAAAGACATCTTCGGCTACGACAGTTTCCGTGGCCGTCAGGGTGACATCATTGAGCGCGTGGCCAGTGGCGGCGACGCGTTGGTGCTGATGCCGACCGGCGGCGGAAAATCCTTGTGCTTCCAGGTTCCGGCCTTGTTGCGTGACGGGTTGGCGGTGGTGGTCTCACCCTTGATCGCGCTGATGGACGACCAGGTCGCTACCCTGGAAGAACTCGGTGTGGCAGCAGCCTCACTGAATTCGACGCTGAGCGCTGAGCAGCAGCGTGATCTGGCCAATCGGATCAAGCGTGGCGAAGTAAAAATGCTTTACCTGGCGCCCGAACGACTGGTGCAGCCGCGCATGATGGCTTTTTTGCAGAGCCTCGATATTGCGCTGTTTGCCATTGACGAAGCCCATTGTGTGTCCCAATGGGGGCATGACTTCCGCCCGGAATACCTGCAGTTGGGCCAGTTGGCCGAAATGTTCCCCCAGGTGCCGCGCATCGCCCTGACCGCTACCGCCGATAAACGTACCCGCGAAGAAATCGTCACCCGGCTGCACCTGCAAGACGCTGAGCGTTTTCTGTCGAGTTTTGACCGCCCGAACATCTTTTACCGCATTGTGCCCAAAGAACAGCCGCGCAAGCAGCTGCTGGCGTTTCTTTCCGAACGGCGCAGCGATGCAGGCATTGTTTACTGTCTGTCGCGTAAAAAGGTGGATGAAGTCGCGCAGTTCCTCTGCGACCAAGGATTTCCGGCACTGCCGTACCACGCCGGTTTGCCCAGTGAGACCCGTGCTGCTAACCAGAAGCGCTTCCTGAACGAGGAAGGCCTGATCATGGTCGCGACCATCGCGTTCGGCATGGGCATCGACAAATCCAACGTGCGGTTTGTGGCGCATCTGGATTTGCCCAAGTCCCTTGAGGCGTACTACCAGGAAACCGGTCGTGCCGGTCGTGACGGTTTGCCGGCCGACGCGTGGATGGCTTATGGCCTGCAAGATGTGGTGATGCTCAAGCAAATGCTGCAAAACTCAGAGGGCGACGAGCGCCACAAGCGTCTTGAGCATCACAAGCTCGATGCCATGCTCGCCCTGTGTGAAGAAACGCGCTGCCGCCGTCAGACGCTGCTGGCCTACTTTGACGAAGACATGCCGCAACCTTGCGGGCATTGCGACAACTGTGTCGACGGTGTGCAAACCTGGGACGCCACCGAGCCGGCGCGCCAAGCGTTGTCGGCGATTTACCGCACCGGGCAGCGTTATGGCACCGGCCATTTGATCGACGTGCTGTTGGGCCGCGACAATGAAAAAGTCCGCAGTTTCGGGCATCAGCATTTGTCCGTTTTTGGCGTGGGCAAAGACCGTTCCGAAGGCGAGTGGCGCACCCTGTTCCGACAGTTGGTGGCCCGTGGTTTGGCTGATATTGATATCGAAGGCTACGGCGGCTTGCGCTTGAGCGACAGTTGCCGGCCATTGCTGCGCGGGGAGGTGACCCTTGAACTGCGTCGCGAACTCAAGCCGCAAACCACTGTGCGCAGCAGTTCTGCCAGCCCGGCCAGCCAGCTGGTGCGTGGCGAAGAGCGCGAACAATGGGAAGCACTGCGTGCACTGCGCCGCAAGCTGGCCGAAGAGCACGGCGTACCGCCTTACGTCATCTTCCCCGACTCAACCTTGCTGGAAATGCTGCGCAGCCAGCCCACCTCGTTGTCCGACATGGCCAAGGTCAGCGGCATTGGGGCGCGCAAACTGGAGCGTTACGGCGAAGCATTCCTCGAAGTACTGGGTGGGCAGGCCGAAACGCCGAAAGTGGTGGCCGATATTCGCCACGAGCTGATCAGCCTGGCCCGTGCAGGCATGACGCCGATGCAGATCGCCGGTCAGTTGCAGTGTTCTGAAAAGAATGTTTACACAATGCTGGCCGAAGCCATTGGTCGCCAGGAACTCTCGCTCGAGCAGGCGCTGGACCTGCCAGAAGCGCTCATGGAGGAAGTCCAGGACGCTTTCCTGGACGGTGAAGGCGAGCTGCCGAGCGTGGCCAGCATCGCTGAGCAATTCAAGGGCCGGGTACCCGAAGGTGTGCTGTATTGCGTGCGCGCAGCCTTGCAATCGGAGTTTGAAATTTAAATCAAACAGCGATATGTAACGTTTCAGTGACTTCAGGGTCTTGCCTATTAACAGGCTCCATGCTTAGCTGCCTAACAATTAGTTTCACTCTATTTCAGTCTAATCATTGAGTTTTTTATGCCTTTAACCGATCAACACCGTTTCGGTATGCAACTGGCCCAAATGTCTCGCGGTTGGCGTGCCGAACTGGATCGGCGCCTCGCGGGTCTGGGGTTGTCGCAGGCGCGCTGGCTGGTGCTGTTGCATCTGGCCCGTTTTGAAGGGGCGCCCACTCAGCGCGAGCTGGCTCAAAGCGTTGGTGTAGAAGGGCCAACGCTTGCCCGTTTGCTGGACAGCCTGGAAGCGCAGGGCCTGGTGCAGCGCCATGCTGTGATGGAAGACCGCCGGGCAAAAAAAATCGTTTTGAGTGAGACCGCTCGGCCCTTGATTGGCCAGATTGAAGCCATTGCTTCGGCCCTGCGCCAGGAGTTGTTTGTGGGCATTACCGAAGAAGAACAACAGATCTGCATGCGGGTGCACAAGCGGATCCTGGACAACCTCGAAAAAAATTGAGCAACCTCCTTTCCTGCAAGGGCCTGCGCCAGCCCTTGCAGTCCAGACGTCAGAACGTCTGTCCCAGATTCAAATACAACGCCTTCTGATCATCATCATTAAAGCCATAGCTGAAGTTGAGCGGGCCCAATGGTGTGTCGAACCCGATAAAGACGCTGGCGGCATTGATGTAACCGCTGTCGAATTCATTGTCGTTGTTCCAGGCGCGCCCGCGCTCCAGCGAGGCACCCGCATACAGCGGGAAATCAAACGGCAAGTAGGAGCGCGGCGTCAGGCGGCGGTAGTAGACGGCGCGCATCAGGCTGATGTTTTGCCCTGAGATGGCGTCCTGACGGAACCCGGACAGTTGCCGCGCACCGCCTAGCAGGAAGCTGGAGGTCACCACTTCGGCCTTGTCCAGTGTGCGTCCGTAGCGTCCACCCAGAATCCATGTGTTGGGACCGGCGCTCAGCGCTTTGTCCAGGTGGAATTCCCACTGGCGGTAACGATCGTCCGACCCAAGCGCCGGGTCGAACTGACGCACGCTTAAGCCAATGTCTTCGCCCTCATGGGGGAAGTACACGTTATCCAGCGAGTCGAATGAGTACTTAATGTCATAAAAGCCTTCGTTGAAGCTGGTGCTCGGCAGGTCGCGTTCGCCAATTCTCACGTCCGCTTTACCCCACGCTTCACCAACACCCAGACGAATCTCACCGCTATTGCCAATTTGACGGCCAAAGTTCAAGCCAAAACCGTAGCGCTCCAGCCGGTACTCGGCAATCGGGTCATTGTCGAGAATGGCTTCTACGTTCTGCGACTGTGCATGCAGGTAGGGCGCGACAAAATACCGCGAACCCGCATCGAGTGGCTGATAGAACTCGCTGTACAGCTCTTGCTGATCGCCGATCTGCACCCGCGTCAGCCATTCGGCGCCCAGGGTGTTGATGCCGTTGACCCGGTAACTGGCGCCGATGTTGAAGGCGCTGTCGCCTCGCATGTCGTCGGACAGGTTCAGCCCCAGGCGTAGGTAATCGGTGCCGCTGCGTTTGCCGCGTGCGCTGATGACCAGGGTCCGCTCATTGCCCTTGTGCACCACGCGGTATTGCACCTGTTCGAAATAATCCAGCCCGTACAACGTGCCCATGTCCCGCTGCAGGCGACCCAAGTCCAACGGCTCGCCCACGGGTTGGCGGATGTAATAGCGAATCACCGAGTCGCCGATTTTCGAGTCGTTTTCGATTTTGATGGCGGTGATGACCGGGGTGCGCTCTTCGGGAGAACGGGCGGCGTTGAGCTGTGCGTCAGACGGCTGACGCAACCCGCGCATGCGCGTGGCGAGGACTTGAGTGGCGCGGTAGCCAGCGTCAATGATGTCTTGCGAGCGGCCAAAGTCGGTCACGCCATAACTGGCCAGTGCGGGCTGGATCAGGATGTCGTCGGGCGTCAAGGAGGCCAACTGCACTTCGGAGTTGCTGCGGGTCATCAGCGTGATGGATTGATTCAGGATGTCGAATACCGTGTTGAGCTGCTTGCGGCCGCGCAATGGCGTGCCGATATCGACCACGATCACCAGGTCGACGCCCATTTCGCGGGCCACATCCACGGGGATGTTGTCGACCATGCCCCCGTCCACCAGCAACTGCCCGTTGATCTCGACCGGTGCGAACACAGCCGGAATCGACATGCTGGCGCGGATCACTTGCGGGAGGTGGCCTTTGCGAAAAACCACCTTCTCGCCATTGACGATGTCGGTGGCCACGGCGCGAAACGGGATCGGCAGCTTGTCGAAATCGCGGACATCACTGCTGTGTGCCAGCAGACTTTCGAGCAGCAATGACAGGTTTTGCCCCTGAATCACGCCGAGCGGCAGGCCCAGGCTGCCATCATCACGGAAGCTCAGTTTTTGCTTGACCAGAAAGTCGCGGTCATCCTGTTTACGTCGGAACGGGACGTCTTCGCGCGCCGGCGCGTCGGACAGCGCTTCTTGCCAATCGATGCCGAGTGCGAGTTTTTCCAGTTCGTCGATTTTGTACCCCGAGGCGTACAGCCCTCCGATCACTGCGCCCATGCTGGTGCCCGCGATCGCGTCAATGTGGATGCCTTGCTCTTCCAGCGCCTTGAGCACGCCCACGTGGGCCAGCCCGCGGGCAGCGCCGCCGGAGAGTACCAGCCCGATTTTCGGCTGCGTTTTTTCAGCGGCAAACAGCACCAATGGGCACAGGCAAAGCAGTAAACAACAAAGCAGGCGGCGCATCTTGAATCTCTGGGCAAGCGACAAAGGCGGCTATTATAGCGGCGCCTTTCTCTTCAAGAGCTTTCGAACATCATGTCAATGAACAAGCCGCACATCGTCATCACGTATTGCACTCAATGCCAATGGCTACTGCGCGCGGCGTGGCTGGCTCAGGAACTGCTCAGCACCTTCGCGGACGACCTTGGGCGTGTGGCGCTGGAGCCGGGCACTGGTGGTGTCTTTCGCATCACCTGTGACGACGTGCAGATCTGGGAGCGCAAAACCGACGGTGGCTTCCCGGAGGCCAAGGTACTCAAGCAGCGGGTGCGGGACCAGATTGACCCGCAACGCGACCTGGGGCACAACGACCGGGCTCAGTGAGCGGCGTCCGGCTTCACGTTGGCCGGGACGGGGCCACTGGCCATACGGCTGGAAACCACAATCGCGATGATGATCAGCGCGCCGCCCAGCAGCATGCGCAGGCTTGGGGTTTCGTGGAACAACAGCCACGCCAGTGTGATGCCATACACCGGCTCTAGCGCGAACACCACGGCCGCCGTGCGGGCCTTGATGACCGCGAGGCTGGCCACGAACAGGCTATGGGCGACGCCGGTGCAGAGCACGCCGAGCAGGCCGATCCACAGCCAGTCGAGCGGGCGTACGGTGCTCAGTTGCGGCGCGCCAAACGGCAGCAGACACACAGCGACCACTGCGTTTTGCCACATGGCCGCTTGCACGGCGGGGACGCGCCCGGCATTGGCGCGGTTGTTGAGTGACAACAATGAAAACGTCAGGCCTGAAGCGATGGCCCACAGCAGCCCTTCCGTGGCCTGACTCGCCAGGTCAAAACTGGGGGTGACCAGAATCAGCCCGACGCTGACCAGTACCACCAACACGATTTCGTTGAAGCGAATGCGCTCGCGAAAGATCAGCCCTTCGAGCAGCACGGTAAACGCCGGGAAGCTGGCAAAGCCCAAGGTGGCAATGGCGACCCCGGCGACCTTGACCGCGATAAAAAAACTCACCCAGTGCGCGGCCAGCAGCAATCCGCTGAGCAGCAGGTTGCGAGCGTCTTTTAACGTAATCGGGTGCCAGCGCGATTGCCGGGAAAGGCTGGCGAAGCAGGCGAGGGCGATGACGGCGAAACCGGCGCGGCCCAACACAATCACACTGGCCGACGCCGCCGCAAGTTTGCCGAACACGCCGGTGAGGCCAAACATCAACGCGCCGATATGCAAGGCGCCCAAGGCGGTACGCGGAGTCATTACAATCCTTAAGTCTTTTCAGGCTTGGCGTGCAGTCTAGGGGGTCGGGCGAGCCGTTGTCTGTCGCGAAACAGGGCTTAATTGTCGCCAGACTCGCGGCGCAATGCGCGAGGGGACGCGCCGAACTCGCGCAGCATGGCCGCGGCAAAAGCACTTTGTGAGTTGTAGCCGACGCGGCTGGCCACCTCACCCACTGCCAGCGAGGTCTGGCGCAGCAGGTACAACGCGTGACGCAAACGGCGCTGGCGAGCGTAGTCCATAGGCGTTTGCCCGCACTCGCTAAGAAAGCGGCTGTGTAAACGGGCGCAGGACAGACCTGCAACACGTGCCAGATCGGCCACTTGCAGCGGGTAAGCAGCGTTCTGATCGATGTAGGCATCGAGCGTGGCAAAAGGCAGGCGTTTACCCGGGGCAGGGCTGGAGGCGTTCAAACTGGCGAGCAACAGGATCGCCCCTTGCCGGGCGATCAACGGGTCTGCTACCGGGCTTGCGGCGAGCCACTGCACCAGTTGCTCTTGACGCGGGTCGAGGGTGTGTTGGGCTGCGGTGCCCAGCAAGCGTCGACAGGCCTCGGCGTGGGTGCCCAGCGTGTCGTCGAGCCATTGCTCGTCAGGCACATCCAGCACCAGGCATCGACTGCCCTGCGGGCTGTCGCAGGCATGGTGGGCACCGGCAGGGATCACCATGACGTGTTGCTGGCGCAACAGGCTGGCACGACCCTCGACTTCAAAATCAAGGGCGCCGGACACATTGATCACCATTTGCGCATGTTCATGAACGTGAGCAATCACGTCTTCATGGTAGTGGCGCAGGGAAAGAATGTGGCCCATTGAGACCTCCGGTCAGTGCCGCCAAAATGCCGGGATGCACAGCACGAACACGGTGATGATCTCCAACCGCCCGAGCAGCATGCCCAACGACAGGATCCACTTGGCCGCATCCGGCAGACTGGCGAAGTTGCCGGACGGGCCAATGATTTCGCCCAGCCCGGGACCCACGCCGGACACCGTACTGGCCGCGCCGGTCAACGCCGTCATCCAGTCCAGCCCCAGCAGCGACAGCGCCAGTGCAATCACGCAGATAGTGATGGCAAAGAAGAATGAAAACGTCAAAATCGAACGCACGATTTCTTCGTCGAGCCGATGGCCGTTGTATTTCTGTTTGATAACGGCGCGCGGGTGAATCAACTGATTAAGGTTGGCCTTGAGCAGGATGTACGCAACCTGAAAGCGGAAAATCTTGATCCCGCCCGCCGTCGAGCCGGAACAGCCGCCGATGAAGCCCAGGTAGAAAAACAGCATCAGTGAGAAGTTGCCCCACAAGCTGTAGTCGCCCAGCGCAAAACCGGTGGTGGTGACCACTGACGTTACGTTCAGCGCAACGTGGCGGAAGGCGTCCCACCAGGGCATGTCGGTGGTCCACCACAACCATGCGCTCAGTACCAGCCAGGTCACCAGCAGCAGGCCCAGCAAGCCTTGCACCTGCTGGTCCTTGATCAAGGCTTTGCGATGGCCGCGCAGGGTGGCGACGTAGAGCGTGAAGGGCATGCTGCCCATGATCATGACGCCGATGGCCACCCAGTGCACCGCCGGTTGCGACCATTTGGCCAGCGACTGGTCGGAGGTCGAGAACCCGCCGGTGGAAATGGCTGACATGGCATGGTTGATCGAATCGAACACGCTCATCCCGGCCCACCAGAATGCGAGGCTGCCGAGGATCGTAATACCGACGTAGGTCGCAACAATAAGGCGCGCAACCATGTGTGAGCGCGGCATGACTTTTTCGGAACGGTCAGAGGATTCGGTCTGGAACAGGCGCATGCCACCGATGCGCAGCAGCGGCAGGATCGCCACCGCCATGCCGATAAAGCCGATACCACCGAGCCAGTGCAGCATGGAGCGCCACATCAGTATGCCGGGGGACATGGTGTCCAGCCCGCTCAAGACAGTGGAGCCGGTGGCGGTGATGCCGGACATGCTTTCGAAAAACGAGTCGGTGTAACTGATGTGCTGGGTGAGCAAAAACGGCAGCGCAGCAAAGATGCACACGATGAGCCAGCTCGACACGGTCAGCAGGTACATGTCACGGGGGCGCAGGTGTACTTGCTCGGGGCGGCCCGGAAGCACCAGTGCCAGGCCGGCGATGAAGGTGATCAGGCTGGCCCACAGAAAGGACGGCAGATCGCCCATATGGTCGTAAATGACCAGGGTGAGCATGGGCACGGCCATGCTGATTGCCAACGTAATCAGGAAGATGCCGATTACAAAACCAATGATGCGTAGAGTCGGCAACGCCATGAAGTCAGCTCGGGCATGAAAGAGGGGCGCCATTCTACCTGTGGGCCCGGCTATGTAAACCGCCAGACATTGAGGAGATACCGTTAGAATAGCCGCACATTTTCTTCAGGAGGTGGCCAATGGAGGCTCTCGACGCTTTGCTCAATCGTGTTTCTGCCCCGCGTCTGGTTGAACCGGCGCCCACGGCCGAGCAACGTGAGGTACTGTTTGCGGCCGCCCTGCGCGCGCCGGATCACGGGCAATTGCGCCCATATCGGTTTTTGAGCATCGAAGGCGATGCGCGCAACCGTTTGGGTGAAGTCCTGGCGCAGGCCGTGCAGGCCCAGGGTGGCGAGGTGACGGAGGCTGCGTTGGACAAGGCGCGTGCCATGCCCCTGCGCGCACCGTTGGTGGTGGTGGTGATTGCGCGCTTGCAGGATCACGTCAAAGTGCCCAAAACCGAGCAGTTGATTACTGCTGGCTGTGCGGCGCACGCCATTGAACTGGCGGCTTATGCGCAAGGCGTTGGCGCTGTGTGGCGCACGGGCGAGTTGTCCCATGCACCGTTGGTCACGGCCGCTTTAGGGTTGCAAGAAGGCGAAGAAATCATCGCGTTCCTGTACCTCGGCACACCGCTCAAAGAAATGCGCGATGCGCCCAAGGTCGATACTGCTGAATTTGTACAGGTGTGGTCGGCGGCCAACTGATCGCAACCCGCCCGCGCTGACCGGCCGTGCGAGGCTGCTTTACAGGTTGCCGTCAGGTATCAACGGCAACTCCAGCGTGGCGATGAACCCGCCTTCGGGGTGGTTGGTCACGATCAGCCTTCCGCCATGCCGTTCAGCAGCGCGCCGGGCGATGGCCAGCCCAAGACCATGGCCTGCGGCTGTCTGGCCGGGCGCGCGAAAGAACGGCTCGCCCAATTGGGTCAGGTGCTCGGGCGCCACCCCCGGGCCGTGATCGCGCACGCTAACGTTGATGTGCTCGCCTTCACGATACGCCCGCAATTCAATCGGCTGGCCGGGCGGGTTGAAGCGCTGCGCGTTGCGCAGCAGGTTATCCACGGCACGCTCAATCATAGTGGGCCAGCCCGTCAGGCTCAGCCCCGGCTCGGCCTCCAGTTGAATCCTTTGCTCCGGTGCGCTTAGGGCCGCGTCTTTTTGCAGGTTATTGAGCAACGGGTTGAGGTCAACGTGCTCGGCGCTGGCCTGGTCGGCGTCTACGCGGGCCAGCGCCAGAATTTCACTGATCAAAGATTCCAGCCGGTCACATTCGCGGGTCAGGCGCGGCCATAGCTTTTCGCGTTCTTCGGGGCCTGCGCGTTCAGCCAGCGCTAATGCGATGCGCAGACGCGCCAAGGGTGAGCGCAACTCGTGGGACACGTCGCGCAGCAGTTGACGCTGGCTGCTGATCAAGCTTTGCAGGCGCGCGCCCATACGGTTGAAGTCGGTGGCCAGGACACCAAACTCGTCGCGCCGCGAGGCCAGCCGCGCCAGGCTGTTCTGCTGGTAGGTGGTTTGTCCCAGGTCATGCACGGCCACGCGCAAGCGGCTGAGCGGGCGGGTGATTGACAAGGTCACCAGCAAGCTGAAGAGGGTCAGCACCACCAGCGCTATGCCCAGCGCACTCAGTGGCCAGATCAGGCTTTGACGGTGCCAGGCGTCCAGTTCTGGGTGCGGGATGCGGTAGATCAGCAGGTACGTGTCGGCTGTTTGCGGGCTGGTGTACTCGACGGTCAGGCGGCGCCATGGCAACGGGTCTTCGCCCGGATGCTGGCGGGCCTCCCAGGCAGCCGCCCGGCGTGGGAAGGTGCCGCGCACCACAGGGTCGCCGCTTTCGTTGAGCACCTGCACATCAATGTGATAACGGCGCTTGCGCCGCTCAAGGAATTCCTGGGCTGCGTCTGCGCCCTGGGTTTCATAGCGCTGGGTCCATTCTTGCGCCAGATTCGAGATGCCGGGGTGGCGGCTCAGAATCCACGCGTCCTGGTTGAGCATGTGCCCCAGCAAGAGTGACAGCCCGGCGACCAAGGCTATCGCCAGCCAAAAGCTGGCCAGAATGCGCCAAAACAGTGATCGCACGGTAGGTCCTCATCATGACGTGAGTGAAACGCGCAAAGCCCAACGGCTGGGAGGCCGTTGGGCTTGGCATGTGCGCGGATTATTGCGCTTTTTGAGTTTGCTGTGCTTTCCAGTCTTTGAACTCTTTCCATTCAGCTTTACGTTCGGCGCGCTGCTTTTGCATTTCGTCGAAGCGCTTTTGCTGTTCAGGCTTGAGCAGGGCACGAATGTCCTTCTGGGTTTTTTCGTGCTTGGCTGCGATTTCGTCTTTCAGCGCTTTTTGATCAGCGGCTGGCAGTTTTTCCAGGTACTTGTCGACCAACTGTTTGCGTTCGTGCATTTGCTCGCCCATCAGCTTGCCGATTTGCTGGCGCTGTTCGCGGGTCAAGTCCAGTTGGCTGTAAGGTGCGTCGCCGCGACCATGGTGTTCACTGCCGTGACGTGGACCCATTGGGCCTTCGCTACCCGGCATGGCCATTGCGACGGTTGGCAGAGCTGCAGCAAACATCAAAGCAATAAGCGTCTTACGCATGGTGTGTCTCCTTTTAGTACGTTCCGGTGAATCCGGATGCGCTCAGTTTAGGGACATCAAGGTCAAGCGCTGTCAGCCAAGCGTAAAGCTTGAGTAAAGAGGGGTTTGCCTCGGGTTTACACACGCGCATCAAGCGCTATAGAAATACCCGCGGCTGCGCAGTGCCACAATGCGCGGGCGACCGTCCGGATGAGGGCCGATCTTCTTGCGCAGGTTGCTGACATGCATGTCCAGGCTGCGGTCATACAATGTCAGTTTGCGGCCCAGCGCCAGTTGCGCCAGTTCCTGCTTGTCAAGCGGCTCGCCCGGTTGGCGCAGCAGCGCTTCGAGGATGCGGCTTTCGGAGACAGTGAGGGTGATGTCATGTTGATTGAGGGTGACCACGCCGCGCATGGGGCTGAAGCACAGGTCGCCCAGCTCCATCTGGCTTGACGCGGGCGCCGGGTGGCTGCGTCGCAGCACGGCACGCAGGCGCGCGGTCAGCTCCCGCGGGTCGCAAGGCTTGGCCAGGTAATCATCGGCCCCCAGCTCCAGCCCCAGAATGCGGTCCAGCGGCTCGCCCCGGGCCGAGAGCATCAGCACCGGCAGCTCCGGGTGGTCGTTACGCAATTGCTTAAGCAGTTCCAGGCCGCTGCCGTCGGGCAGCATCACATCCAGAACTACGGCGTCGGGGCTTGATTCGCTCAATGCCTTGCGTGCGCTCAAACCATCGTGGCAAGCGCGCACATGAAAGCCTTCCTGGCTCAGCCAGCTGGTCAGGAGTTCACACAACTCCTGGTCATCATCTATCAGTAACAGGTCGCTCATGACTCACTCTATTTATAGCCATTGCCGACGCTGTTTACGTCCGCCGCCGGCGAAGATACCGCAGAGTAGGGCCAATAGGGCAACTGCGCCACCAATCACAAACCACTGTTGTGAATCAGTCAGCAGGTTAAAACCCGGGCTGGAACCGTTTTTTTCGAGCTGCTGCTTGAGTTGCTGGTTTTCCTTGCGCAGTTGTGCGAGCTGGCTGCTTTCGCGCGTGGTGTCGGCGTTTTTCAGGGCCTGAGTCAGTTCACCGCGCAGGCGTTCACTGTCGGCCAGGCGCTGCTGCAAGTCAGTGATGCGCGCACCGGCGCTCAATGAAAGCGGCACGGAAGTATCGGGGGCGGGAGCGTCTTCAGCATGGGCGAGATGGCCCAGCGATAACATGATCAACAGCACACACAGCAAACCTTGGCGCATCGCAACTCCTCATTCCTGGCGGGATTCGGAGAGGTTGTCGGCCGCTGATCGGAAAGAATGAGGCCAACAGCGCAGCGAACCGCAGGTGCGGTCACGCTGCGCCGTGGGCTCAGGGCAGAACTTGCTTGAACGGCTTGACGGTCACGTGGGCATACACGCCGGCAGCCACGTACGGATCGGCGTCGGCCCATGCTTGCGCAGCGCTGAGCGAGTCGAACTCCGCGACAATCAGGCTGCCGCTGAAACCGGCCGGGCCCGGGTCATTGCTGTCGATGGCCGGGTGCGGACCAGCCAGGACCACTCGGCCTTCCTGTTTGAGTTGCTGCAAGCGCTCAAGGTGCGCCGGGCGTGCGGCCAGACGTGCTTCAAGCGAGTTGTCGACATCAGTGGCAATGATTGCGTAGAGCATGTCAATCCTCGGTTTTGGAGGTTGGAGTGTCGGAATCATGCAGGTGGCGCGACAGGTAAATGCCCTGGCCCACCAGGAACAGCACGGTCATGCCGAGGCTGCCGAAGACTTTGAAGTCGACCCAGATGCTCTGGAAAGTGAACGCCACAAACAGGTTGGCGGCACCGCAGAACACAAAAAAGGCGATCCACGCCAGGTTCAGGCGTGTCCACACGGCATCCGGCAGGCTCAGGGCGTGGCCCATGACGCGTTTGATCAGCAGTGTGTTACCGATAAAGTGGCTACCGGCAAACACCAGCGCAAACAGCCAGTTCACCACCGGGGCTTTCCACTTGAGGAAGGTCTCGCTGTGGAACGCAAGCGTCAGGCTGCCGAATACCAGGCAGGCAATCAGCGTCAGCCATTGGCTTTTTTCAAGTTTGCGTTGTTTGAAAAACAGAATGCCGTACACCACCAATGAGCTGATGATCAGCATGGCGGTCGCGCTGAAAATGCCCCCGAAGGTCAGGCTATGGCCTGCAATGTCGACGGCGCGTGGCTCGATTTTGTAGACGATGAAAAACAGTAGCAGCGGGATGAAGTCGATGAATTGTTTCACAGTGGCAGCCAGAAGCAGGATGTGGCGGCATAATAACAAACATCAATGACAGCGAAAGCGTCAGCTAGAGGTTATTAAATCCCCGTGGAAATTGACTTGCATTGCCATAGCACAGCGTCGGACGGCGCGTTGGCGCCTGCGGTTCTGGTGGCGCGTGCGTTCGAGAAAGGTGTGCGAGTCCTGGCCCTGACCGATCACGACACACTTGAGGGCCTTGATGAGGCTCGCACAGCGGCTCAGGCGCTGAACATGCAACTGGTGAACGGCGTTGAATTGTCCTGTACCTGGGGCGGCGCCACGATTCATATATTGGGTTACGGTTTTGACGTTCAGGCCCCGGCGTTGGTCCAGGCCATTGCGGCGTTGCATGATGGTCGCTGGCTAAGGGCCGAAGAAATCAGCCGCAAGCTTGCCCTTAAAGGCATGCCCGGCGCACTCGAAGGCGCGCGGGCCATTCAGGCTGCGCTGGGTGACAGCGGTAACGCCCCGGCGCGTCCACATTTCGCTGATTTTCTGGTCGAGGCCGGCTACGTCAAGGACCGCGCCGAAGCGTTTCGCAAATGGCTGGGTGCCGGCAAGCTGGGCGACGTCAAGCAGCATTGGCCGACGCTGGAAGAGACCGTGGGCACCCTGCGTGCAGCAGGGGCCTGGGTCAGCCTGGCGCATCCTTCGCATTACGATTTCACTCGCAGCAAGCGTCGGCGCCTGATTGGCGACTATATTCAAGCGGGAGGTCACGCAATCGAGGTGGTCAATGGCTATCAACCCGCCGATCAAGTGGGCAGCCTAGCGATTCTGGCCCGTGAGTTCGGTTTGCTGGTGACTGCCGGCAGCGATTTTCATGGCCCGGGAGGATGGTCCGAGATCGGCGAATACCGCCCGCTACCGGACGACCTGCCGCCTCTGTGGTCTCGTTTCAAATTGGACCCGTCCACAGCCAACGTCTGAACAGGTACACAACGTGAGTCAATTTTTCCAGATTCATCCGGAGAATCCTCAGCCGCGTCTGATCAAACAGGCGGTCGAGATCATTAAAAAAGGCGGTGTGGTGATTTACCCCACCGATTCGTCCTACGCTGTCGGTTGCCAAATGGGCAACAAGGATGCGATTGATCGCATCAAACGCCTGCGTAATCTGGACGACAAACACAACTTCACTTTGATGTGCCGCGACCTGTCGCAACTGGGCCTGTTCGCCAAGGTCGATACCGGCACGTTCCGGTTGCTTAAGGTTCATACGCCGGGCCCGTATACGTTCATTCTCAACGCCACCCGTGAAGTGCCGCGCCTGCTGTTGCATCCCAAGCGCCGTACCATCGGCATGCGCGTGCCCAGCCATCCGCTGGCCTTGGCCCTGCTGGCTGAACTGGGCGAGCCGCTGATGAGTGTCACGCTGATCATGCCGGGTGAAACCGAGCCGATGGAAGATCCCTACGAGATCCGCGACAGGCTGGAAAAACAGGTCGACCTGATCATTGATGGCGGTTTCGGTGGGCACAAAGCCAGTACCGTAATCAGCCTGGTGGATGACGAACCGCAGGTGGTACGGGTGGGTTGCGGTGATCCCACGCCCTTTATGGTCGAGGCCTGATGTCTGACGTTGAAGTGATTGAACCTGTAGACCCGCAAGCCGATGCGCAGCAAGAGTTGCCGTTCGCCATGGTCTACGGCCAGGCCGTCATTGAAATGCCGCAAGACCTGTACATCCCCCCGGATGCGCTGGAGGTGTTTCTCGACGCGTTCGAAGGCCCGCTTGACTTGCTGCTGTACCTGATCCGCAAACAGAATATCGACATCCTCGACATCCCGGTGGCGGAAATCACTCGCCAGTACATGGGGTATGTCGAGCTGATGAAGACCGTGCGTCTGGAGTTGGCCGCCGAATACTTGGTGATGGCGGCCATGCTGGCCGAAATCAAATCGCGCATGCTGTTACCGCGTTCAGCCGAGGTTGAAGAAGACGAGGGCGACCCACGTGCCGAACTGATTCGCCGCTTGCAGCAGTACGAGCGTTTTAAAGCTGCGGCGCAAGGCATTGACGAGCTTGAGCGGGTAGGGCGTGACGTGTTTGTGCCCAAACTGGATGCCCCCGAAGCCCGGGCGCGCAAGCTGGTGCCGGACGTGGCCCTTGAAGAGTTGTTGATGTCGATGGCCGAGGTGCTGCGGCGTACCGACATGTTTGAAAGCCATCAGGTCAGCCGCGAAGCCCTGTCCACCCGCGAGCGCATGAGCGATGTGCTGGAACGCCTGAAAGGCGGTGGCTTTGTGCCATTTGTCGAACTGTTTACGGCACAAGAAGGGCGTTTGGGTGTGGTGGTGACGTTTATGGCCATCCTTGAGCTGGTCAAGGAATCCTTGATCGAGTTGGTGCAAAACGAGCCCTACGCGGCGATCCATGTGCGGGCGCGAGCCGAATAAAGAGCTGAAACCATGAATTTGACTGATCCCCGCGAGCTGGCCCTGTTGCTGGAGGCGTTTCTGTTGGCCTCGGGCAAGCCGCAAAGCCTTGAGCGTTTGTTCGAGCTGTTTGAGGAGGGCGAGCGTCCGGAGCCGCCCGTGTTTAAAAAAGCGTTGGAGCTGCTGCGAAAATCCTGCCAGGGCCGCTCTTTTGAGCTTAAAGAGGTAGCGTCCGGCTACCGCCTGCAAATCCGCGACACGTTTTCGCCGTGGGTCGGGCGTTTGTGGGAAGAGCGCCCGCAGCGCTATTCCCGGGCGATGCTTGAAACCATGGCGCTGATCGCTTACCGACAGCCCATCACCCGTGGCGAGATCGAAGATGTGCGGGGCGTGGCGGTCAATAGCCACATCGTCAAAACCTTGCTGGAGCGTGAGTGGATTCGCGTCGTGGGCTATCGCGAAGTGCCGGGCCGTCCTGCGATGTTTGCCACCACCAAGGCATTTCTCGATCACTTCAACCTGAAAAACCTTGACGACCTGCCGCCACTGGCTGAATTGCGCGAACTGGAGCCCGACCCGATTCTCGATTTCGACGATGCGCCTGTGCCCGAGCACATTCAGGCGTTGGCGGATGCCAGCGCCGAGCCTGAAGAGCCGAAAGACGAAACCAGCTTCCGCACCCTGTTGACGGAACTGGATTCCATGGAAGAAGGTCTGAAAATCGACTTTGACGACTTGCTGCGTGACGACTTGGCCAAAGAGGCGGTTGCGCCTGAAATGGCGGTTGAACCTGAAGTCGAACCCGCGCTGCAACCAAGTGATGCAGAGCAGGCACGTAGCCAGTTGCTGGCGGCGGTGGCGGCGCTGGAGTTACAGCCCGGAATGAGCGACGAAGACGCCGAAGCGCGGGCATTGGCCGAAGCCATCGAGCAGGAGCGTCTTGAACGCGAAGAGTGATCCGGCCGACCGCGCATTCTCAGCGACCCCACGTAACGGGAGCACAGGTGATGAGTTCAACCAAAGATCCCTGCATCAGCGTCTGCAAGTTCTCCGATGACGTCTGTATCGGGTGCGGGCGCACCAAGCGTGAAATCAAGGCCTGGAAGAAACTCGACAAAGACGAAAAGCGTGGGGTGCTGGCGCAAGCTGACCTGCGTTTGCTTGCGCTTGGCGCCACCGGCCGGCGGAAAAAGAAATAGACCGGGCAGAACACGCCCGGCCTTTGATGCGAAATGCGCAAGATCAGCGTATGATTCGCGACCCTTCGGCGCGCAGTCGCGTGCCAGGGCCTATTTTTAACACTTCAGGCGCCCGCCTGAATTGACACACCGGGAGGTGCCCAGATGAGTGATTTAACCCCTAAAGACGACCAGGAAATTGGCCCAGCAGGCGAGAAGCTGCAAAAGGTCCTCGCCCGTATTGGCGTCGGTTCGCGTCGCGACGTAGAGGCCTGGATCAGCCAGGGCCGGATCAAGGTCAATGGCAAGGATGCAACGCTGGGTTTGCGCGTTGACCTGCATGACGCCATTTCCATCGATGGCAAAGTGATCAAGCGCGAAGAGGCTGCCGAATCGGTGCGCCGCGTGATCATGTACAACAAGCCCGATGGCGAAATCTGCACCCGTGACGACCCTGAAGGCCGTCCAACCGTGTTCGACAAATTGCCGCGTCCGAAAGAAGGCCGCTGGATCAATATCGGTCGTCTCGACATCAACACTACCGGTTTGCTGATGTTCACCACTGACGGTGAGCTGGCCAACCGCCTGATGCACCCTTCCTACGAAATGGACCGTGAATACGCGGTACGTGTGCGTGGTGAAGTGGATGACGAGATGATCGAGCGCCTCAAGGCGGGCGTGGTGCTGGAAGACGGCCCTGCGCGCTTTACCGACATCAAACAGGCACCGGGTGGCGAAGGGTTCAACCACTGGTATCACTGCGTGGTGATGGAAGGCCGTAACCGCGAAGTGCGTCGTCTGTGGGAATCCCAAGGGTTGGTGGTCAGCCGCCTGAAACGCGTGCGTTTCGGCCCGGTGTTCCTCAACTCTGACCTGCCGATGGGTCGCTGGCGTGAAATGAGTCAGTACGAGGTGGACATCCTCAGTGCTGAAGTCGGTCTCACACCGGTTGCCATGCCTGAGATGAATGCCAAGAGCAAAGACAAGCTTGAGCGTATGCAGCGCAAGTCGTCGCGTCCTGTGGCCCGTGCCGACCGTGTTGCCCGCACCTTGCGCCCTGCCAACGGTGAGCCTGCTGCCCCGCGTCCAGCGCGCCAGCCGCACATCGAAGGTGAGCGCCCGGGTCGTCCGGCCCGTGATGAGGCTGCGCGTCCTGCGCGCAAGCCAGCCGGCCGCACTGATCGCGTGCCTGCGGGCCGCGGTGCGCCGGTTGCCGAGCGCCCGAGCGACGTCAACAAGCGTCCTGCCAAGCCGTCTCGCCAGGGTCCAAAACTGGTTGACGATGCGCCGTCAGGCAAGCGTCGTGGCGCCCCGGCCGGTTCGGGTCAGCGTCCTGGCTTCGGTCGTCGCAAGCCGCAATAAGCGTTTAACGCCGTTCAAGAAACGCCAGCCTTCGGGCTGGCGTTTTTTTTTGGGGTTTCAAAAACCCGATCCGCACAATGGCGCTGCCAGCTGACTGAGTGTTTGGTTTATTCATTCAAAATCAATGAATTAGACCTGCGGCAATCGGTCGCTCAGTGCCACGGGGCGTTTACAGTGGAAATATTTCTTTACGAGTCGTCAAGTAAACGTGACGTTTTGTGCCGTTTATCAAGCGTTCGCGCGAAATGATCACTTTGTGTATAGGAAATGTTCCGCGTTTTACAGATTTGTGACGTTTGAGGACTCATCTGCGGCTTGTTTCGTATTGCAAGCGGCGGTGTGATGGGATCTTGCCTTCGAGCAGGTGTACAATGCGCGGCGTTTTACCTGTGACTCAATTGCGTACCCGCGCATTTTGCGCCGCTCAGCGATGTGCTGACTGGCCAAAACCTCGAGGCAAACCCGCCTTGTAAACTCCGCGATGCCATAAGCATTGCGGGTCCGATTCCGTCACAGATAAAAACAAACAGGTGACGCATGACTCGTGAAACAACCTTGGATTCCTGGCGCCTGCGCTGGGGTTTGATTTGTGTTGTAGACCCTTCGATCACTGCCGGTGCTCAAGCGAAAACGCACTGAATGACATCAAACCTTGTGTGGGACCCTTTTCAATGAGTGGACAAACCTCGCATTCGGGCGAGCTTAAACGCGGCCTGAAAAATCGTCATATCCAACTGATTGCCCTGGGTGGCGCGATTGGTACAGGCCTGTTCCTCGGCTCGGCCGGTGTGCTGAAATCGGCCGGCCCGTCGATGATTCTGGGCTATGCGATCTGCGGCTTTATTGCCTTCATGATCATGCGCCAGTTGGGCGAAATGATTGTCGAAGAGCCGGTTGCCGGCTCTTTCAGCCACTTTGCACACAAATACTGGGGCGGTTTCGCTGGCTTCATGTCGGGCTGGAACTGCTGGGTGCTGTACATCCTGGTAGGTATGTCAGAGCTGACCGCGGTCGGTAAGTACGTGCACTACTGGTGGCCCGAGATCCCGACCTGGGCCTCGGCGGCGGCTTTTTTCGTGCTGATTAACGTCATCAACCTGACCAACGTCAAAGTCTTTGGCGAGGCTGAATTCTGGTTCGCCATCATCAAGGTCGTGGCCATTGTCGGCATGATTGCTCTGGGCAGCTATTTGCTGGTCAGTGGCAGCGGCGGCCCGCAAGCGTCGGTCAGCAACCTGTGGGAACACGGCGGGTTTTTCCCTAATGGCATGACCGGCCTGGTGATGGCCATGGCGTTCATCATGTTCTCTTTCGGTGGGCTCGAAATGCTCGGTTTCACCGCCGCTGAAGCCGACAAGCCGCGCACCGTGATCCCGAAAGCGATCAATCAGGTGATCTACCGCATCCTGATTTTCTACATCGGCGCCCTGGTAGTGCTGTTGTCCCTGACGCCATGGGATTCGCTGCTTGAAACCCTGAACGCCGGTGGCGACAGCTACAGCAGCAGCCCGTTCGTGCAAGTGTTCTCGATGCTGGGCAGCAACACTGCGGCACACATCCTCAACTTTGTGGTCTTGACCGCTGCATTGTCGGTGTACAACAGCGGCACGTACTGCAACAGCCGCATGCTGTTGGGTATGGCTCAACAAGGTGACGCACCGAAAGTGCTGTCCAAAATCGACAAGCGCGGCGTGCCGGTAAACTCGATTCTGGCCTCGGCTGCCGTGACCGTCATTGCGGTGCTGCTCAACTACCTGATGCCTCACGATGCACTGGAACTGCTGATGTCGCTGGTGGTAGCTACCTTGGTCATCAACTGGGCGATGATAAGCTTTTCCCACGTCAAGTTCCGCCAGCACATGAACAAAACGGCACAAACCCCGTTGTTCAAGGCCTTGTGGTACCCCTACGGCAACTATGTGTGCCTGGCGTTTGTGGCGTTCATTCTGGTCATCATGCTGATGATCCCGGGCATCCGCGTGTCGGTTTACGCGATCCCGGTGTGGGTGATCTTCATGTGGGTCTGCTACCTGATCAAGAGCAAGCGCGAGGTGCACGCCTCGGCAGCGGCTTACAGTTCAGCCAAATAAGCTGAGCGGTTCGTCATGACAAACCCGGCCATTGCGCCGGGTTTGTCGTTTGTGGGGTATCCTGCAGGCCCTGATAAAGGACCCTTTTTAATGCTGGTCATCTCCAACAACGTCCACATCCCTGACGCCGAGATCGAACTCACGGCCATTCGCGCCCAGGGTGCGGGCGGGCAGAACGTCAACAAAGTTTCAAGCGCCATGCACCTGCGCTTCGACATTCCCAACTCGTCCTTGCCGCCGTTTTACAAGGAGCGGTTGCTGGCGCTGCGTGACAGTCGGATTACCAGTGAGGGCGTGCTCATCATCAAGGCGCAGCAATACCGTACCCAGGAGCAAAACCGCGCCGATGCCCTTGAACGCTTGCTTGAGCTGATCGTCAGTGCAACCAAGGTGGAGAAAAAACGTCGTCCGACCAAGCCGACGTTGGGGTCTAAAACCCGTCGGCTGGAGTCCAAGAGCAAGCGCGGCACGATCAAGGCCGGGCGCGGCAAAGTGGATTTCTAGGCGTCGCTGGTTAGCGGTTGCGTGCCTGTCGGTACAGATACAGGCTCAGCATCAGCCCGCTGAACGCGGCCAGTGCGGCGAACAGGAAGATCGACGCAAAGCCGAAACCGGCTGCCACGGCGCCCACCAGCGGGCCAGTAATGCCCAGTGACAAGTCAATGAACAGCGAATACGCCCCAACGGCCGCGCCCCGGCTGGAAGCGGGCACCAGGTTCACCGCCTCGACCCCCAAGGCCGGGAACACCAGCGAAAAGCCAAACCCGCTCAATGCCGCACCGGCCAATGCCAGTTGCGGGTTTGGCGCCAGCCATAACAGCAGCAAGCCCACGGTTTCGACGCTCAGGCAGGCGATCGCTACCCGGAAGCCGCCAAGGCGATTGATCATGTTGCCAAACAGCAGCCGCGCCCCGATAAAGCTGGCGCCAAACAGGCTCAGGCACAGGACGGCGTTTTCCCAGTTGCGGGTTGCGTAGTACAGGGTGATAAACGTGGCGATGGTGCCAAAACCGATGGAGCCCAGTGCCAGCCCGGTGCCATGGGGCAGCACCCGGCCCAGCACATGCAGGAACGGCAGGCGTACGCCACTGACAATCGGCGCGGCCAGCTTTGGCCATGCCAGCAGCAGGCCCAGGGCGGCCAAGGCGATGATGCTTGCGCCCATGCTCCACATGCCCCAATGGTTGACCATCATTACCCCCAGCGGCGCGCCGATGGCGATTGCGCCGTAGCTGGCGATACCGTTCCAGGAAATGACCTTGGCCGTGTTCTGTGCACCGACGCGACCGATGCCCCAGCCGATCGAACCCGAGCCTACCAGGCTTTCGGCGCTGCCCAATACCAGTCGGCCGAGCAGCAGGCTGATGAGGCTCAATGCAGGCATGGCCGACAACCCGCTGGACACCAGCATGAAGACGCCGCTCAGCCCGCACCCGGCCAGGCCATACATCACTGCGCGTTTGCTGCCCAGGTTGTCGATGATGCGGCTGGCATAAGGGCGGCTGAGCAAGGTGGCCAAATACTGCACGCTGATCACCAGCCCGGCGATGACCGTGCCGTAGCCCAAATGGTTGTGCACGTAGCCGGGCAGAACGGCCAGCGGGATGCCGATATTCAAATAGCCAATGAAGGTAAACAGAACGATGGACACCACTTGCAGGGTGATCGCCAGTGGACGTTGTTCGGTCATGGGGCAGGTCCTGCGGGGTTAGAGCGGTGCAACCAGTCGGGTTGCGATCAGGGCGGCCAGTGCGTTTTCTTGCGTGCCGAAACGCTGGAGCAGGGTGGCTTGTTTTTCCGGGGTAAGACGGTCCCACAGCTCGATCATTTGCTCGGCTGTGCCGATCAGTACGCTGGCCTGTGTGTCGTCGAAAGAGTCAGTCACGCTGTTGTCCGGGGGAATAGAGAAGAGGGGCGATTGTGTCAGGCGGTATGAAAAGCTGAAAGCTTTTCGCACCGCCTGAGTGCGAACCGTCAGTCTTCGCTGTCGGCCTTGAGGCTTTCAGGCGCCTCGTCCAGTGCGGTTTTTTCGCCGCTGGTGTGTTGCGGGGTTGGCTGCTGAGTTTCATGCAGGCTTGGGAAGGGGAGGTTTGGGATTTCGTGCATCGTCGCGCTCCTCGCAAGGTGTGTTTTTAAATCGCCGGGTAACTCCGCGCTTTTAAAAAGCTAGGGCAGGATACATGACCGGGTGTGACAATTTGTCTTTTTTTATATCTGGCGGGGGATGGTGGCGAACGTTTCATGTAGCGGTTGTCGTGTTGCTGCCGGAGCGAATGTGCCCGCTCCGGCAGATTCAACGCGTCAGTGCGTGCAGACCTGTGCGATGGCTTTAGCCAGCAGGTTCAGGCGTGTGCCGTCGACCCCGGCCATGTTGGCGCGTCCAGAACCGACCATGTACACGCTGTGCTTGTCGCGCAGCAATTGCACTTGATCGGCGCTCAAACCAGTGTAGGAAAACATCCCGCGCTGTTGAGTGATATGAGCAAAATGCTCGGCCAGGCCAAAGGGCGTCAGTGCCTCCACCAGACCGCTGCGCAATTGCGCGATCCGGCTGCGCATGGCTTCTACTTCAGCGGCCCACAGGGTTTTAAGTTGCTCGTCACCCAGGATGGTCGCCACCACCGCAGCGCCATGGTCCGGCGGGTTGGACCACAGGTTGCGCGCCAGGTAGGCCAGTTGACTGCGGATGTCCGTCAGTTTCTCGGCGTCACTGGCGCACACGATCAAGGCACCCACACGTTCGCGGTACAGGCCGAAGTTTTTCGAGCAGGAGCTTGTGATCAGCAGTTCAGGCAGTTCACGGGCAAACAGGCGCGTGGACCACGCGTCTTGCTCAAGGCCATCACCGAAGCCCTGATAGGCGAAATCGATCAGCGGCAACAGCTCGCGACGCTTCACCACGTCCAGTACCTGATGCCAGTCGTCTTGCGACAGATCGAAGCCGGTCGGGTTGTGGCAGCAGGCGTGCAACAGCACCACGTCACCTTTGGGTGCCTGTTCCAGCGCCGCCAGCATCGCGGCCACGCTTAGCGTGTTGTCACTGCCCACATACGGGTAGTGGCTGATCTTCAACCCGGCGGCGGCAAAAATGGTTTCGTGGATCGGCCAGGTCGGGTCGCTTAACCAGATACCACGCCCCGGCAAGCATTGAGCAATAAAGTCGGCACTCAAGCGCAAGGCACCGGTGCCACCCGGGGTTTGGGTGGCGCCGGCGCGTTTGGCGCTCAACAGTGGCGAATCGGCACCCAGCACCAGTTCGCTGATCAACTGGCCAAAACGGCTGTCGCCATGCCCGCCGATGTAGGTTTTGGTCTGCTGCTGGTCCACCAGGCGCTGTTCGGCCTGTTTGACCGATTTCAAAATCGGCGTCAGCCCGTTGGCATCCTTGTACACGCCCACGCCCAAATCGAACTTGTTCGGGTTGGTGTCCTGATTGTAGGCGTCCATCAGGCCCAGAATCGGGTCCCCCGGTACCCGGCCAATGGCCGCGAAGTGCTTCATTTGCGGCCTTCGGCGGTTTTAGCCACTTCGTCAGTGCGCGCGGCCATGATGAAGTCGTTACGGTGCAAGCCCTTGATGGAGTGGCTCCACCAGGTCACGGTCACTTTGCCCCACTCAGTCAGCAGGCCCGGGTGATGGCCTTCCGCTTCGGAAATTTCACCGACGGCGTTGGTGAATGCCAGGGCGAATTTGAAGTTTTTGAACAGAAAGACCTTTTCCAGTTGCATCACGCCGTCGCGAACTTCGATGTTCCAGTCCGGGATCTGTTTGATCAGTACCGGCAGTTCTTCGTCGCTGACCTGTGGAGCATCGGCGCGGCAGGCTTCGCAGTGGGCTTGGTTCAGTGCGTTCATGGTGTGTTCCTGAAGTCAGTTTTTCTTATGTGTGCAAAAAAGTAAGCAAAGGGGCGGATCACGCCGCCTTGGGTTTAGGCGGAAACTTGGGCGCATGCAGGCCCAGCGCCATGCCTTTTTCAACCAGCCCCATGATGTCTTCATGGGCGAGGTCGAACAGTCGCTTCAAGTCCGGCAAGACAAAATACAGCGGCTGCAAAATGTCGATGCGGTAAGGCGTGCGCATCGCCTCCAGCGGGTCGAAGGCCTGATGTTCCGGTTCTGAGGACAGGCTGTAAACCGTTTCTTTTGGCGATGAAAGAATCCCGCCGCCATAGATGCGTTTGCCCTCAGGCGTATCCACCAGCCCGAACTCAATGGTCATCCAGTACAGGCGGGCCAAATACACGCGCTGTTCCTTGGTGGCTTGCAAACCCAGCTTGCCGTAGGTGTGGGTGAACTCTGCAAACCAGGGGTTGGTCAGCAGTGGGCAGTGGCCGAAAATCTCGTGAAAAATGTCAGGCTCTTGCAGGTAATCCAGCTCTTCAGGCGTGCGAATAAATGTCGCGACCGGAAACTGCTTATTGGCCAGCAATTCGAAGAAGGTTTGAAACGGGATCAGCGCCGGGACGCGTGCGACCTGCCACCCCGTGGTTTCACCCAGGACTTTGTTGATCTCGCTCAACTGCGGAATGCGGTCGTGGGGCAAGCCCAGTTTGTCGATGCCTTGCATGTACTCAGGGCAGGCACGGCCTTCAAGCAACTTCAACTGGCGGGTGATCAGCGTGTTCCACACCCCGTGCTCGGCAGGTGTGTAGTCGATAAAGCCATCGGCATCAGGCTCGCGGGCGACGTATTTCGTTTGCTTCATGGGGCTCTCCGCAAGGAAATCGTTTTTATTATTCGGTGTGTGGCGATGACCTAGTGATACCCCAAAAGACCCGAGAGTGGTGCTGGCGAAAAGCCGTTAATGCTGGGATGATGCACGGCATTCGTAAACTATTCGTTACGAGTTGGGTTCCGGGCAGAGCTTCTTATGCCAATCGAACGTCAAACTGTCACAAAAACGTGACGTTGAAATCGCCGGTAGCGCACAAACGCACTGCTGCCTGGACCCTTCGCCCACCTATTCGAGCCTGCCGCCATGCGCATCAAAGTTCACTGCCAAAACCGGATTGGCATCCTGCGTGACATCCTCAACCTGTTGGTAGCCTACGGTATCAACGTCAAGCGCGGTGAAGTGGGCGGCGACCAGGGCAATGCGATCTACTTGTATTGCCCGAACCTGATTAACCTGCAGTTTCAGGCGCTGCGCCCCAAGTTCGAGACCATCGCCGGTGTCTTTGGCGTCAAGCGCGTAGGGCTGATGCCCAGCGAGCGTCGGCACATGGAGCTCAATGCATTGCTCGGCGCGCTGGAGTTTCCGGTCTTGTCCATCGACATGGGCGGCTCCATTGTGGCGGCCAACCGCGCTGCGGCTCAGTTGCTCGGGGTACGCGTGGATGAGGTGCCCGGCATCGCGCTGTCGCGCTACGCCGAAGATTTCGACCTGCCGGAGCTGGTGCGCGCCAACAAGTCGCGGATCAACGGGTTGCGGGTCAAGATCAAGGGGCACGTCTTTCTGGCGGATATTGCGCCCCTGCAATTGGAAAGCGATGACAGCGAGGCCATGGCCGGCGCCGTCCTGACCCTGCACCGCGCCGACCGCGTGGGCGAGCAGATTTACAACGTGCGCAAACAAGAGCTGCGCGGCTTTGACAGTATTTTCCAGAGTTCCAAAGTGATGGCCGCGGTGGTGCGTGAGGCGCGGCGCATGGCGCCTCTGGATGCCCCTCTATTAATAGAAGGCGAAACCGGTACGGGCAAAGAGCTACTGGCGCGCGCCTGCCATCTCGCCAGCCCGCGCGGGCAGTCGCCGTTGATGGCACTCAACTGCGCCGGATTGCCGGAGTCCATGGCCGAAACCGAGCTGTTCGGTTACGGCCCCGGGGCTTTTGAGGGGGCACGGGCCGAAGGCAAGCTCGGGCTGTTGGAGCTGACCGCAGGCGGTACGTTGTTTCTCGATGGTGTGGGCGAAATGAGCCCGCGGTTGCAGGTCAAACTCCTGCGTTTCTTGCAGGATGGTTGCTTCCGTCGGGTGGGCAGTGATGAAGAGGTCTACCTCGATGTGCGGGTGATGTGCGCCACCCAAGTGGATTTGTCGGAACTGTGCGCAAAAGGTGAATTTCGTCAGGACCTTTATCACCGCCTGAACGTGCTGTCGCTGCACATCCCGCCTTTGCGCGAATGCCTGGACGGGCTTGAGCCGCTGGTCGAGCATTTTCTGGATCAGGCCAGCCGTCAGATTGGCTGCGCGTTGCCGCGCCTGGCGCCCGCTGCGATGGACCGCCTGCGTCATTACCACTGGCCGGGCAATGTGCGCCAATTGGAAAACGTACTGTTTCAGGCCGTGTCTTTGTGTGATGGCGGCGTGGTCAAGGCTGAGCACATTCGCTTGCCGGATTACGGGGTGCGTCAGCCGCTGGGCGAGTTTTCGATGGAGGGCGGGTTGGATCAGATTGTCGGCCGTTTCGAGAAAACGGTGTTGGAACGTCTGTATTCCGAACATCCCAGTAGCCGTTTGCTCGGCAAGCGGCTGGGTGTTTCGCACACCACCATCGCCAATAAACTGCGCGAATACGACATCCTCAAACCCGGCAAAGACTGAGCCAGGCGTGTAATCGCTGCACCGGCACGGTGTCGCATGGGCGACGCCTTGCCGCAAACGGCACCCTTGCGCCGTTTTTACGTCTTATCGTCCTCTTCACTTTCCTGTCGTTTACCTCCTGGCCCAATCAAACCGGGCTTTTTCGCCGTCAAAAAAAAGTTGGTGCGCAAATTGCTTAGAGCTCTGCAGTACAGCGGTGGGCGGCAAGCGTCCGTCAGGCAGAGGAAAGACTGTGGACAAGTACCTTTATGTGGCAATGACCGGCGCCAGCCAGAACGCACTGGCGCAGAAGGCGCATGCCAACAATCTGGCGAACATCTCAACCAACGGTTTTCAACGTGACCTTGAACAGGCGCGTTCGATGCCGGTGTTCGGCGACAGCTTTCCGGCGCGTGCCTTTGCACTGTCGGAACGCCCGGCCACGGACTTCACACCCGGCGCACTGGTAGAAACCGGGCGTGACCTGGACGTGGCGGTGCAGGGCAATGGCTGGCTGGCCGTGCAAGCGCCTGACGGCAGCGAAGCCTACGTGCGCACGACGAGCATGAACGTCGATGCCCTGGGCATTTTGCGGGCCGGCAACGGCATGCCGATCATGGGCAATGGCGGGCCGATTGCCGTACCGCCGCAGCAACAGATCGAAGTCGGGGAAGATGGCACCATCAGCATCCGCGCCATGGGCGAAGGCCCGCGGGTGATGGCTGAAGTCGACCGGATCAAGATGGTGCAGCCCGACCTGAAGAACATGACCAAGGGCCTCGACGGTTTGATCCACACCAAAGACGGTCAGCCAGCGGTGGCGGATGCCAACGTGCGTGTGGTGTCGGGCTTTCTGGAAGCCAGCAACGTCAACGCGGTGGATGAAATGACCTCGGTGCTGGCGCTGGCCAAGCAGTTCGAGCTGCACATCAAGATGATGAACACCGCCAAAGAAGACGATCAGGCCATGACGCGCGTCCTGTCCATCAGCTAATTATTTAACGCGGCGCCGAAAAACCGGCGCGCGAGGAGAACTGCATGCTTCCGGCACTCTGGGTTGCTAAAACAGGTTTGGCTGCACAAGACACCAACCTGACCACTATTTCCAACAACTTGGCCAACGTATCGACCACGGGCTTCAAGCGTGATCGGGCCGAGTTCCAGGACTTGCTTTACCAGATCAAACGCCAGCCCGGCGCGCAATCGACCCAGGACAGCGAGTTGCCTTCGGGCCTGCAAGTGGGGACGGGTGTGCGCATCGTGGGCACGCAGAAGAACTTTCAGGCCGGTAGCCTGCAAACCACCGAGCAGCCGCTCGACCTGGCCATCAACGGCCGTGGTTTTTTCCAGATCATGCAGCCGGACGGCACCACGTCCTACACCCGTGACGGTACTTTCCATCTCGATTCCAACGGCCAGATCGTGACGGCCAATGGTTTTGCGCTGGAGCCGGCGATTGTGGTTCCGCCTGACGCGCAGACCTTCACCGTGGGCCAGGACGGCACCGTGTCGGTGACCATCGCCGGCAACCCGGCCGCGCAAGTGATCGGTAACCTGCAAACCGCCGACTTCATCAACCCGGCCGGCTTGCAGGCTCAGGGCGGCAACCTGTTCCTGGAAACCGCTTCCAGCGGTGCGCCGCAAATCGGTACACCGGGCCTGAACGGTTTCGGTCTGACCATGCAAAGCATGCTTGAGACGTCCAACGTCAGCACCGTGGAAGAAATGGTCAACATGATCACCACGCAGCGCGCCTACGAGATGAACTCCAAAGTCATCTCTACCGCCGACCAAATGCTGTCGTTCGTTACGCAAAATCTGTAATCACGTAGACAAGGCGGCCTGACGGTCGCCTGCACGCGCGGGAGAGGTCATGAAACGCTTGTTTTCTGTTCTGGCATTGGGCGGTATCACCTTGCTGGCCGGCTGTGTCAGCCCACCACCACGGGCGAACGATCCGTACTATGCGCCAGTGTTGCCGCGCACGCCGTTACCGGCGGCGGCCAATAATGGCTCGATCTACCAGGCAGGCTTTGAACAGAACCTGTACAGCGACCGCAAGGCGTTCCGGGTCGGTGACATCATCACCATCACCCTGAACGAGAAAACGCAGGCGAGCAAAAACGCCAACTCGCAGATCGGCAAGAACAGCAACACCAGTATCGGCCTGACCTCGTTGTTCGGCAGTGGCCTGACCACCAACAACCCGCTGGGCAGTGGTGACCTGAGCCTGAACGCCGGGTACAGCGGCAGCCGCGCCAGCAAGGGCGACAGCAAGGCCGGGCAGGGTAACAGCCTGACCGGTTCGATTACGGTGACGGTGGCTGACGTCTTGCCCAACGGCATCATCGCGGTACGCGGCGAGAAGTGGATGACCCTCAATACCGGGGACGAGCTGGTGCGTATTGCCGGTCTGGTGCGTGCCGATGACATCGCCACCGACAACACGGTGTCGTCGACCCGTGTGGCCGATGCGCGCATCACTTACTCGGGCACCGGCTCGTTTGCCGATGCGAGTCAGCCGGGCTGGTTCGACCGTTTCTTCCTGAGCCCGCTGTTCCCGTTCTAAGCGAACCTTTTATCAGTGTTTTTATTCAAGTGATGGCCCGAACCATGTTCAACCTCAAGCATCTGCTGGCAGCCGTACTGCTACTGTCCACAGCCCTTGGCGCCCACGCCGAGCGGTTGAAGGACATCGCCAGCATTTCTGGCGTGCGGTCCAACCAATTGATCGGCTACGGCTTGGTGGTCGGGCTTAACGGCACGGGCGACCAGACCACGCAAACCCCGTTTACCCTGCAAACGTTCAACAACATGCTGTCGCAATTCGGCATTAAAGTGCCGCCGGGTTCGGGCAACGTACAGTTGAAAAACGTCGCCGCGGTGTCGGTCAGTGCAGACTTGCCCGCGTTTGCGAAGCCGGGGCAGGTGGTTGATATCACCGTTTCCTCCATCGGTAACTCCAAAAGCCTGCGCGGCGGGACGCTGTTGCTGACACCGTTGAAAGGCATCGATGGCAATGTGTATGCCATCGCCCAGGGCAACCTGGTGGTGGGCGGTTTTGATGCGGAAGGTCGCGACGGCTCGAAAATCACGGTTAACGTGCCCTCGGCCGGCCGTATTCCCGGCGGTGCTTCGGTTGAGCGCGCCGTGCCCAGTGGTTTCAACCAGGGCAACAGCCTGACGCTGAACCTCAATCGCTCTGACTTCACCACCGCCAAGCGCGTGGTGGACAAGATCAATGACTTGCTCGGCCCTGGCGTCGCGCAAGCCATCGACGGCGGCTCGATCCGCGTCACCGCGCCCCTGGACCCAAGCCAGCGCGTGGACTACCTGTCAATTCTGGAAAACCTGGAAGTGGACCCGGGCCAAGCGGTGGCCAAAGTCATCATCAATTCGCGTACGGGCACTATCGTAATCGGCCAAAACGTCAAGGTATCGCCTGCGGCGGTGACCCACGGCAGCTTGACCGTGACCATCACCGAAGACCCGATTGTCAGCCAGCCCGGTCCGTTGTCCAACGGCCAGACGGCTGTGGTGCCGCGCTCGCGGGTTAATGCGCAACAGGAAGCCAAGCCGATGTTCAAGTTCGGTCCGGGCACCACACTGGATGAAATCGTACGTGCGGTGAATCAGGTGGGGGCGGCGCCAGGCGACTTGATGGCGATTCTTGAAGCACTGAAACAGGCCGGCGCGCTGCAAGCCGACCTGATTGTGATCTGAGGCCGGCATCATGGATATGCGTAAGAGTGGTGTCGTCAGCGGCAGTGATTCGGGGGCGTTCACCGACCTGAACCGTCTGAACAACCTGAAAGTGGGCGACCGCGAAAGCGACGGCAACATGCGCAAAGTGGCGCAGGAATTCGAGTCGCTGTTTCTCAACGAAATGCTCAAGTCGATGCGCTCGGCCAACGAAGTGCTGGGCAAGGACAACCCGCTCAACACCCCGGCGGCCAAGCAGTATCAGGAAATGTACGACCAGCAGTTGTCCGTGACGTTGTCGCGGCAGGGTGGCGGCATTGGCCTGGCAGACGTGTTGATGCGTCAGATGTCGAAAAACAAAGCGGCCGTGCCGGGCGAAACACCCGCGGCTACGGCCCTGACCGCTGAGGCCAAGGCCGCCACCCCAACCGCAGCGGTGACCCCGGCTGACAGCCCGTTTATCCGTTCCAATGGCCAGCGGCCGTTGTGGGCGGCGCGGGTGGCGCTGGCACCGGGTGCAGGGCAGGGCGGCCATCAAAATGACATGGCACTGCTCAATCAGCGGCGTCTGGCCTTGCCCACCAAACTCACCGACCGGTTGCTGGCAGGCATTGTGCCATCGGCTGACCCGGCCCGCGCCACGATCAATACGGCGGCAGTGCCGGAGCGCACCAGCGCGTCAATGGACGCCGTGCTCAAGGGCAGTCGGCAGCCGATGGTCAGTGCCGCTGGCGCGCAGGGGCGGATGCAGGTGTATGGCCGTGCCGTGGCCCAGCCACCCTTGGCGCCCGCCAAAAAAGCCTTTGAATCGCCGGATGCGTTCGTGGCCACCATGTTGCCGATGGCCCAGCAAGCCGCCGACCGCATCGGCGTCGACCCGCTGTACCTGGTGGCGCAAGCGGCACTGGAAACCGGCTGGGGCAAATCGGTCATGCGTCAACAAGATGGCACCAGCAGCCACAACCTGTTCGGCATCAAGGCCACCGGCAGTTGGCAGGGTGCTCAGGCGCGTGCCATCACCAGTGAGTTCAAAGGCGGGCAGATGGTCAAGGAAACGGCGGCCTTCCGTTCCTACGACTCTTACCAGGACAGCTTCCACGACCTGGTCACGTTGTTGCAGAGCAACAATCGTTATAAAGAAGTGCTGAGCGCTGCCGATAAACCAGAACAATTTGTACGCGAGCTGCAGAAGGCCGGTTACGCAACCGACCCGAATTACGCCAGCAAGATTTCGCAGATAGCCAAACAAATGAAGACCTACCAGAGCTATGCCTCAACAGGTTCCTTCGCGCATTTATAAGGTTTGAACCATGGCGAGTTTGATCAACATCGGGATGTCGGGGCTGAACGCCAGTCAAGGGGCATTGGCCACGGTCGGCAATAACATTGCCAACGCCAACGCGGCGGGCTATTCGCGCCAGCAAATCGTGCAGGGCACGGCAGGCTCGCAGCAAGTGGGCGGGGTCTTTATCGGCACCGGCACCACGCTGGCGGACGTGCGTCGCGTCTACAACGCCTACCTCGACGCCCAGTTGCAAACCACCACATCGCTCAATGGCGACGCGCAAGCCTACCTCGACCAAATCGGCCCGATCGACAAACTGCTGTCGGATAAGAGCACGGGCGTGTCGGCGGCGTTGAGCAGTTTCTTTGCCTCGCTGCAGACCGCAGCGGCAGCACCGGGCGACGCGTCGTCTCGTGACTTGCTGCTGGGCAATGCCAAGACCCTGAGCAACCGTTTCAACGCCATTGCCAGCCAGCTCAACCAGCAAAACGAAGGCGTCAACAGCCAGCTGGAAACCCTGACCTCTATGGTCAACCAGCACACGGCGACCATTGCTTCGCTGAACAAGCAAATCGCCCAGGCGACGACGGGCGGCAACACGCCCAACGACCTGCTGGATGCGCGTAACGAAGCTGTCCGTTCGCTCAACGAACTGGTCGGCGTGACGGTGCAAGAGCACGACAACGTGTACGACATCACCCTCGGCACCGGGCAATCGCTGGTGTTGGGCAACACGTCCAATACGTTGTCGGCCGTGCCGGGTAAAACCGACAAGAGCCAATACACGATCCAGATCAACTACGCGTCTTCCAGTTCGGATGTGACGTCTGTCATCAGCGGCGGCAAGATCGGCGGCCTGCTGCGTTACCGTGATGATGTGCTGGCGCCTGCGATCAATGAGCTGGGGCGCACCGCGCTGGTGGTTGCCGATGCGATCAATCAGCAACTGGGGCAGGGCCTGGATGCTAACGGCGAATTCGGCGCGTCACTGTTCAACAACATCAACAGTGCCAAAGCCATCAGCGAACGCAGCCTGGCCTCGACCGGCAACAGCGCCGGGTCAGGCAATCTGGATGTGACCATTACCAACAGCGGCGCGCTGACCACCTACGACTATGAGGTGACGTTCAGCAGCAGCAATGACTACACGGTGAAGCGTTCCGACGGCACGGTCATGGGCGCTTACAAACTGGACCAGAAGCCAGCACCTGAAATTGACGGTTTTACCCTCAATCTCAATGGCGGTGGTCTGGATAAGGGCGACACGTTCAAAGTCAGCCCGACCCGCAGTGGCGCGACCAATATAGGCGTGCAAATGACCGACGCCAGCAAGTTGGCGCTGGCCGGCCCGCTGGTGGCGAGCCAGGGTGGCTCCAACAGCGGCACCGGTTTGGTCGGTGGTCTGGACTTATCCCAGGCGCTGAATATCTACGGCGGCGCGGACCTGGGCCTGGCGCAAAGCGAGATCGAAGGCGCCATGCCTGTTCGTCTGGCATTTGATGAAGCGGCCAACGGCGTTCAGGGCTATCGCGTACTGAATGAAAAAGGCGAAGAAATCGGCAAAGGCACGATCGTGCCGGGTCAGGACAACAAGGTCACGATCAATGTGCCGGTACTGGACGCCGCCGGTCAGCCGGTGCTGAATCCGGACGGTTCGAAGAAAACCGTCGGCTTCGAGACCACCATCAGTGGTTCTCCCGGTAAGGGCGACAGCTTTGACATCAAGTTCAACAAAGACGGCAAGGCGGACAACACCAACGCCAACAAACTGCTCGACCTGCAAACCAAACCCACCGTCGGCGTGAACAGCGGCGGCGGTGGCGTGAGCATGGCCACGTCCTACAGCCAGTTGGTGTCCAAGGTGGGCGGCAAGGCCAGCCAGGCTCAAGTTGACGGCACGGCCACCAATGCAGCGTTGTCTTACGCAGCTGCCAGCCGCAGCTCGGTATCGCAGGTCAACCTGGACGAAGAAGCGTCCAACCTCGTCAAGTTTCAGCAGTACTACACGGCATCGTCGCAGATCATCAAGGTCGCGCAGGATACCTTCACGACGCTGATCAACAGTATTTAAGGGAGTTATCGACGATGCGTATTTCTACTGCCCAGTTCTTCGAGACCACCTCGTCCAAGTACCAGAGCAATTACTCCTCGGTGATTAAAACCCAGGAGCAGATCGATTCCGGCGTGCGAATCCAGACAGCCGCCGATGACCCGGTCGGTGCCGGGCGCCTGCTGCAACTGCAGCAACAGCAAGACATGCTGGCGCAGTACACCACTAACATGAACAGCATTAAATCGTCTCTGGCCAATCAGGAGTCGGTGCTCGACACGATCAACAATGCCCTGCAAAAAGCCAGCGAGCTGGCGTTGCAAGCGGGCGGTGGCGTGGTCAGTGATGCAGACCGGCTGTCGATAGCCAATGAATTGGGCAATATCGAAGATCAGGTGTTCAGCCTGCTCAACAGTAAGGACGCTTCGGGTAACTACATGTTTTCCGGCTCCAAAACCGATACGCCGCCGTATACCCGTAACAACGACGGGACCTACACCTATCAGGGTGATGACACGCAACTGAACCTGAAGGTGTCTGACACGCTCACCCTCGCGGGCAGTGACACTGCCAAAAGCATCTTTGATGGTGCTATCAATACCGGTCGCACGCAGGCTGAACTCACCACCAAGCCCGCGACGGCTGTGGATGGCACGGTCTCGGTGTCGGGTGGCCTGATCACCTCAAGTCCTGTGTTCAACAAAGATTTTTCCCAGGGCCAGCCTTATCAGGTGGAGTTCCTCAGCAGCACGCAGTACGTGGTGCGCGACGGCTCGGGCAACGACATCACCTCCGAGGTGCCGGGTAACGGCGTGTTCGACGCCACCAAGGAAGGCGCTCATAGCATCAGCCTGCGGGGGGTGGATTTTGATATCAACCTGAACCTCAAGGACATCGCGGCAGCGGATCAGGACGATGCGGTCAAGGGCCACATCTTTACCCTTGAAGCCAAGCCGGACTCGTTCAACGCATCACGTTCGCCGGGTAATGCTTCGACCGCGCAAATCACTGGCAGCACCGTTAACGATCCTAAGGCCTATGGCGACAGCTTTCCGGCCAGTGGCGCGGTGATCAAATTCACCAGCGACACCGAGTATGAAATTTATGCTCAACCCATGACGGCCAACAGCAAGTCGATTGCCAAGGGCACCATGACGGGCGATTCACTGACGGCGATGGGCGTGACGTTTGACTTTAACGGCGCGCGCGCAGCGGGCGACCAGTTTGTGGTCAGCGCAAATAATCATCAGAGTCAGAGTGCGCTGGACACCATCAGCCAGTTGCGACAAGCGCTGGCCACGCCCAGTGATGGCGATGTGCTTGCGCAGCAGAAGCAGCGGGATGCGATCAACTCGGCCATTGGCAACCTGAAAAACGCCAGTGCCGGTGTCGACACTGCGCGGGGTTCGATTGGCGCACGATTGAAAGCCGTGGACACCCAGACGGCCGAAAACGAAAGCATGGTGATGGCCAACAAGTCGACGATTGCGGCTATTGGCAACACGAATCTGGCCGGGGCATCCATTGATCTGGCCTTCCAGAAAGCCATGCTCGAAGCCTCGCAGTTGGCCTTCGTGAAAATCTCCCAGTTGAGCCTGTTCAACAAGATCTGATCCCGCCTTGTGCGCCGTGACAGCCTCTCGATGAGTGGCTTGTCACGGCGAGCGCACTGTAAACCCTCTCTTTTCCCCGGCTGGCGGCCCCTGTGGCGGCATCAGCGTGCGCGTGATTATCTGAAAGTCGCGTTGAAACGTTTTGTATAAACCACACAAAATAGAGTGACCTATGAGTCATAACGCGCATCTTCACTGTATCGTGTGAAACGTACGGGCGGGTGCCGGGCTTTTCACAGGCCGTTTTGGGTATTTTCAGGCATCCACATTCGCTGCATTTTTGGCGCGGCGAAGCCCTTTTATTGTTAACGCCCCTCGATTCCTGAGCGGGTGATCTCCAGCTATTCAGTATTGGGAAGCCACAATGATTGGCATTAAAAGCATCGCCAGTTACGTGCCTGCAAACGGCGTAGACAACTATGCCCAGGGCGCGAAGTTCTCCAAGGACGAAGAATTTATTCTGGGCAAGATTGGTTCGGCATTCCTGCCGCGCAAAGATGCTGACCAGGAAACCTCGGATCTGTGTGTCGAAGCGGCCAATGCGCTGTTCGCCAATAACCCTCATCTCAAGCGCGAGTCCATCGATGCGCTGATCGTCATCACCCAAAACGGTGATGAAGAAGGCTTGCCCCATACCGCCGCCATCGTGCAGGACAAGCTCGGCCTGCCGACCCACGTCGCGGCATTTGATATTTCCCTCGGCTGTTCAGGCTATGTGTACGGCCTCTACGCGATGAAGGGCTTCATGGAAGCCACTGGCCTGAAAAACGGCCTGCTGATCACCGCTGACCCGTACTCCAAAATCGTCGACCCGGAAGACCGCAACACCACCATGCTGTTCGGTGACGCCGCCACGGCCACCTGGATGGGCGAAGACGCGCTCTGGCAGCTGGGCAAGGCCAAGTTCGGCACCGACGGTTCGGGCGCGCCGCACCTGAAAGTTACCGATGGCGTGTTCTTCATGAACGGGCGTCAAGTGTTCAATTTCGCGTTGCTCAAAGTGCCGGCGCACTTGCACGAGTTGCTCGATGAATCGGACCTCAAGGCTCAAGACATCGACGCGTTCTGTATCCACCAGGGCAGTGCGGCCATTGTGGATGCCGTGGCGCGGCGTTTTGAAGGCGAGCCCGAGAAGTTCATCAAGGACATGGTCGAGACCGGTAACACCGTGTCGTCGAGCATTCCGCTGCTGCTGGAAAAACACGCCATGGACACCACCTGGAAGCGCGTGGCGCTCAGTGGCTTTGGTGTGGGCCTGTCCTGGGGCTCGGCGATCATCTACCGCCCTTAAGTCGTTTTATGCAATTACCCAACGCCCGTGGCCGCCAAAGCCATGGGCGTTTTGCATTCTGCGGCCGCTTAACCCCCTGAAATACAAGGGATGGCACCCGGCCAGTAAAAAAATTCAAAAAAGCCCTCAAGCAACCTGCTTTCACGACGATAACTATTACGAAGGTTCTCTAGGCCACACCCGGCGGTTGCCAGGGCCGGAAGCCGCAGTATTCAACCCACGAGGAATTCGTCATGGCTTTATCAGTAAATACCAACATCACGTCGCTGGGTGTTCAGAAGAACCTCAACAAGGCTGCCGACGCTCTCAGCACTTCGATGAACCGCCTGTCTTCTGGCCTGAAAATCAACAGCGCCAAAGACGACGCGGCCGGCATGCAAATCGCCAACCGTCTGGGCAACCAGGTGAAAGGTCTGAACGTAGCCATCGCCAACGCCAACAACGGCGTTTCGATTGCTCAGACCGCTGAAGGCGCAATGCAAGAGTCCACCAACACCCTGCAACGTCTGCGTGAGCTGGCTCTGCAAGCTTCCAACGGTGACAAAAGCGACGCTGACCGTGTGTCCCTGCAGCAAGAGTTCACCGCTAAAGTGGGCGAGCTGACCCGTACCGCCAACACCACTACCTTCGGTGGTCGTAACCTGCTGGACGGTTCGTTCAACAACGTGGCTTTCCAGATCGGTGCTGACGCCAACCAGACCATCTCCTTCGGCATGACCGACATCAGCGCCACTGGCCTGAAAGGTACTTACAGCGAAGCCAAAACCAATGGCGCAGCCATGGCTGGCCTTACCGCTACTTCGATCGGTTCGGCTGTCAATGCCTCGGTTACTGGCGCAGCTGCAGCCGTCCCGCCAACGGCTGACACTACTGTAAAAATCAACGGGACTGATGTTGCACTGGCTAAAGATGCCACGGCAGCTGATATGGCGAAAGCTATCAATGATGCGGGTATCTCGGGCGTTTCGGCTTCGGCAGACACAGCTGGCAAAATTACCCTAAAATCTGCCAATGCTGACCTGGTTGTAGCTGGCACTGCTGGCGCCGCAGCCCTGGGCGTTGCAGAAGCAACTACCAAGGCTGAAGATTCCCTGGTGCCTGCCGGTACCATCACCGTTAACGGTGAAGACCTCGTTCTTGCGGGTACTGAAAAAGTCAGCGAGGTAGTTACCAGCATCGCTAGCATGGCAGGTATCGCTTCGGCCAAGCTGAATAACGGCCGTATCGAAATCACTTCTAAAGATGGTTCTGATGTCGCGCTGAGCAATAAAACCAGTGGTGCTCTGTCGGCTCTGGGTCTGGCTCCTGGCACTTCGCAGGCCAAGCTGCAGGCCGATACTTCGATTAGCCTGAATGGCGTTGAAGTCAAGTTCAAGAAAGGTGACACCGCTGACGCGATCGTTTCTTCGATTAACAGCGCAAGCACTGGTGTCACTGCCAGCAAGAACTCTGACGGTACCTTGGCTCTGTTTGCTGACAAAGATATTGTGATTGCCGACGGTAGCGCAGGTGGCGGTCTTAAAGCTCTGGGTCTGGACGCAGGTAAAACTGCAGCCGTGACTCTGGAAACCACCGTTTCCGACCTGAGCGTTCTGACTGCTGCTTCCGCTCAGCAAGCGATCCAGGCTCTGGACGGCGCCATGCAACAGATCGACAGCCAGCGTTCGCAGCTGGGTGCCGTTCAAAACCGTTTCTCAAGCACCGTGTCCAACCTGCAAAGCATCGCGCAGAACTCTACCGCTGCTAAAGGCCGTGTAGAAGACGCCGACTTCGCCGCTGAAACCGCTGAGCTGACCAAGCAGCAAACCCTGCAACAGGCTTCCACTGCGATCCTGTCTCAGGCTAACCAATTGCCATCCTCCGTACTGAAACTGCTTCAGTAATCACGGCGCTTGGTCAATAGCGGAAGGGCGCGTTTACGTGCCCTTTCGTTTTTTCAGTGTTGAGGTGATGACATGGACATGAGCGTCAAGCTGAACGCGGCTTACACCGCCACTGTTGCTCAACAAGCTGCTACGGCATCGACTCCGGCTCCTGCCGCCCCGTCCACGGTTCAAGACGCAGTGACCCCTGCGCCAGCGCCCAAGCGCGAAGACCTGGAAAAGGCCGTCAACGACATTCGTGAGTTCGTGCAGTCCACCCAGCGCCAGCTGGATTTTTCCATTGACGACTCCACCGGTGTGGTCGTGGTCAAGGTAATCGCCACGCACAGTGGTGAAGTGATACGTCAACTCCCCTCAGAAACCGCATTGAAGCTGGCTCAAAGCCTGAGCGATGCCGGTAGTTTGTTATTTCAGACAAATGCCTGAGGTGGCATGAATTTTGTTGTTGTCTGCCGAGAAGGTGCAGTTAGCCAATAAAACGGCAGCCAACGAAAAGGAGATAAAAAGATGGCCAGTTCAACGATAAGCGGCGTCGGTTCGGGGGTTGATACACAATCCATCGTCAAGGCTCTGGTGGCTGCCGAAAAGGCACCTAAACAGGCGCAGATCACCAAGCAGCAAACCACGACCACGATCCAGCTTTCAGCATTGGGTACGGTGAAAGGCGCGCTTGATGCTTATCGCACGGCCATCGGCAAGCTCAAGGATGCGTCAAGCTTCAGTGGCTTGGCAGGCACTACCTCGGATGAGAAAAAATCCAAGGTAACCATCGATGCCACGGCGTCTACGGGCAAGTACGACTTGGTCGTGCACAACCTCGCAACCGCTTCCAAGGTGAGTAGCCCGGTCTTTGCCGGGGGGAATTCGGCCGTCGTCAACAGCGGTGATGAGGCAACCACGCTGACCATTTCGCAATCGGGTGTGGATTACGACGTGAACGTGCCCGCGGGTGCGACCATGAAAGAAGTGCGTGAAGCCATTAATACGCAGCTTCAAAGCAAAGGTATCAGTGCCAACGTTTTGAATGATGCAAGCGGTTCACGGCTTGTGCTGACGTCGTCGACTATGGGTAAAGGGACTGAAATTACCATGAGTGGTAATTCTTCTTTATCTGAGGGCTACACCACGCTGGTTGAGCCGAAGAACGCCACGTATTCGATTGATGGGCTGGAAATGGAGTCTGCCAGCAATAAAGTGGACTCGGCCATCAGTGGGGTAACGCTGGAGTTTTTAGTGGGTGGTGATGCCGCGTCGACCATTTCGGTAGGTGCCAATACGGACACATTGAAAACCTCTGTGCAGGCATTTGTCACGGCTTACAACGCATTGATGGGGTCCATTAATACCCAGACCAAAGTGACTGCCACCGGTGATTCGGCCACCACCACTTCCGGGGCGTTGACAGGCGATGCATCCATGCGTCAATTGGTGTCAGGCCTGCGTAATGAGTTGCTGAACAGCAGCGGCTCGAATGCGGCCATAGGCCTCGCGCAGATGGGCGTAAGCACTGACTCTAAAACGGGCTTGCTAAGTCTGGATGACAAGGCGTGGAACAAGGCCGTCGCCTTGCCTAATGGCGCCACTAACATTGCCAAAGTCTTCACTGGGGATGCCGGTCTGATCTCGCGCATGACCAAGATGACAGAGCCCTATGTCGGCACCACCGGTACGCTGTCCCAGCGCACCACCGACCTGAACAACAAACTGACCGATCTGACGACCCAGCAAGCTGAGCTGGACCGCCGTATCGAGAGCCTGCAAACTTCGCTGTCGGCCAAATACAACGCCATGGACACCCTGGTGGCCCAGCTCAATGCCAGCAGCTCCAGCATCATGACCACGCTGAACTCGCTGAATAATCCGAAGTCGAGCTAAGGCGGGCAGGGCAGGGCCGGTTAAAGTTTTGACGGGCCCGGTCGAAACAAGTAGTAAGTCACCCTATTTTTGCCGGTCATCTGTTACGAGGTAGAAACATGAACCCGATGCGCGCCCTTCGTCAGTACCAGAAGGTCAATTCCCACGCTCAAATCTCCGAGGCCAGCCCGCACCGGTTGATTCAGATGCTGATGGAAGGTGCTCTGGAGCGCATGGCTCAAGCCAAAGGTGCCATGGCGCGAGGTGATATTGCTCAGAAGGCCCTGCTGATAACCAAGACCATCGACATTATCACCGGCTTGCGTGCGGGCCTGCGTGAAGAGAATACCGATGACAAGGAAGCGCTGCGTCAATTGGACAGTCTGTACGAATACATGACCAAACAATTGACCCTGGCCAATGCTAAAAACGATCCAGAACTGATCGACGAAGTCGCCCGCCTGCTGATCACTGTGAAAAGTGGTTGGGATGCAATCGCGCCAGAATAAGCCTGCCGGTCCGAGGAGTGCATCATGAGCCAACTGCAACGAATTCAACAAACCCGTGATGCGCTGATCGATGCCCTGGCCGAGCGTAACTGGGAAGCCATTGGCGAGCTGGATACCGCTTGTCGGGATTGTGTTGAGCACGTGCTGGACGAAAAGCCGGTGGACGAAGCCGTGCTACGCGAGAATCTTGAGGGCTTGCTGGTGGTGTATCGCATGCTGCTGGAAGCCGCGACAGGGGAGCGTCAGCTCGTGGTTAACCAGATGGCGCAGATCAACCAAGCAAAAAGTGCTTCAAAGGTTTACCATCTATTTGGTTAAGACCTAAAAATTTTGTGGTTAAGCGTGTTTTGAGCGCCATAAAATTGACTGCATACAATTTTTTGACTTAACTAGTGCTGTTTTCTGATTTCAGTCGTCTTAAATATCCAAACGGGTCAAGGCGTCTACCTTGCCCCTCAATCAGGGCATTGAGTTGACTAGGGAAGTTGCTATTGCATGTGGCGTGAAACCAAGATTCTGCTAATCGATGACGATAGCGTCCGTCGCCGCGACCTGGCGGTGATTTTAAATTTTCTGGGTGAAGAAAATTTAACTGCCGCGAGTAACGATTGGCAGCAGGCTGTCGGTTCCCTGGCGTCCAGCCGTGAAGTGCTCTGCGTGCTTGTAGGCAACGTGAGTATTGCAGGCGGGACTGCGAGCTTGCTTAAGACACTCGCTACGTGGGATGAGTTCCTTCCAATTTTGCTTTTGGGTGAAATTTCTTCGGTTGACCTGCCCGAAGACCAGCGCCGCCGCGTGTTGTCCAGCCTCGAAATGCCCCCCAGCTACAGCAAATTGCTCGATTCGCTGCACCGTGCCCAGGTCTATCGCGAGATGTATGACCAGGCCCGCGAGCGCGGTCGGCACCGTGAACCCAATTTATTCCGCAGCCTCGTCGGCACCAGCCGTGCAATTCAGCACGTGCGCCAGATGATGCAGCAAGTGGCCGACACCGACGCCAGCGTCCTGATCCTTGGTGAGTCCGGCACCGGCAAGGAAGTGGTTGCGCGTAACCTGCATTACCATTCCAAGCGCCGTGACGCGCCGTTTGTGCCAGTCAACTGCGGGGCGATTCCCGCTGAGCTGCTCGAAAGCGAACTGTTCGGCCACGAGAAGGGCGCATTCACCGGCGCCATCACCAGCCGCGCCGGGCGTTTTGAGCTGGCCAATGGCGGTACGCTGTTCCTGGACGAGATCGGCGACATGCCCCTGCCGATGCAGGTCAAACTGCTGCGTGTGTTGCAGGAACGCACGTTTGAGCGCGTGGGCAGCAACAAGACCCAGTGTGCCGACGTGCGCATCATTGCGGCGACCCACAAAAACCTCGAAAGCATGATTGAAGTCGGCGCCTTCCGCGAAGACTTGTACTACCGCCTGAACGTGTTCCCGATTGAAATGGCCCCCTTGCGCGAACGGGTTGAAGACATTCCGTTGCTGATGAACGAGTTGATCTCGCGCATGGAGCACGAAAAGCGCGGGTCTATCCGCTTCAATTCAGCCGCCATCATGTCTTTATGCCGCCACGGCTGGCCGGGGAACGTGCGTGAACTGGCCAACCTGGTGGAGCGCATGGCGATCATGCACCCGTACGGGGTGATCGGTGTCGCTGAGTTACCCAAGAAATTTCGCTACGTGGATGATGAAGACGAGCAACTGGTCGACAGCCTGCGCAGCGACATGGAAGAGCGCGTGGCCATCAACAATGCCACACCGGATTTCACGGCCACCGCCATGCTGCCGCCAGAAGGGCTGGACCTTAAGGACTACCTCGGCGGCCTTGAGCAAGGGCTGATTCAGCAAGCGCTGGACGACGCCAATGGCATCGTGGCCCGTGCCGCTGAGCGTCTGCGAATCCGTCGCACCACCCTGGTGGAAAAGATGCGCAAGTACGGGATGAGCCGTCGTGAAGGCGAAGAACAGGCGGATGATTGACGCCTGTTTTTTAACCTGCTGATTTTTAAATCCTTTTTTTTAGGCACGGGTATTGCTAAGTCTCTGCTAACGAACCGTTTAATGACGGTCAGCCACGCGAGAAAGTCCCATGCCTCAGTCCGCCCAGCAGTCCTCCGTCCCTGATCTCGCAGGGCAAGCCATGTCTCTCGCCGCTCAGCCCTTGAACGCAGTTGAGCAGGCCAGTCGGGAAGGGCTCGAGCAGGCGTTCTCGCTGTTCAGTCAGATGTCGACTCAACTAACCGATTCCTACAGCTTGCTGGAAGCCCGGGTGACCGAGCTCAAGGGCGAGTTGGCTGTGGTCAGCGCCCAGCGCATGGCCGAGCTGGCGGAAAAGGAGCGGCTGGCCAATCGCCTGCAACACCTGCTGGACCTGCTGCCGGGCGGCGTTATCGTGATCGACGACCGTGGCCGTGTGCGTGAAGCCAACCCGGCTGCCTGCGAACTGCTGGGGCTGCCGCTGGAAGGCGAACTCTGGCGGCATGTCATCGCACGCTGCTTTGCGCCTCGCGAAGACGATGGTCACGAAATCTCCCTGATTGACGGTCGGCGCTTGTCGATTTCCACCCGCTCGCTGGATGCCGAGCCGGGTCAACTGGTCTTGCTCAACGACCTGACAGAAACCCGTCGCCTGCAAGACCAATTGGCGCGCCATGAGCGCCTGTCCTCGTTGGGCCGCATGGTCGCATCGCTGGCGCATCAGATCCGCACCCCGTTGTCGGCGGCGTTGATCTACGCCAGCCATTTGACTGAGCAACAGCTGCCGGTCGAGACCCAGCAACGCTTCGCCGGGCGCCTTAAAGAGCGTCTGCATGAACTGGAGCATCAGGTCCGGGACATGCTGGTGTTCGCCCGCGGTGAATTGCCCCTGACAGATCGCGTCACACCCAAGGCGCTGATGCAGTCCCTGCAAGCCGCCGCGCAGCCCCATGTGGAAGGCGTTGCAATGCGCTGGCAGTGCGACATCCATGATGGCGAAGTGCTTTGCAATCGCGACACGTTGGTCGGTGCGCTGCTGAACCTGATTGAAAATGCGCTCCAGGCGGGCACCGCGCAGGTGCGACTCAAGGTGCATGTGTACGCCCGCCATAACACCCTGCGCCTGTGCGTGAGTGACAGCGGCAGCGGTATCGAACCTCGCGTGCTGAGCCGTTTGGGGGAGCCGTTTTTCACCACCAAAGCCACGGGCACCGGTCTGGGGCTGGCCGTGGTCAAGGCCGTGGTGCGCGCGCATCACGGCGAGTTGCAACTGCATTCGCGCCTGGGGCGTGGCACCTGCGCGCTGCTCAGCTTGCCGCTGATCACTGGCGCTGGGGAGGCGAACTGATGGTGATGCGCATCAACGTGCTGCTGGTGGAAGACGATCGGGCCTTGCGTGAAGCGTTGTCAGACACCTTGCTGCTGGCCGGTCATGGCTTTCAGGCGGTGGGTTCTGCCGAAGAAGCGCTACAAGCCGTTTCGCGCGAAGCCTTCAGTCTGGTGGTTAGCGACGTCAACATGCCGGGCATGGACGGTCATGAATTGCTCGGCCTGCTACGGGCGCAGCAACCCCAATTGCCGGTGTTGTTGATGACCGCCCATGGCGCGGTTGAACGGGCGGTGGACGCCATGCGCCAAGGCGCAGCGGATTATCTGGTCAAGCCGTTCGAGCCCAAGGCGTTGCTGGACCTGGTGGCGCGCCATGCGCTGGGCAGTTTGGGCGCGGCCGAAGCCCAAGGCCCGGTGGCCATCGAGCCGGCCAGCGTGCAGTTGCTGGAATTGGCTGCCCGCGTGGCGCGCAGCGATTCCACGGTGCTGATCTCGGGTGAATCCGGTACCGGCAAAGAAGTGTTGGCGCGTTACATTCATCAGCATTCCCGTCGGGTGGATCAGCCCTTTGTCGCAATCAACTGTGCGGCGATTCCGGACAACATGCTGGAAGCGACGTTGTTCGGCCACGAAAAGGGCTCTTTCACCGGTGCGATTGCGGCCCAGGCGGGCAAGTTTGAACAAGCGGATGGCGGCACCCTGCTGTTGGACGAAATTTCCGAAATGCCCTTGGGCTTGCAGGCCAAGCTGTTGCGGGTGCTGCAGGAACGTGAGGTCGAGCGGGTGGGCGGGCGCAAGCCAATTGCGCTGGATATTCGCGTCGTGGCCACCACTAACCGCGATCTGGCGGGCGAAGTGGCGGCGGGGCGGTTTCGTGAAGATTTGTACTACCGGCTTTCAGTGTTTCCACTGGCCTGGCGCCCGCTGCGCGAGCGCACTGCCGACATTCTGCCGCTGGCTGAGCGGTTGCTGGCCAAGCACATCAGCAAAATGAAGCACACCGCCGTGCGTTTTTCGCCTGACGCGCAGGCGTGCCTGACCCACTATGGCTGGCCGGGGAATGTGCGTGAACTGGACAACGCTATTCAGCGCGCATTGATCCTGCAGCAGAGCGGGCTGATCGAGGCGGCGGATTTTTGTCTGTCGGGGCCTGTGGCTTGTGCGCCGTTGTCAGCTGCCGGTGGCGCCAGATTGTCGGCGCCTGTCGAAGCCTTGGGCGTGGAGCCGCTAGAGTCGGCGGGCGCGTTGGGCGATGACCTGCGTCGCCGCGAGTTTCAGATGATTATCGACACCTTGCGCGCCGAACGCGGTCGCCGCAAAGAGGCCGCCGAGCGTTTGGGGATCAGTCCGCGCACTTTGCGCTACAAGTTGGCGCAAATGCGCGATGCGGGCATGGATGTCGAAGCGTACCTGTTCGCCACCCCTTAATAGCTGACGCCTGTCACGGCAGCGGCTCGGGCGCCACTCATCCGTCTGCGACCATTTGTAACGCTATTTGTTCCAGATCAATAAATAACTGGCACCCTTGTTGCTAACACCTCAGTAGATGCTGTGTGAGTGTCAAAAAATTGCGGGCCGTCGGAGACAGTAGTCCATGAGCCAAGGTATTGAATTTAATCGAATGATGTTGGACATGCGGGCCATGCAAATGGACGCCATGGCCCAGCCTAAATCGGCTGTGCAAGCGCCGGCTGAAATGGGTGCGCCCAGCTTCTCCGATATGCTCGGCAACGCGATCAACAAGGTCAGCGAAACCCAGCAGGCATCGACCCAGTTGTCGAATGCGTTTGAAATCGGCAAGAGCGGTGTTGACCTGACTGACGTGATGATTGCATCGCAGAAAGCCAGTGTTTCTTTTCAGGCATTGACCCAAGTACGCAACAAGCTGGTTCAGGCGTACCAAGACATCATGCAGATGCCGGTTTAAGGACGATATTAGGTCATGGCAGAAGCAGTCGCTGATAACGTCCCGGCTAAAGCGGGCTCTACAGAAAGCAAGCCGCCGCTGTTCGGGCTGTCTTTTCTGGAAAACCTTTCCGAGATGACCATGCTGCGTCAGGTCGGCCTGATGGTCGGCCTGGCGGCGAGCGTGGCGATTGGTTTTGCCGTGGTGCTGTGGTCGCAACAGCCCGATTACCGGCCGCTGTACGGCAGCCTGGCCGGTATGGATGCCAAACAGGTCATGGAGACCCTGGCCACCGCCGACATCCCCTACACCGTCGAGCCCAACTCCGGCGCCTTGCTGGTCAAGGCCGATGACGTCGCCCGTGCCCGCCTGAAGCTGGCAGCTGCGGGTGTGTCACCGACGGACAGCAACATCGGCTTCGAGATTCTGGACAAGGATCAGGGCCTGGGCACCAGCCAGTTCATGGAAGCGACGCGTTATCGCCGTGGCCTTGAAGGCGAGCTGGCGCGCACCATTTCCAGCCTGAACAACGTCAAGGGTGCCCGCGTGCACCTAGCCATTCCGAAGAGCTCGGTGTTTGTACGCGACGAACGCAAGCCCAGCGCCTCGGTACTGGTTGAGCTGTACTCGGGCCGCTCGCTGGAGCCGGGTCAGGTGCTGGCGATTATCAATCTGGTGGCCACCAGTGTCCCGGAGTTGACCAAGTCGCAAATCACCGTTGTCGACCAGAAGGGCAACTTGCTGTCGGATCAGGCGGAAAACTCCGAACTGACCATGGCTGGCAAGCAGTTCGACTACAGCCGCCGCATGGAAAGCATGCTCACACAGCGCGTGCACAACATCCTGCAACCGGTATTGGGCAATGACCGCTACAAGGCGGAAGTGTCTGCCGACGTTGATTTCAGCGCCGTCGAGTCGACGTCCGAGCAGTTCAACCCGGACCAACCGGCGTTGCGCAGCGAGCAGTCCACCAATGAACAACGCACCGCCAGCAATGGCCCGCAAGGTGTGCCGGGCGCATTGAGCAACCAGCCGCCAGCGCCTGCTTCGGCGCCGCAACAAACCGGTCAGGCAACCGCCGCCGCAGGCATGGTGCAGCCGGGGCAGCCGCTGCTGGACGCCAACGGTCAGCAAATCATGGACCCGGCCACGGGCCAGCCGATGCTGGCGCCATACCCGGCCGACAAGCGTTCGCAATCGACCAAAAACTTTGAGCTGGACCGCTCCATCAGCCACACCAAGCAGCAGCAGGGTCGAGTCAATCGCCTGTCGGTCGCGGTGGTGGTGGACGATCAGGTCAAAGTTGACCCGGCCACCGGCGACGTCACCCGTGAGCCGTGGAACACCGATCAACTGGCGCGTTTCACGCGTCTGGTGCAAGACGCCGTGGGCTTTGATGCCAGCCGTGGCGACAGCGTGAGCGTGATCAACGTGCCGTTCTCCGCCGAGCGTGGCGAAGTGATTGCCGACATCCCGTTCTACTCGCAGCCCTGGTTCTGGGACGTCGTCAAACAAGTGTTGGGCGTGCTGTTCATTCTGGTGCTGGTGTTCGGCGTGCTGCGCCCGGTGCTCAACAACATCACCGGTCACGGCCGCAACAAACAAATGGCGCTTGGCAGTGATGCCGAGCTGGGCGGTCTGGGTGGCATTGGCGGTCTGGATGGCGAGTTGGCCAACGACCGCGTCAGCCTGGGTGGCCCACAAAGTATTCTGTTGCCTAGCCCGAGCGAAGGGTATGACGCTCAGTTGAACGCAATCAAAAGTCTGGTAGCAGAAGACCCGGGCCGCGTGGCTCAGGTCGTGAAAGAGTGGATCAACGCTGATGAGTGACAACCGAGCCGCCACCAACCTCAAGCTGACCCGGGTCGACAAAGCCGCGATCCTGCTGCTGTCCCTGGGTGAAACTGACGCGGCCCAGGTGCTGCGGCACATGGGGCCTAAAGAAGTCCAGCGCGTGGGTGTGGCGATGGCGCAAATGCGCAACGTGCACCGTGAGCAGGTTGAGCAGGTGATGAGCGAGTTCGTCGAGATTGTCGGCGACCAGACCAGCCTTGGCGTTGGCTCTGACAGCTACATCCGTAAAATGCTGACCTCGGCACTGGGCGAAGACAAGGCCAATGGCCTGATCGACCGCATCCTGTTGGGGGGCAACACCAGTGGCCTGGACAGCCTGAAATGGATGGAGCCGCGCGCAGTGGCGGACGTCATCCGCTTCGAGCACCCGCAAATCCAGGCCATTGTGGTGGCGTACCTCGACCCCGACCAGGCAGGCGAAGTGCTTGGCCACTTTGACCACAAGGCGCGGCTGGACATCATCCTGCGCGTCTCGTCCCTCAATACCGTGCAGCCTGCCGCCCTTAAAGAGCTGAACCAGATTCTCGAGAAGCAATTCTCCGGCAACTCCAATGCCGCCCGTACCACCTTGGGCGGGATCAAGCGTGCGGCCGACATCATGAACTTCCTCGACAGCTCGACCGAAGGTCAGCTGATGGACTCGATTCGCGAAATCGACGAAGACCTGTCCGGTCAGATCGAAGACCTCATGTTCGTGTTCAACAACCTGGCCGATGTCGACGACCGTGGCATTCAGGCGCTGTTGCGCGAAGTGTCCTCGGACGTGCTGGTACTGGCGCTCAAAGGCTCGGACGACAACGTTCAGGAAAAAATCTTCAAGAACATGTCCAAGCGTGCGTCCGAACTGCTGCGCGACGACCTCGAAGCCAAAGGCCCGGTGCGTGTCAGCGACGTCGAAACGGCGCAGAAAGAAATCCTCACCATTGCCCGCCGTATGGCCGAAGCCGGAGAAATCGTTCTCGGCGGGAAGGGCGGCGAAGAGATGATTTAAGTGAGCAATGCCAAGGGTGAATCGCCCAGTGATGTGATTCGCGCCCGCGATGTCGGCGGTTTTGACGTGTGGTCATTGCCCAGCTTTGACCCGTTTCGCGAAGCGCCGGAACCCGAGCCCGAACCGGTCGAAGAACTGCCGGTCGAGAGCGAAGAAGTGCCGCTGGATGAAGTCCAGCCACTGACCCTCGAAGAGCTCGAGAGTATCCGTCAGGAGGCCTACAACGAGGGCTTCGCCACGGGCGAAAAAGAAGGGTTTCACAGCACGCAGCTCAAGGTCCGCCAGGAAGCCGAAGTGGCTTTGAACGCCAAGGTTTCAAGCCTTGAGCGTCTGATGGCCAGCCTGTTTGCGCCGCTGGCCGAGCAGGACGTGCAACTTGAAAAGGCCATGGTGGGGCTGGTCGAGCACATGACGCGTCTGGTGATCCAGCGCGAGCTGAAAACCGACTCCAGCCAGATTGAGCAGGTCCTGCGCGAAAGCCTCAAATTGTTGCCAATGGGGGCTGACAACATTCGCCTGTTCATCAACCCGCAGGATTTTGACCAGGTCAAAGCACTGCGCGAGCGGCATGACGCCGCGTGGCGGATCCTCGAAGACGACACCTTGCAGCCGGGCGGTTGCCGCGTCGAAACTGAACACAGCCGGATCGATGCCAGCATCGAAACCCGTATCAAACAGGCCATGAGCCAGTTGTTTGATCAATTGCACGAACAGGCGCTGCACCCGTCTGCGCCGGACATTGACGTCGACCTGGACGCGCCTGATGCACCTTAAACGCACCAGTTTTGCCAAGCGCCTGAGCACGTATTCGCCGGCCATCACCTTGCCCGGCCAGCCGATTGTCGAAGGCCGCTTGCTGCGCATGGTCGGCCTGACCCTTGAGGCCGAAGGCTTGCGCGCCGCCATGGGCAGTCGTTGCCTGGTCATCAACGACGACAGCTTTCATCCGGTGGAAGTCGAAGCCGAAGTGATGGGCTTCTCGGGCAGCAAAATTTTCCTTATGCCGGTGGGCAGCGTTGCGGGCATTGCGCCGGGTGCCCGGGTGGTGCCACTGGCAGACACCGGGCGTTTGCCCATGGGCATGAGCATGCTCGGCCGCGTGCTGGATGGCGCCGGGCGGGCGCTGGACGGCAAAGGCGGGATGAAAGCCGAAGACTGGGTGCCAATGGACGGCCCCACCATCAACCCGCTCAAACGCAACCCGATCAGCGTGCCGCTGGACGTGGGCATCCGCAGCATCAACGGTTTATTGACGGTCGGCCGTGGCCAGCGCCTGGGCCTGTTCGCCGGTACGGGCGTGGGCAAGAGTGTGCTGCTGGGCATGATGACCCGCTTTACCGAGGCCGACATCGTGGTGGTGGGGCTGATCGGGGAGCGGGGCCGCGAAGTAAAGGAGTTCATTGAGCACATCCTCGGTGAAGAAGGCCTCAAGCGCTCGGTGGTGGTTGCATCCCCGGCGGATGACGCGCCCTTGATGCGGATGCGCGCCGCCATGTATTGCACGCGGATTGCCGAATACTTTCGCGACAAAGGTAAAAACGTCCTCTTACTGATGGATTCGCTGACCCGTTTCGCCCAGGCGCAACGGGAAATCGCCTTGGCGATCGGCGAGCCGCCCGCGACCAAGGGCTATCCGCCTTCGGTGTTCGCCAAACTTCCAAAGCTGGTGGAACGGGCGGGTAACGCCGAAGCGGGCGGCGGGTCGATCACTGCGTTCTATACGGTGCTGTCCGAGGGGGATGACCAGCAAGACCCGATTGCCGACTCGGCGCGGGGTGTGCTCGACGGCCACATCGTATTGTCCCGGCGGCTGGCCGAAGAGGGCCATTACCCGGCCATCGATATCGAGGCGTCCATCAGCCGGGTCATGCCTTCGGTGGTCAGTGAAGAACACATGCGCCGTGCGCAGCAATTCAAGCAGCTGTGGTCGCGCTTCCAGCAGGCGCGGGACTTGATCAGCGTTGGCGCCTACGTGCCGGGCGGTGATCGCGAAACCGACACCGCGATTGCCCTGCAACCGGCGATGGTGGCGTACCTGCGCCAGGGGTTGAACGACAACATCAGCCTGGGCGAAAGCAGTGGCCATCTGGGGACCATTTTTGCCCCGGCGCCGGGCGGCTAATCCCCTATGGCCAGCGGTGGAAGAGCGGCGCGTCTGGCGCCAGTGGTGGACATGGCCGAAAGCGCTGAAAAAGCCGCGGCGCAGCGCCTCGGTCATTTTCAGGGGCAGGTGAACCTGGCCAACAGCAAGTTGGGCGACCTGGAAAACTTCCGCGCCGAATACCAGTCGCAATGGGTCGACCGTGGCAGTCAGGGTGTTTCGGGCCAATGGCTGCGCAGTTACCAATACTTTCTCAACCAGCTTGAAACCGCCGTTTCCCAGCAGCGCCAGAGTTTGGTCTGGCACGAAAACAACCTAAATAAAGCCCGCGAAACCTGGCAGCAGGCCTACGCGCGGGTCGAAGGTTTGCGCAAACTGGTGCAGCGCTACGCCGACGAAGCGCGGCAGCTGGAAGACAAGCGCGAACAAAAGCTGATGGACGAACTGTCCCAGCGCCTGCCTCGCCGCGACACGCTTTAAGCCCGCCGGATTCCCGTCAAGGGATGTGAAATTGTCATCGACGTCTATAGTTCTGGGCACTTGACCTCAGATAAGGATGCGTGCGCATGGCTGTGACAGCTGAACTCACTCCGGATGGTAAAAAACTGACGTTAGCGATCAAGGGTCGTTTTGATTTCGGCAGGCATCATGATTTCAGGGATGCCTACGAACGGCTGGAGCACACGCCTGATCAGTACGTGGTTGACCTCAAAGACACGACTTACGTCGACAGTTCCGCGCTGGGCATGCTGTTGCTGTTGCGTGACCATGCGGGGGGCGATGAGTCCGATGTGCGTATCGTCAATTGCAATCCTGACGTGCGCAAAATTTTCGCTATCTCCAACTTTGACAAGCTGTTTGATATCAGTTGAACGGGCCAGAATCTGATCTCCAGCCGCTCACCCTGCTGATCGCAGAAGACAGTGCGGTCGACCGGTTGCTGCTTTCGCGCATTGTCGGCAAACAGGGGCATCGCGTGCTGCTGGCAGCCAATGGCGCCGAAGCCGTGACGCTGTTTGCCGAGCAGCGCCCGCAAATGGTGCTGATGGACGCGCTGATGCCGGTCATGGACGGCTTTGAAGCCACCCGGCAGATTAAGGCGCTGGCGGGTGAGACGCTGGTACCGATCATTTTCCTGACCTCGCTTGAGCACACCGACGCGTTGACCCGGGCGCTGGAAGCGGGGGGCGACGATGTGCTGATCAAGCCTTATAACCCGCAGGTGCTGGCCGCCAAAATCATCGTCATGGACCGTATGCGGCGTTTGCAGGACACCGTGTTGCAGCAACGCAACCTGATCGCCCGGCACAACACATACCTGCTCAACGAACAGCGGGTGGCCAAGGCGGTGTTTGATCGGGTGGCGCACTCTGGCTGTTTAAAGGCACCGAACATTCAGTATTTGCAGTCGCCGTATGCCTTGTTCAACGGCGATTTATTGCTTGCAGCCTACACCCCGACCGGCGATATCCACGTGTTGCTGGGCGACTTCACTGGCCACGGGTTGCCTGCCGCAATCGGCGCCATGCCGCTGGCGGAGGTGTTCTACAGCATGACGGCCAAAGGCTATGGCCTGGCGGAAATCCTGCGCGAGATGAATGCCAAGCTCAAACGCATCCTGCCCGTGGACATGTTCTGCTGCGCCACACTGGCCTGCGTGAGTGCCCAGCGGCGCATTGTCGAACTCTGGAATGGCGGCATGCCGGACGGTTATCTGCAGGTCCGGGCGACCGGCGAACGCACCCCGTTGCCCTCCCGGCATTTGCCGCTGGGCGTGCTCACGTCCGACGCCTTTGATGACGCCACCGATGTGCTGCCCATGGCGCCGGGCGACCAGCTGTTTTTACTCTCGGACGGCGTTATCGACACCCCGGGGCCTGATGATCAACTGTTTGGCGTGCAAGGGCTGGAGCGCGTGTTTGCTCGTAATCAGGACCCGGCGCGGTTGATCGATGAGGTGGTACAGGCGCTGCGCGATTTTCAGGGGCACAAGCGCGATGACGTGAGCCTGGTGCACATCACGTCGCAACTGCCGCAACCCTGGAACATACCGCCGATTCTCTACGCCGACAGCGGACGTTGCAGCCCGCTGGACTGGTCGGCCAGCTTTGAGTTTAGGGCCCAATCCCTGCAACAGTTCAACCCGTTGCCCTACCTGCTGCAGTTGCTGATGGAGGTCCATGGGCTGCGTGTGCAGGGGGCAGTGATCCATGCGGTTCTGGCCGAACTGTACGCCAATGCCCTGGAGCATGGCGTTTTGGGCCTTGACTCTCGAATCAAGCGCAACGCCGCCGGGTTCGCGCAGTATTACCTGAGCCGGGAAGCGCGGCTGGAAGCGCTCAAAGAAGGATTTGTCCGGCTGCATCTGCGGGTTGAGCCTATGCTCAATGGTGGACGTTTAGTGATACAGGTTGAAGACAGCGGAAAAGGATTCGATGTCAGCAAGGTATTGGCTCGTCCACTGGACAAAGGGCGCCTGTCAGGGCGCGGCGTGAGTCTGGTGCGTCAATTGTGCCCCGCGGCGCGTTGGTCAGACGATGGTCGCAGCGCGTACGTGGAGTTTTCGTGGGAGGCTCTGGCATAATCCGCCCATTCTTGATCAAGGAGTGAACAAGTGTCTGACTTACATATGGACCCAGCCGTAGTGAACGCGTTACGCGACGTGATGGAGGGTGGGTTTGCCGACCTGCTGGACACCTTTATCGCTGACTCGGACGAACGTCTGCAACACTTGCATCTGGCGCGCGGTCCTACAGAGCTGATGGGGGTTGCCCACAGCTTCAAAGGTAGCAGCTGCAACATGGGTGCCATTCGTTTGGCGCGGTTGTGCGGCGAACTTGAAGCCCGGGTGCAAAAAATGCCTTTGGTCGGCATCGAAGAGCTGGTGCTGAAAATCGACCATGAATATCAAACCGTGCGCCGGCTGTATTGCGCCGAACGCAAGCGCTGCGGGGCTGTGCACGTGGTTTCCCACTGATGCTGGCAAAGCTGGCCCGAACCTTGCTCTGAATCTCTCACCTGTACCTACGCCAGCCCGTACAGTGGAGACCTGACATGCCGCTTGCCGCCAACCCGCTTCTTCAGACACCTGCCGCCGCTGCGTCCAAAGCCGCGGCGGGCAATGCGTCCCAGACTGCCGTTGAGCCCAATAAAAACGGGGCTCAGCCCTTCTCGAAGGTGTACGCCAAGGCGTCGCAAGGCTCGGCCTTCAATGCAGCCGATAAAGTGGCAAAACCGACCCGGGACAACCCTGCGCACGCGCCTGCCAAGCCAGACCTGCGCACTGACAAAGATGGCGTAAAACCTGCGAACGTTGCCGATAGCGGCAAACCCTTGCCTGGCGGCAAGCGCACGGACAACGCCGCTGCTGATCAGGACGACAGCGTGGCGAAACCGGTCGACGACGCGGCATCGACCGATCCCTCAGCACTGACGCCGGTCGCGCCGACGTTGCCCGTTACGCCGCCGGTGGTAGACGTGCCGGTTGAAACAGTGCCGCAACAGCCACCAGCCGATGCGTCGCAACTGGCAGCGGCCGCCACTGCGGCGGCTGCGGTTCAGCCTCAACCGGTGGCCGATGACAATTTCGACCCCGAGGCTGATCCCCTCGACGACCTGCCTGCTGTGCGCCTGGCCATGGAGCAGGGCGGGCACGTGTCCGCCAGCAGTCAGGCACCCACCAAAAGCGCTCCCGCCGAGAACACCGTCCCGACTGCCCAAACCCAGGGGCAGGCCAGCGGCATTGCCATGCTGATCGAGCCGAAGACCGATTCACACACCTCGGGCGAGGGCGGCGAAAAAGCCTTCAAGGGGTTGGTGGACGATGGCCTCAAAGACCTGAAAAGCGCTTCCAGCGACACCCGTGTCGATGACTTCGCCAATCGGCTGGCGGCATTGACCCAAGCGGCGGTGCCTAAAACGGCCAATGCCTTGCCGGTCAACCAGCCCTTGGCCATGCACCAGAACGGCTGGTCTGAAGAAGTGGTCAACCGGGTGATGTACCTGTCCAGCGCCAACCTCAAATCGGCTGACATTCAACTGGAGCCCGCCGAGCTTGGGCGACTGGACATTCGCGTCAACATTGCCGCCGACCAGCCGGCGCAGGTCAACTTCATGAGCGGTCACGCGGGCGTGCGTGAGGCGCTGGAGGGGCAAATGCACCGTTTGCGTGAGATGTTTGCCCAACAGGGCATGAGCCAAGTTGACGTTAACGTGTCGGATCAATCGCGTAATTGGCAGGGACAAGGTCAGGAGCAGCAGGGCCAGAACCGCGCCAACGGCACTGCCAACGGTGGGCGAGCGGACGGCGTTGAGCAGGACGAACTGTCCGTGGCGGGCGTTGAAGCGGCTGCGCCCAGTGTGATTCTGGGCTCCAGTGCGGTGGATTATTACGCCTGATAACCAGGTTCGCAGCCTTGAGCGATGGCGACAGGTAAACGCGGTCGTCGCTGTCGCCCACAGCGCGGTTATAGCCGCGTTATCGCCCTCCAGCACCGCTGAAGCCAAACAATGCCCGTCCGACCCTCACTTCTGGCATAACACTTGCTCTTGCCTAGCCATGCACCTGTGAAAACCGAATAGTGACGGATTATTGGCATGGCGAAGAGCGACGCAGTGAAAGACCCCGCCCAGAAAGGCAAACTCAAGCTGATTATCCTGATCGTCGTGGCGTTGCTGCTGGCGATTGGTCTGTCGGTAGGCGCTACCTGGTATTTCATGCACAGCGCCCAGAGCACGCCTGAAGCAGTGGTCGACCCGAACGTTAAAGTCGCGGCGATCTACGAGCCGATGGCGCCTGCGTTCGTGCTCAACTACAACGCCAATGGTCGCCAGCGCTATATGCAAGTGAGCATGACCCTGCAAGCCCGTAACCAGGCCGACCTAGACGCGCTCAAGGTGCACATGCCCATGATCCGCAACAACCTTGTGATGCTGTTTTCCGGGGAAACCTTCGACAGCATCGCCACGCCGGTGGGTCAGGAGATGTTGCGTCAGAAAGCCACTGCCAGTGTGCAGGCCGTTGCGCAAAAAGAGCTCGGCAAAGTGGTGATCGATCAGGTGCTCTTTACTAACTTCGTATTGCAGTAGGATCACGACATGGCCGTGCAAGACCTGCTGTCCCAGGATGAGATCGATGCGCTGTTGCATGGCGTCGATGACGGTCTGGTACAGACCGAAATGGCTGCCGAACCCGGCAGCGTCAAAAGTTACGACCTGACCAGTCAGGACCGTATCGTTCGCGGGCGCATGCCGACCCTCGAAATGATCAACGAGCGTTTCGCGCGCTATACCCGCATCAGCATGTTCAACATGCTGCGTCGCTCTGCCGACGTGGCAGTGGGCGGGGTGCAGGTGATGAAGTTCGGTGAGTACGTGCATTCGCTGTACGTGCCGACCAGCTTGAACCTGGTCAAGATCAAGCCGCTGCGCGGCACGGCGCTGTTCATCCTGGATGCCAAGTTGGTGTTCAAGCTGGTGGACAACTTCTTCGGCGGTGACGGACGTCACGCCAAGATCGAAGGCCGTGAGTTCACGCCGACCGAGTTGCGCGTGGTGCGCATGGTGCTGGAGCAGGCCTTCATCGACTTGAAAGAAGCCTGGCAGGCGATCATGGAAGTCAATTTCGAGTACATCAACTCGGAAGTGAACCCGGCCATGGCCAACATCGTCGGCCCGAGCGAGGCGATTGTGGTCTCCACCTTCCATATCGAGCTGGACGGCGGTGGCGGCGATCTGCACGTGACCATGCCGTACTCGATGATCGAACCGGTGCGCGAGATGCTCGACGCCGGTTTCCAGTCCGACCTCGACGATCAGGACGAGCGCTGGAGCAAGGCGCTGCGTGAAGACGTGCTCGACGTCAGTGTGCCCCTCAGTGCCACGGTGGCCCGTCGCCAGTTGCGTCTGCGGGACATTCTGCACATGCAGCCCGGCGACGTGATCCCCATCGAGCTGCAGGACGAACTGGTCATGCGTGCCAATGGCGTGCCGTCGTTCAAGGTCAAACTGGGTTCGCACAAGGGCAATCTCGCCCTGCAAGTGGTTGAACCCATCGACCGGCGCTAAGCGCCGGTTTCAAGAATTCGCTCTGTAACTGATTGACTGCCCGCCGAGGACAAATGATGGCTGACGAACACGAAATGACTTCCGCCGAAGATCAGGCTCTGGCCGATGAATGGGCGGCTGCGCTGGAAGAAACCGGCGATGTGGGCCAACACGACATTGACGCGTTGCTGGCGGCCGATGCGGCCAAGGCCCCGTCGTCCAACCGCGTGCCCATGGAAGAATTCGGCAGCGTGCCGCGCAACAATGAGCCGGTTACGCTGGACGGCCCCAACCTGGACGTGATTCTGGACATTCCGGTGTCAATCTCCATGGAAGTGGGCAGTACCGACATCAACATCCGTAACTTGCTGCAACTCAACCAGGGGTCGGTGATCGAGCTGGACCGTCTGGCGGGTGAGCCGCTGGACGTGCTGGTCAATGGCACGCTGATTGCGCACGGCGAAGTGGTGGTGGTGAATGAAAAGTTCGGCATTCGCCTCACGGACGTGATCAGCCCAAGCGAACGCATCAAGAAGCTGCGCTAAGTGAAGCGGCTACTCGGCGGTTTACTGGCGTTACCGTTCAGCGTGCTGGCGGCCGAGCCGCTGGCCACTGCGACTGCGGCGGCTGCGCCAGTGGTCGGTAGCGGCATTGGCGGTCAATTGACCCAACTGATGCTGGGCCTGCTGCTGGTGCTAGGCCTGATTTTCGGCCTGGCCTGGCTGTTGCGTCGGGTTCAGCACGCCGGGCCGCGCCAGGGGCAGGTGATTGAACTCATCAGTTCGCGTGCGCTGGGTGCACGTGATCGCCTGGTGCTGGTGCAGGTGGGCAATGAGCAGATCCTGCTGGGCCTGACGCCCGGTCGCATCACGCCATTGCATGTGCTCAAGGAGCCGGTGACGTTGCCGCCCACCCCGCAACCCGCCACGCCGGAATTTGCCAAGCGCCTGATGGAACTGATGGGCAATCAGAAGGACAAGCCGTAATGCGTTTAGTCGTTGCGCTGTTGTTGGCGCTGGCCGCGCCGTTGGCGTTCGGTGCCGATCCGTTGTCGATCCCGGCCATCACGTTGGGCACGGGTGCCGACGGCCAGCAAGAGTATTCGGTCAGCCTGCAAATCCTGCTGATCATGACGGCGCTGAGCTTTATCCCGGCGTTCGTCATGCTGATGACCAGTTTCACGCGGATCATCATTGTGTTTTCCATCCTGCGTCAGGCGTTGGGGCTGCAACAAACCCCGTCCAACCAGATCCTGACCGGCATGGCGTTGTTTCTGACCCTGTTCATCATGGCGCCGGTGTTCGACAAAATTAACGAAAACGCCTTGCAGCCGTACCTTGCTGAAAAGCTTTCGGCGCAGGACGCGATTCTCAAGGCCGAAGGCCCGATCAAGGACTTCATGCTGGCGCAGACCCGCACCAGCGACCTTGAGCTGTTCATGCGCCTGTCCAAGCGGACCGACATCGCCACCCCGGATGCCGCACCGCTGACCATCCTGGTGCCTGCATTTGTCACCTCGGAACTGAAAACCGCGTTCCAGATCGGCTTCATGATCTTCATTCCGTTCCTGATCATCGACCTGGTGGTGGCCAGTGTGCTGATGGCCATGGGCATGATGATGCTGTCGCCGCTGATTATTTCGTTGCCGTTCAAAATCATGCTGTTTGTACTGGTGGATGGCTGGGCGCTGATTATCGGCACGCTGGCCAGCAGTTTTGGCGGTGTGTAACGCCATGTCCGGGAGTAAGGCGCAATGACCCCAGAAGTCGCGGTTGACCTGTTTCGCAGCGCGTTGTGGCTCACCACCATCATGGTGGCGGTGCTGGTGGTGCCCAGCTTGCTGGTGGGCCTGATGGTCGCCATGTTTCAGGCCGCTACGCAAATCAACGAACAGACCCTGAGCTTCCTGCCGCGCTTGCTGGTTATGCTCGTGACCCTGATCGTGGCCGGGCCGTGGCTGGTACAGACGTTTATGGAATACATCCTGTCGTTGTACGGCAGCATTCCGCAGTTGATCGGCTAAATGTCGCTGCTGGCCCTGACGGACGCGCAGATCAGTACCTGGGTCGCCAGCTTTATGCTGCCGCTGTTCCGGGTTGGCGCGCTGTTGACCACCATGCCGATCATTGGCACGACGCTGGTGCCCAAACGCATCAAGCTGTTTTTGTCGCTTGCCATTACGTTGGCCATCATGCCCAGCCTGCCGCCGTTGCCCACCGTCAACCCGCTGGACCTGAGCGGGCTGATGCTGATTGCCGAGCAAATCATCATCGGCGCGTTGCTGGGTTTTTCGTTGCAGCTGTTTTTTCAGGCGTTCGTGGTGGCCGGGCAGATCGTCGCCATCCAGATGGGCATGGGCTTTGCGTCCATGGTCGACCCGGCCAACGGGGTCAACGTGGCGGTGATCGGGCAGTTTTTCACCATGCTGGTGACGTTGCTGTTCCTGTCCATGAACGGGCATCTGGTGGTGTTCGAAGTGCTCACCGAAAGCTTTACCACGTTGCCGGTCGGTGGCGGTTTATTGACCCTGCATTTTTGGGAAGTGGTCGGCAAACTGGGCTGGGTGTTGGGCGCCGCCCTGATGCTGGTGCTGCCGGCGATTACCGCGCTGCTGGTGGTCAACATTGCCTTTGGCGTTATGACCCGGGCGGCACCGCAGTTGAACATCTTCGCCATCGGCTTTCCGCTGACGCTGGTGCTGGGCATGGTGATCCTGTGGATCAGCCTGGCGGACATTCTCAATCAGTATCAACCGCTGGCCAGCGAGGCCTTGCAGTTCTTACGTGATCTGGCACAGGCGAAATAGCCATGGCCGAAAGCGAGAGTGGCGCCGACAAAACAGAAGACCCCACGGAGAAACGAAAAAAGGACTCCAGGGAAAAGGGCGAAATCGCACGCTCTAAAGAGCTGAATACGCTCGCCATCATGCTCGCCGGTTCAATCGGCCTGATCATCTTTGGTGGCGCGCTGGCGCAGGACATGATGGAAATCATGCGCTACAACTTCAGCATCAGCCGTGAAGCGTTGCTCAACCCGGACTCCATGGGCGCCTTCCTGCTGCATTCGGGCAAGATCGCGCTGATTGCGCTGCAACCTGTGCTTATCACCCTGCTGATTGCCGCGCTGGTGGGGCCGATTGCGCTGGGGGGCTGGTTATTCGCGGCGGGCAGCCTGGCGCCCAAATTCAGCCGCATGAACCCCGCAGCGGGGATCAAACGCATGTTCTCGGCCAAGGCGCTGGTTGAACTGCTCAAAGCGCTGGCCAAATTCTTCATCATTTTGATCGTGGCCTTGTTGGTGCTTAAGGCCGACATCGACGACTTGCAGCGCATCGCCCATGAACCGCTGGAACTGGCGGTGATCCACAGCCTGCAAGTGGTGGCGTGGAGTGCGTTGTGGATGGCCTGCGGGTTAATCCTGATTGCCGCCGTGGACGTGCCCGTGCAGTTGTGGGAAAGCCACAAAAAATTGCTCATGACCAAGCAGGAAGTGCGCGACGAACACAAGGACCAGGAAGGGCGCCCGGAAGTCAAACAACGGATCCGCCAGACCCAGCGCGAGATGAGCCAGCGGCGCATGATGAGCGCCATCCCGGATGCGGATGTGATCATCACCAACCCGACCCACTTCGCCGTTGCCCTCAAATACGACCCCGAGAAAGGCGCTGCGCCGATGCTATTGGCCAAAGGCAGCGACTTCCTGGCGCTGAAAATCCGGGAAATCGGCGCCAAGCACGACATTCTCTTGCTGGAATCGCCAGCGTTGGCGCGTTCGATCTACTACTCCACCGAACTGGACCAGGAAATCCCCGCCGGCTTGTACCTGGCCGTGGCCCAAGTGCTGGCGTACGTCTACCAGATCCGCCAGCATCAGGCGGGCAAGGGCAAGCGGCCTGATCCGCTCAGCGACCTGCCCATCCCGCCGGATTTGCGGCGCGATGAGTGACGTGTTTTTCTGCAGATTTAGAGTTGAGTCTCTCTAATCCTCGCGCCGGTGTTCGCAACTTTCGTGCTTCTATGGACTTCAGGTAAGTGACTCATTCTGACTGTCACTTTTCGAGGTGTTGTCACTGCATGTGCTTGGCTTATAGGCGTGTACTCAGGTACTTCATCCCGAGGCGCGCGCTGTATTTCAGAGGCCAAACTTTCATAGTCCGGAAGCGATGATTGTCGACTGTGTCGGGGCGAAAATTGAAAGCCGGAGGCACGGGGTTGATAGGGAGGAGGGGGGTCGATAGGTATGTTTGCTTCCACATTGTCCAGTGAGTCGAGTGAGCTGAGTGAGGCTCGACTCGACAGTCCACGAAAACCTTGGCGGCTCGCACGTGCGCCCATCGTCATGGAGATAGCACCGAGCGTCGCGCTGGTGCCAGCCATGACTGTACCCAGCCGTGTTCCCGGCACTCTTGCTGCAAGGCTGCCATACAGCACCCCAAGCGACCCGCTAAAATAAGCAGCCAGCGCCGGGCCGCTTGTGCGGGCAGGGCTACTGAGGGCAAGGGCTATGCCTCCCATCGATGAAGAAATACCCTGGACAGCCAGGAGGTTTTTCCAGGAGGTGATAAAGTGCCCTGACGGGTCGCGATAGTTGATCGGATTGTTCAGGCAGTAGCTGTAGCAATTGATCCCGCCCTTACCAAACGGGCTCCAACTGTCCGGGCTGTTAAAGCGCATCAACACGGGATTAAACGCCCGGTACCCGTTGCCCAATAAATAATGCCCAGTCACCGGGTCTGCGCACTCCCCGTTAAACCCCAAAAGATGCTCATTGGCGCCCGCGGTTGGATGGTGTCCATAGGGTGAATACGCCATTGCCCGTTGTTCTGTACTGCCCACCGTATGCAGCACGGAGTGCTGCGTGTCGGTGGCGAGCAGAGTGCTGGCGGATGACGTTGCATCACGGCTATGTAGCGCAAGCAACTGGTCGCCGTGCTGCAGGATGATGTGTCGCACCTCGCCCTGGATCTGCGTGGCAAGCCGGTTTTGCCGATAAAAGCGTTGGCGTGTCGCCTGTGGATGGGGCAGTAGCCCCGTCAGCCGATCAAGCGGGTCGTAGTGATAACTGCACAGCAGTGCTTTTTTCATGGAAGCTCTCGCGCGCGTGGAGGAATGCTTGATGATGAGCGCGAGCAGGCGTCACGGGTACTGGCAGTTCTATCAGGTGGTCACCCTGTCAATGTTGCCAGTAGTCGGTTTGCCCAAACCTGCTTAACTAGGGATAGAGCGCGCCCTGGCGTTTGTTGACCGGCAATGGAGATGCGCGATGCCTATTGAGTTAACCCTGATTCCTGATGCGTCTGTCAAAACCTATGCGTTGAGTGATGCCCACGGTTTGGCCATGGCCGAGCTGGTGGGGTTGTTTCCGGCGTTCCCCGCGCTGGAGGGCACGTTTGCGATTTTTTGGCTGGATCAGGCGCTCGATCAACATGTGGTGGGGTTCAGCACCGAGGGCGCCAACCTGCTGGCGGTGATTTCGCTGCCGACCGTGCCGCAGGGTTGTGGCCACGAGGCGTATTACGCCGCCGTGCTGGAGCGGTGCGAGAAAGAGCGCGAAACGATTTTGCGATTTTTGCGCAAGTCATTGAGTTCGGAAGGGATCAATGGGATCTGTGCACGCAGTTTTATCCTGTGCAACCTGGTGCGCCCGTTGAAGCTCGACAGTGTGCCGGTGTGGAAGGATCGGCCGCACACGCGGGACGGGCGCTGCGGGGATATTCTGATTGGCGGGCGCGGGTCGGAGCGCTATCAGCCCAACCGCAAGATTGATGTGGTGTTCGGGGCCAGCAGCAGTGCGTGCCTGGTTATTGATTTGGGGGAGTGGCGCTGGAATTGAACCCTGCGTGAGTGTGCGGGGTCGGGTGTCTGGCGTGTGCATGCGGTCGCGTCGGCCTGCAGCATTATCAGCCCCTTCAGACAGGTTTGCTGCTTGCTGCGCCTCTGCGCAGGCGCTTATAGTCCGCGCTCGCCCACATGGCGACCGGGTTTGGCGACTCGGAATTTAACCGTAGATGCAGAAACGTCATGAGTCTTTGCGCGTACAATCCGTGCGCTCTAGGACTTTATGGCGGTTGTGCGTGGGAGACTTTCGAGTCTGCCGGGTTTCTATGGTTAACCGGTTCGCCAACCCGCGCACAGCTGCCACCCCTTTGTTTGGCGACGAAAGGTGGCTTATGCCTCTAACCATTGGACTTTCCTCATGCTGAACGCTCCCTATATCCCGCTGACTGCCATCGATTGCACCATCCCCGCCTTACTGATTGACCGCAATGCTCCGCTGGACGTGCTTCATGCCAACGCCGCTGCACGCGTATTGGCCGTCACGCAGCTGATGGAAACCTTCGCCGCTCGCGATGTGGAAAACGCAGACGCGGTGGATCTCAAGCACCTGGCCACCACGGCCATGCTATTGCTGCGCGATGGGTGTGACCTGCTGGATGTGCTGGGGTGGCGGCTCAGGCCGGCGTAACGGCCCACCCCAAGCCCATGCGCGGGTGAGCGGCTATTTCACCCGCGCACGCCCGGTGCCTGCACCGGTCGTCAGTGGATCAGGGAGCAAGCGCGGGCGCTGGAATTCAGGGCTTTTTCATTCTGATGTGGCCATTTGCCAAAGTTGGAAGGGTTCTTGCAAAGGCAGGCTCCACGGCGCACATGGCGTCAAAAGTTTGCTAAAGGTTTCCCGCAATGTCATTGGATCGCTCTCAGTTAATCAACACCGCACGCAACGGTCTGACCGGTTTGGGTCAGGGGCAGTTGGGCGTGCCGTTGTTGTTGCTGGTGATGCTGGCCATGATGATGTTGCCTATTCCGGCATTCCTGCTGGATGTGTTTTTTACCTTCAACATTGCCCTGTCGATTGTGGTGCTGCTGGTCTGTGTGTACGCCTTGCGTCCGCTGGATTTCGCGGTATTCCCGACCATTCTGCTGGTGGCGACACTGATGCGCCTGGCGCTCAACGTGGCGTCGACCCGGGTGGTGATGCTCCACGGTCAAGAGGGGCACGGCGCCGCCGGTAAGGTGATTCAGGCCTTCGGTGAAGTGGTGATCGGCGGCAATTACGTGGTCGGTATCGTGGTGTTCGCGATTTTGATGATCATCAACTTCGTGGTGGTCACCAAGGGCGCCGGGCGTATCTCTGAGGTCAGCGCACGTTTTACCCTCGATGCCATGCCCGGTAAGCAAATGGCCATTGACGCCGACCTCAACGCCGGTTTGATCGATCAGAACCAGGCCAAGGCCCGCCGTCAGGAAGTCGCGCAAGAGGCTGAGTTTTACGGCTCGATGGACGGTGCCAGCAAATTCGTACGCGGCGACGCCATCGCCGGTCTGTTGATTCTGTTCATCAACTTGATCGGTGGCATGGCCGTCGGCATGTTCCAGCACGGCATGTCGTTTGGCGAGGCCGGTAAGGTCTATGCGCTGTTGACCATCGGTGACGGTTTGGTGGCGCAACTGCCTTCGCTGTTGCTGTCCACGGCCGCCGCGATCATGGTGACCCGTGCGTCGGGCTCCGAAGAGATGGGCAAGCAGATCAGCCGCCAGATGTTCGCCTCGCCCAAGGCGCTGGCGGTGTCCGCCGGGTTGATGGCCGTGATGGGCGCCGTGCCCGGCATGCCGCACTTCGCGTTCTTGAGCCTGGCCGCCGTCTCCGGTGGCGTGGCGTATTTGATGTGGAAGAAGCAAAACGTGGTCAAGGCTCAGGCGCTGCAAGAAGTTCAGCGCCAACAGGAACTGCTGCCGTCGCCTGCCCGTGCGCAAGACACCAAAGAGCTGGGCTGGGATGACGTAACCCCCATCGACATGATCGGTCTGGAAGTGGGCTACCGCTTGATCCCGCTGGTGGACCGCAACCAGGGTGGCCAATTACTGGCGCGGATCAAGGGCGTGCGCAAGAAGCTGTCCCAGGATCTGGGCTTTCTGATGCCGACCGTGCACATCCGCGACAACCTCGACCTGGCGCCCAGCGCCTACCGCTTGACCCTGATGGGGGTGATTCTGGCCGAGGCCGAGATCTACCCCGACCGCGAGCTGGCGATCAACCCCGGTCAGGTGTTCGGCACGTTGAACGGCATTACTGCCAAAGACCCGGCCTTTGGGCTCGAAGCGGTGTGGATCGAAGTCAGCCAGCGCAGTCAGGCGCAATCGCTGGGCTACACCGTGGTGGACGCTAGCACCGTGGTGGCCACGCATTTGAACCAGATCCTCTACAAGCACTCTCATGAGCTGATTGGCCATGAAGAAGTGCAGCAGTTGATGCAGTTGCTGGCCAAAGCCTCGCCTAAACTGGCTGAAGAGTTGGTGCCGGGTGTGCTGAGCCTGTCGCAGCTGCTCAAAGTGTTGCAGGCGCTGTTGGCCGAACAGGTGCCGGTGCGCGACATTCGTAGCATTGCCGAAGCCGTCGCGAACAATGCGCACAAGAGTCAAGATACCGCCGCTTTGGTCGCGGCCGTGCGCGTTGGTTTGTCCCGCGCCATCGTCCAAAGCATTGTAGGCGTTGAGTCTGAGCTGCCAGTTATCACGCTGGAGCCAAGGTTGGAACAAATATTGCTCAATAGTCTGCAGAAGGCAGGGCAAGGTCAGGAAGAGGGCGTTCTGCTGGAGCCGAGCATGGCTGAAAAACTGCAGCGTTCGTTGATCGACGCCGCACAACGCCAAGAGATGCAAGGCAATCCGGTGATCCTGCTGGTGGCCGGCCCGGTCCGCGCGATGCTGTCGCGGTTTGGCCGTTTGGCCGTGCCGAACCTGCATGTGCTGGCGTACCAGGAAATCCCTGACAACAAGCAAGTCACCATCGTTGCGACAGTAGGCCCGAACGGCTGAGGTTTGGTTTATGCAAGTGAAGCGTTTTTTCGCCGCCGATATGCGTCAGGCCATGAAACTGGTTCGTGATGAGCTGGGGGCTGATGCCGCCATTATTGGTAACCGCCGCATTGCCGGCGGTGTCGAGTTGACCGCTGCGCTGGACTACAAATTGTCTGCGCTGGCGCCCCGTGTGCCGAATGTCGAACTTGAAGAAGAGCTGCGCAAGACCCAGTCGCGCATCGTGTCGGCCCAGGCCGAGTTGAGCATGCGTGCCGAGGGCGAGTCGGATGTCAGTCGGCAGTTGTTTGCCGGTCTGCCCCTGACCGCTGCTGAGCCGCTGATTGAGCCGACCTTCGAAGAGCCGCCGCGTCCCGCCGCCCCGGCCGCGCCGAGCATGGATCAACGCGCCTTCGACACCATGCGCTTTGAGCTCAATGGGTTGCGCGAGTTGCTGGAAGTGCAGTTGGGCTCGTTGGCCTGGAATCAGTTGCAAGGCAGCAAACCGGCGCAAGCCAATTTGTGGCGCCGTTTGCAACGCATTGGTTTGTCCGGCCCGCTGGCCCGTGACTTGCTGGAGCAAGTGACCGAAATTGACGAGCCGCGTCAGGCCTGGCGCATGCTGTTGGCGCATTTGGCCCGCATGATCGCGACCCCTGAAGTCGAGCCGCTCGAAGACGGTGGTGTGATCGCCATGGTCGGCCCGGCCGGCATGGGCAAGACCACCACGCTGGCCAAGCTGGTGGCGCGTTATGTACTCAAGTACGGCGCGCAAAACATCGCGTTGGTGAGCATGGACAGCTACCGGATCGGCGCGCAGGAGCAACTTAAAACCCTGGGCCGGATCCTCAATGTGCCGGTCACGCACGTGGCGCCCGGCCAATCGTTGGGGCAAACCCTGGAGCCGCTGGTACGCAAGCGCGTGGTGCTGGTGGACACCGCGGGCCTGCAAGCCAGTGACCCGGCGCTGCGCTTGCAGCTCGAAAGCCTGGCGGGGCGCGGCATTAAATCCAAAAACTATCTGGTATTGGCCACCACCAGTCAGAAACAAGTGCTGGCGGCGGCGTACCACAGTTATAAACGTTGCGGGCTGGCCGGTTGCATCCTGACCAAACTGGATGAAACGGCGAGCCTTGGTGAAGTATTGAGTCTGGCCATCAGCCACGAGCTGCCAGTGGCCTATCTCACGGACGGTCCGCGTATCCCGGACGATCTCCATTTGCCGCGTCGTCACCAGTTGGTGAGCCGTGCGGTGAGTGTGCAAATGCAGGAAGAACCCAGCGAAGAGGCCATGGCCGACATGTTCGCTGATATCTACCACAGCCCTTCCAAACGGGTCGGCTGAGGCAGTGATGATTACGTTGGAATGTACCTACATTGATGGTCTGCACATCCTGTTCCCGTTGAGGAACCCGCAGCCAACCTGTGTAGCCGCGTCTAAGTAAGACAAGGTAAAGAAAGATCATGGGCAGCATGCATCCCGTACAGGTGATCGCAGTGACCGGCGGCAAGGGTGGCGTCGGTAAAACTAACGTTTCAGTCAACTTGTCGCTGGCTCTTGCCGAGCTGGGCAGACGAGTGATGTTGCTGGATGCTGACCTGGGGTTGGCAAACGTCGACGTACTGCTGGGGCTGACCCCCAAATACACCCTGGCCGATGTGGTCGAGGGCCGTTGCGAGCTACGCGATGTGCTGCTGCCTGGCCCTGGCGGGATTCGTATCGTGCCGGCGGCGTCGGGCACTCAAAGTATGGTTCACCTGAGTCCGGCCCAGCATGCGGGGCTGATTCAGGCCTTCAGCGAGATCGGTGACAACCTGGACGTGCTGGTGATCGACACGGCCGCCGGGATTGGCGATTCAGTGGTCAGCTTTGTGCGCGCTGCGCAGGAAGTGCTGTTGGTGGTCTGCGACGAACCGACCTCGATCACTGACGCCTATGCGTTGATCAAACTGCTCAACCGGGACTACGGCATGAACCGCTTCCGCGTGCTGGCCAACATGGCGCAGAGCCCGCAGGAAGGGCGCAACCTGTTCGCCAAGCTGACCAAAGTCACCGACCGCTTTCTGGACGTAGCCCTGCAATACGTGGGCGCCGTGCCGTACGACGAAAGTGTGCGCAAGGCTGTGCAAAAGCAGCGCGCTGTGTACGAAGCGTTCCCGCGCTCTAAATGCTCGCTGGCGTTCAAGGCCATTGCGCAGAAAGTTGACACTTGGCCATTGCCTGCCAATCCCCGTGGGCACCTGGAGTTCTTTGTTGAGCGCCTGGTGCAGCAAACCAATGTAGGTACGTCTCCATGACAGCAAGCGGCTATCGCATGTACAGCAAGTCATCGCGCGACAGTCAGTACGAGCTGATCGAACGCTACGCCCCTTTGGTCAAGCGCATTGCCTACCACCTGCTGGCGCGTCTGCCGGCCAGTGTGCAAGTTGAAGATTTGATTCAGGCCGGCATGATCGGCCTGCTCGAAGTCTCGACCAAATACGACGCCAGCAAAGGTGCAAGTTTCGAAACCTACGCGGGTATTCGCATCCGTGGCGCGATGCTTGATGAAGTGCGAAAGGGTGACTGGGCTCCCCGCTCGGTCCACCGCAACACACGCATGGTCAGCGACGCAATTCGGGCAATTGAAGCAAAAACCGGCTGTGACGCTAAAGATCACGAAGTTGCGGCCGAACTCAATTTAAGCCTTGATGATTATTACGCCATTTTGAATGACACCTTGGGCAGCCGCCTGTTCAGCTTCGACGACCTGTTGCAGGACGGCGAGCATGAAGGGCTGCACGAGGACGGCGCCAGTGCGCACCTTGAGCCGTCGCGGGACCTGGAAGACGAGCGTTTCCAGGCTGCGTTGGCCGAAGCGATCGCCAACTTGCCGGAGCGCGAGCGGCTGGTGCTGGCGCTGTACTACGACGAAGAACTCAACCTCAAGGAAATCGGTGAGGTGCTGGGCGTGAGCGAGTCGCGTGTCAGCCAGTTGCACAGCCAGTGTGCCGCGCGTTTGCGCGGGCGCCTGGCGGAATGGCGAGCGCGCTGATACGCCGCCGTCCACACGATTTACCCCCTGTAGCCGCTGCCGCAGGCTGCGATAAGGCCGCAAGACCTTCTGTCACAGACGGTCGCTGCATCCGCGTCGCGGTCGGCGGTGGCGGCTACAGGGTTAAGGTTTACTGAATTGATTGAATGGCGCGCCCAGGTGCTGGGCGCGTTTTAAGACTGCTTGGAGGTCGAATTGGACAAGAATATGAAAATCCTCATCGTTGATGATTTTTCGACGATGCGGCGGATCATTAAAAACCTGCTGCGTGACCTGGGGTTCACCAATACCGTCGAGGCCGATGATGGCACCACGGCGATACCGATCCTCAATCAAGGTCATATCGACTTTCTGGTAACGGACTGGAACATGCCGGGCATGACCGGCATTGATCTGCTGCGCCACGTGCGCGCGGATGAAAAACTCAAGCACATGCCCGTGCTGATGGTGACTGCCGAAGCCAAGCGCGAGCAAATCATCGAAGCGGCGCAAGCCGGTGTTAACGGCTATGTCGTCAAGCCGTTCACTGCCTTGGCACTCAAAGAGAAGATCGAAAAGATCTTCGAACGCATCGGTTGATCGACTCGCCACGGGGGCGTTATGGAGCATAAAGAGGCTAGCCAGGGCGATTTTGAATCGACCTTGAAAAAACATGCTCGCGAGTTGGTCGACAGCCTTGAAAAAGGCCAGTTTGGCGACGCTGTGCAGCTGATTCACGAATTGAACCAGACCCGCGACCGGGGCCTGTACCGCGAAGTCGGCAAGCTGACGCGCGAGCTGCACAGTGCAATCGTCAACTTCCACATTGACCCGCACATGCCGCAAGCCGAAGAAGTGTCGCAGATCACGGATGCCACGGAACGTTTGTCGTATGTTGTGCGTTTAACGGAAGCGGCGGCCAACCGCACCATGGACCTGGTGGAGAACAGCACGCCCGTGGTCAACAGCCTGGGCGCCGAAGCCAAAACCTTGAGTGCGGAGTGGGGGCGCTTCATGCGTCGCGAGCTCAGTGCCGAGGAATTTCGGGATCTGGCGCGCCGGGTTGACGGTTTTCTGACGCGTAGCGAAGAAGAAAGCCACGTGGTCTCCGCCAACCTGAACGATATTTTGTTGGCTCAGGATTACCAGGACCTCACCGGTCAAGTGATCAAACGGGTCACGCAGCTGGTAACCGAAGTTGAAAGCAATCTGCTCAAACTGGTGCTGATGGCCAGTCAGGTTGACCGTTTCGCAGGGATCGAGCATGACCGCGAAGCACTGCGGGCTGAAAATAATCCGCAAAAAAACCTGGCGCAGGGTGAAGGTCCGCAGATTCATGCCGATAAGCGTGATGACGTCGTGTCCGGTCAGGACGATGTAGACGATTTGCTTTCAAGTCTTGGATTCTAAGGAGCACGTACATGAGCTTCGGCGCCGATGAAGAAATCCTTCAGGATTTCCTGGTTGAAGCCGGCGAAATTCTAGAGCAGTTGTCCGAACAACTGGTCGAGCTGGAAAGCCGACCGGATGATGCCGACCTGCTCAATGCAATTTTTCGCGGTTTTCACACTGTAAAAGGGGGCGCCGGCTTCCTCCAGCTCAACGAGCTGGTGGAGTGCTGTCACATCGCCGAGAACGTGTTCGACATCCTGCGCAAGGGTGAACGGCACGTCGATTCGGAGCTGATGGACGTGATCCTGGAAGCGCTGGACGCGGTCAACGGCATGTTCAGTGAAGTGCGCGAACGCGCACCGATCACGGCCGCGACGCCGGAGTTGCTGGCTGCCCTGGCGCGTTTGGCCGAGCCTGCGGCGGCACAAGCTGCCCCGGTGGTTGAGCCAGCCGCCGTGGCGCCTGCGCCGCAACCGGTGGCCGAAGACAGCGGTGACATCACCGATAACGAATTCGAGCTGTTGCTGGACTCGCTGAATGCGGTCAAAGCTGAAGCAGCGGCTGGCGGGTCTGCGGTTGCTGCGGCGCCCGTTACCGCGCCTGGACAGTCGGCTTCATCTGCCCCTGCCAGCGACGAAATTTCTGACGCCGAGTTTGAGTCGTTGCTGGACCAGTTGCACGGCAAAGGTCAGTTTGCACCAGACGCCGTGGCTGCCACGCCTGCGGCTCAACCCGCAGAACCGGCCGCGACTGCCAGTAACGAAATCACCGACGACGAATTCGAAGCGTTGCTCGATCAGTTGCACGGTAAAGGCTCGTTCAGTGCCGATGCGCTGGATGCCTCGGCCTCCGTGGCGCCTGAGGCACCGGCGGCTGTCGCACCGGCCAACCCGGACCACATCACCGATCACGAATTTGAATCGTTGCTCGACGAGTTGCACGGCAAGGGCAAGTTCACCGAAGTCCCCGCCCAGCCTGTCGCGGCCAAACCCGCTGCGGCGCCTGCGGCAGCGGCCGCTGTGGCCAGCAAGCCTGAACCGGCAGCACGCCCGGTCGCCCCGGCCCGCGCGGCAGCGGCCCACCCGGACAAACCGGCCGCCTCGGAAGCGGAAACTACAGTGCGGGTCGACACGGCGCGCCTGGACGACATCATGAACATGGTCGGTGAGTTGGTGCTGGTGCGTAACCGTTTGGTGCGCCTGGGCCTCAACAGCAATGACGAAGCCATGTCCAAGGCGGTCTCCAACCTCGACGTGGTGACCGCAGACCTGCAAACCGCGGTGATGAAGACCCGGATGCAGCCCATCAAGAAAGTGTTCGGTCGCTTCCCGCGACTGGTTCGCGATCTGGCCCGTCAGCTCAAGAAAGAAATCACCCTTGAGCTGGTGGGCGAAGAAACCGACCTGGACAAGAACCTGGTAGAAGCCCTGGCCGACCCGCTGGTTCACTTGGTGCGCAACGCGGTCGACCACGGCTGCGAAACCCCGGAAGAGCGCGAAGCGGCCGGCAAGTCTCGCTGCGGCAAGGTAATCCTTTCGGCCGAACAGGAAGGCGACCACATCCTGCTGTCCATCTCCGATGACGGCAAAGGCATGGACGCCAATATTCTGCGCGGCATTGCCGTGAAGAAAGGCCTGATGGACAAGGACGCCGCCGATCGCCTGAGCGAGTCCGACTGTTACAACCTGATTTTTGCGCCGGGGTTCTCGACCAAAACCGAGATTTCCGACGTGTCGGGCCGTGGCGTGGGCATGGACGTGGTGAAAACCAAAATCGCCCAGCTCAACGGCTCGCTGAACATCTATTCGACCCTGGGCCAGGGTTCGAAGATTGTGATCAAGGTGCCGCTGACCCTGGCGATCATGCCGACCTTGATGGTGATGCTGGGCAATCAGGCCTTCGCCTTCCCGCTGGTCAACGTGAACGAGATTTTCCACCTCGACCTGTCGCGCACCAATGTGGTGGACGGCCAGGAAGTGGTGATTGTGCGCGACAAGGCGCTGCCATTGTTCTACCTCAAGCGCTGGCTGGTGGCGTCGGCTGCCCACGAAGAGCAGCGCGAAGGGCATGTGGTGATTCTGTCGGTGGGCACCCAGCGCATCGGCTTTGTGGTCGATCAGTTGGTCGGTCAGGAAGAAGTGGTCATCAAACCGTTGGGCAAAATGCTCCAGGGCACGCCTGGCATGTCGGGCGCCACCATTACCGGTGATGGCCGTATTGCCTTGATTCTGGATGTTCCGAGCATGCTCAAACGCTACGCCGCACGGCGTATTTGATTCTGGTGGAGCGGGGCGGTTGCGTCCCGCGCCGCCTAACGGAGTGTTTATGGTAGTCAAGGTCCTGGTGGTGGATGATTCCGGTTTTTTCCGCCGCCGTGTCTCGGAGATTCTGTCCGCTGACCCGACGATTCAAGTGATCGGCACCGCCACCAATGGCAAAGAGGCGATTGATCAGGCGCTGGCGCTCAAGCCGGACGTGATCACCATGGACTACGAGATGCCGATGATGGACGGCATCACGGCCGTGCGTCACATCATGCAGAAGTGTCCGACCCCGGTGTTGATGTTCTCTTCCCTGACCCATGAAGGTGCCCGCGTTACGCTGGATGCACTGGACGCCGGGGCAGTGGATTTCCTGCCGAAAAATTTCGAAGACATCTCGCGCAACCCCGAGAAGGTCAAGCAATTGCTGTGCGAGAAGGTGCACACCATCTCGCGCAGCAATCGCCGGTTTTCCGGCTATGGCGCTTCGCAGCCGCCAGCGCCGTCGCCTGCACCACGTCCGGCGGTCAGCGGTTTCGCGCCTGCGGCCACGCCTGCGTCCCCGGCACCGACCCGCACCACGCCGATTGCCAGCCGCAGTGCACCGGCGGCAACCCCGACTTCGCCAGCGCCCAAGCGCAAAGCCTACAAACTGGTAGCGATTGGCACCTCCACGGGTGGGCCTGTGGCCTTGCAACGGGTCCTGACCCAACTGCCGGGCAACTTCCCGGCGCCCATCGTGCTGGTGCAACACATGCCTGCAGCGTTCACCAAGGCGTTTGCCGAGCGGCTGGACAAGCTGTGTCGTATCAGTGTGAAAGAAGCCGAAGACGGTGATATGTTGCGTCCGGGCCTTGCGCTACTGGCGCCGGGCGGCAAGCAGATGATGATCGACGGCCGTGGCGCGGTACGCATCCTGCCGGGCGATGAGCGTCTGAATTACAAGCCGTGTGTGGACATCACCTTCGGTTCAGCGGCCAAGTCCTACGGCGACAAAGTGCTGGCAGTGGTGTTGACCGGTATGGGGGCCGACGGCCGTGAAGGCGCGCGCTTGCTCAAGCAGGGCGGCAGCAATGTCTGGGCGCAGGACGAGGCCAGTTGTGTGATTTACGGCATGCCCATGGCCATCGTCAAAGCCAACCTGGCGGATGCGGTGTACAGCCTGGATGACATCGGCAAGCACTTGGTCGAGGCGTGTCACTGATGGATGTACTGAGCCTGATCGGCATCATCATGGCCTTCGTGGCCATCATTGGTGGTAACTACCTCGAAGGCGGCCATCTGGGCGCGCTGGCCAATGGCCCGGCGGCCCTGATTGTGCTGGGTGGCACCATCGGCGCCGCGTTGTTGCAGTCGCCGCTGAGCGCGTTCAAGCGCGCCATGCAAACCGTGGTGTGGATTTTCTTCCCGCCGCACATCGATCTGGCTGGCGGCGTGGACCGCGTCGTCAACTGGAGCCTCACGGCGCGTAAAGAAGGCCTGTTGGGGCTGGAAGGCGTGGCAGATGCCGAACCCGACGATTATTCGCGCAAAGGCTTGCAATTGCTGGTCGATGGCGCTGAGCCCGAAGCCATCCGCAGCATTCTGGAAGTCGATTTCATGACCCAGGAGAGCCGCGATATCGAAGCCGCCAAGGTGTTCGAAAGCATGGGCGGCTATGCGCCGACCATCGGCATCATCGGTGCGGTGATGGGCTTGATTCACGTGATGGGCAATCTGGCCGACCCGACGCAGTTGGGCAGCGGTATCGCCGTGGCCTTCGTTGCCACTATCTATGGCGTGGCCAGTGCCAACCTGATTCTGTTGCCCATTGCCAGCAAGCTGAAGTCGATTGCCATGCGCCAGTCGCGTTACCGCGAAATGTTGCTCGAAGGCATTCTGTCGATCGCTGAAGGCGAGAACCCGCGTTCCATTGAGTTGAAGCTTCAGGGCTTCATGGATTAATGGAGAGTTTGCGCTATGTCCCGTCGCCGTCGGCAGCCTGAAGAACACGTCAATCACGAGCGCTGGCTGGTGTCCTATGCGGACTTCATCACCTTGCTGTTCGCGTTTTTCGTGGTCATGTATTCGATCTCTTCGATCAATGAAGGCAAATACAAAATCATCTCCCAGGCACTGGTGGGGGTGTTCAACGATGCCGAACGCACGATGAAGCCGATCCCGATTGGTGAGGAGCGGCCATTGACCACCCAGCCCGCCAAGCCTCTGGTCAAAGACAGCGAGCAGACGGATGCTGGCATCGGGCAGATCACCAGCGACCCGCTGAAAACCATTGCCGATGACATCACGAATGCGTTTGGCGACTTGATTGCGTCCAACCAGTTGACCGTGCGCGGCAATGAGTTGTGGGTCGAGATCGAGCTTAATTCCAGCTTGCTGTTTGGCAGCGGCGATGCGATGCCCAGCGATGTGGCGTTCAGCATCATCGACAAGGTGGCGGCGATCCTCAAACCGTTCGATAACCCGATCCACGTCGAAGGGTTTACGGACGACTTGCCGATCCGTACGGCGCAGTACCCCACCAACTGGGAACTGTCGTCAGCCCGTTCAGCGAGCATCGTGCGCATGCTCGCCATGCAAGGGGTCAACCCGGCCCGCATGGCGTCGGTGGGCTATGGCGAGTTTCAGCCAGTGGCCAATAACGCCACGCCCGAAGGCCGTGCACTGAACCGGCGGGTGGTGCTGGTGGTCTCGCGCAACCTGGATGTGCGCCGCAGCCTGACCGGCACCGGGAGCGCCCATGCCACGCCGGATGCAGCCTTGAAGCGGGCTGGCACACAAACTGCACCGCCGGTATCAACGCCGCCGGTTCGCGGGAATGCCGTCAATTCTCCGTCGCCGGCCCTTTAACTGAATGCCAATTCTCGGCCAGGGTTTTTTGCCGCCGGGAGGAACACGCTAATGAGAGTCTGGGCAGTAGCCAATCAAAAAGGTGGCGTCGGTAAGACCACCACATCCATTGCTCTGGCCGGTTTGCTGGCCGAGGCGGGCAAGCGCGTGGTGGTGGTCGACCTGGACCCCCACGGCTCGATGACCAGTTACTTCGGTTACGACCCCGATGCCCTTGAGCACAGTAATTACGACCTGTTCCTGCACAAGGGGCAGGTGCCGGAAGGCTTGCCGGGGCAACTGTTGCTGCCGACCAGCCATGACCATATTTCGCTGCTGCCTTCGAGTACGGCGCTGGCGACGCTGGAGCGCCAGTCGCCGGGCCAGAGCGGTCTGGGGCTGGTGATTGCGCGCGCGCTGGCGCAGCTTTGGCAAGACTACGATTACGCGATCATCGACAGCCCGCCGTTGCTGGGGGTGTTGATGGTCAATGCGCTGGCGGCCAGCCAGCAATTGGTGATTCCGGTGCAGACCGAACATTTGGCGGTCAAGGGCCTGGAGCGCATGGTCAATACGCTGGTAATGATTAACCGCTCGCGCAAGCAGGCGCTTCCGTTCAGCATCGTTCCGACCTTGTTCGACCGACGCACCCAGGCATCCATGAGCACCTTGCGGGTGCTGCGCGATTTGTACCCCGACACCATCTGGCAGGGTTACATCCCGGTGGACACGCGCTTGCGCGATGCCAGCCGGGCGGGCCTGGCACCCTCGCAATTTGACCCCAAGAGCCGTGGCGTGGTGGCGTATCGCGCCTTGCTCAAGCATTTGCTCAGCCGCCAGCTTTCACCGCAGGTGGCCTGAGGTGCCCATGCATTCAAGTAACAAAGTGATGCGGCCGATAACCTTCAAAGGTCACGCAAGCGCTTACGGGATGTGGGTCACGTTATGAAGCAACCTGTAATGATTCCTACGCGTCCGCAATTGGCGTTGCAGTCTTACCTCGACGGTTTGTTGCAAGAGGCCACTGAAGAGCTGCTGCTGGTCGAGCTTGAACCGATCATGCCGGTGGCAGAGCCGGTTGAGCGCGATGATTTTGCCGCCGCCGTGCTCGAAGAGCAGGTGCGCGATGCGGTGCCGTTGCGCACGCCTGAGGTTGTGCCTGCCGAGATTGCGCAGGTGGTCGACACGCAAGGCGCTGTGGCCCAGCCGCTGGTCGAGGTGCACCTGCCCGCCACGCCGGGCGGTAACGCGCCGCTGCGCAGCGACGGACGCCCGGCCTGGGCTGCCGAGCCTTTTGAATGCCTGTTGTTCGATGTGGCAGGGCTGACACTGGCCGTGCCGCTGGTGTGCCTGGGGTCGATTTATTCACTGGCCGGGCGTGAGTTGACGCCCTTATTCGGCCAGCCTGAATGGTTTCTCGGCATTCTGCCGAGCCAGAGTGGCAACCTCAAAGTGCTCGACACCGCGCGCTGGGTGATGCCCGACCGCTACCGCGACGATTTCCGCGAAGGTTTGCAGTATGTGATTTCGGTTCAGGGTTACGAATGGGGGCTGGCGGTGCATCAGGTCAGCCGTTCGTTGCGCCTGGACCCCAATGAAATTAAATGGCGCACCCAGCGTGGCCAGCGGCCATGGTTGGCGGGCACCGTGATTGAGCACATGTGCGCGCTGCTGGATGTGTCCGAACTGGCCGAGCTGATCGCCAGCGGCGCGGTCAAGCACATGAGCAAAGCGGCGCCCGTGCCACACACATAACACAACATTAACGACCGGGCCTCGGCGCGGTCAGACAGCACACTCGCCGCTTAAGCGGTATTTAGTCAGGGGTTTGGGGTATGAATCAGTCAAGTGCAAAGGCGTCGTCCGAAGATCCGATCCTGCAATGGGTTACCTTCAAGCTGGACAACGAGACCTACGGCATCAACGTGATGCAGGTCCAGGAAGTGTTGCGCTACACCGAAATCGCACCCGTGCCGGGTGCGCCTTCCTACGTGTTGGGCATCATCAACCTGCGCGGCAACGTGGTGACGGTGATTGACACCCGCCAGCGTTTTGGACTGTTGAACGCCGAGATTACTGACAACACGCGCATCGTGATCATTGAAGCCGACAAGCAAGTGGTCGGGATTCTGGTCGACAGCGTGGCGGAAGTGGTTTACCTGCGCCAGTCTGAGATTGAAACAGCGCCGAACGTGGGCAACGAAGAATCCGCCAAGTTTATCCAGGGCGTGTGCAACAAAAACAACGAACTGTTGATTTTGGTTGAGCTGGACAAAATGATGAGCGAAGAAGAATGGTCGGACCTGGAGAACATCTGATTGATGCTTGAGGGAGCGGTACTCGTCCTGGGCTTGTTGTGGTTGCTGACGGTGTGGATGTTCGTGTCCTACGTTCGCGGCCAGCGCCTGATCGCGGCACAACAGGCCGCAGGGGATGCGCTGCGCGATCAGCGCATCAAGGAACTGGGGAGGCGGCTGGACACTTACCAGAACGGCAGCGTGCAAATGGGCGAAGAATTGCATGAACTGCGCGCCGTGGTGGCACCGTTGCCTGAGAAGTTGACCCAGCTGGAACAGCGCGACCCGACCAGCCTGTCGTTTTCCCAGGCGGCGCGTCTGGTGGGCATGGGTGCCAGCATCGACGAACTGACCGAGTCCTGTGGCTTGACCCAGGCAGAGGCTGAGTTGATGAGCAAGATGCACAAAGGCTAGGCGTTCTGGATCTGGCACAGGTTTGCCCCGCGCTCTGCGGGGCAGGCGTGGGTCATTCGGGGGTGATATCGCGCTCTTGCATGGGCGGGTTCGAATCAAAGCCAGTCGGAAATTTCCCTTTAAGCTGCCAGGCGAAGGCGATGATTTCAGCCAGTGTGCGGTACAACTCTTGCGGGATGCTGTCCCCCAACTCCATGCGCGCCAGCAGTTTCACCAGCTCGGCATTCTCGTAAATCGGGACTTCATACTCGCGGGCGAGTTTGAGAATGGCTTCGGCCAGTTCGTCGTCGCCCTTGGCGGTGAGGGTCGGTGCCTGTTTGCCGTCATATTTGAGGGCAATCGCCTGACGCGGCGGGTTCGGTGTGCTCATGCGGTTTCGTCCACCCAGCGTTGTTCCAGTGGCCTGTGGTTGCCCTGAGGCGGTGTGCCCTGATGGCAGTCGAGGTCGGTCACGCTCAGGCCAGCGTCGTTCAGGCGCTGGCGCAAGAGGCCGAGTTGGCTTTCGATCAGGTCTGCGGTGAAGGCGTGTTGCGCCCAGAGTTGCCCCGACAGGTTGCCGCGCAACAGTTGCGCCTGCACGTGCAGCGGCCCGAGCGGGGCGAGGTCGAAGGCGAGTTCCACGCGCCACAGCGCGTCTTTGATTTCGCGGGTTTCACGCTTGTCTTCCGGGGCTTGTTCGGGCGGGTCTTCGCGCTGGAATTTCACTTGCAGTGGCACGATGTCGTGGGCGTTGCGCATGGGGATTTCCAGCTGCCAGGTGGTGAGGACGCCGCCGTCCGGGGTGCGACCGCTTTGTTCCAGACTGGAGAGTTGGTGGCTTTGCAGGCGGGAAATGGCGGCCGCCGCCAGTTTTAACAGGCTTTCGAGGCTGTCTTCACCTTCTGCGCTTTGCAGGGTACGGCCAGGCAGCGGGAAGCCGCCCGGTTGGGGCTTGGCACTGACCTGACCGAGCATGCCCAGGGCGTTGCGCACAAAGGTGGGCATGGCTTGGGCCTGTGCGCTGGCGGCCATGCCGGGGTTGAACGCACTGCTGGACGGAATGCCCGGTGCGATCTGGGCAATCAGGCGCAGCAAGGTGGCTTTGAGGTCGGGGGCCAGGCTTTGCGCTTGGCCGCCCAGCAGCTTGGCCTCAAGAAACCCTCCGCTGTTGAGCAAGGCGTCGCTCAGGCCTTTGCCAGTGCTTAATTGCGCGGGTGTGGGCAAGCTGGCGAGCAGTTTGTCGATGGACGCGCGCACGTCGGCGGGTAACGTGTCGCCGGGCGGCAGTTTTTGCAAGGCCGTCAGCAGCCCATCGAGCGAGCCCTGCGCGCGCTGTTGTGTGACCAGGTGTTGCGCAATCGCCAGTTGATCCTGTCGCCCGCTCAGGGGCACGAACGTGAGACTTTGCTCGCCTTGCACCCGGGCCGTCAGCAGGCTGCCGATGCGCAAGGGGTGCGGGCTGTCCAGTGCCAGGGTGGTGCCGCTCAGCGCGGTGTTGAGCAGGGTCACCAGTGAGCGGTAAAGGGCGGGCTGCCCCGTGGGTTGCGGCACGAGTTGAGTGGTCAGCACTTTGCCTTGCAGCAAGGTGCCTAAGGGCAGTTGTCCGGTGTCGAGGCGGGTGAGGGTGGCGACACTGCTGCTCAGTGCCTGCTGCACGCTGATGGCCAGGCTGCCGGAGGTCGGTTGGGTGACAGCCAACTGCGTGCCTTGCGGCAAGGGAAACGGGCTGTTGGCTTGCACATGGGTTTGGCGCCCGCCCGCCAGTGTGAGTTTGAGCAACAGTTGAAACGCGAGGTTGTCCTGCTTGAGCGATAGCACTTCGGCCTGGGCGCTTTGGCCGGGGCCAATCAAGCCATCGAGGGGCTGCAACAATTTCAGCAGTTCACCGCCCACCACGCCTGCACGTGCACCGTTTGCCACGGCGGCTGGGAGCGGAGGAATATTCATGTCGCCTTTCATCGTTACAACCTGTCGAAATTGCCCTCTTTAGAGTAGGACATGGCATGTATAATGCCGCCCCGTCGTTCAGAGGGCAGCAAAACTTCAAAATTGTTTGATCCAGCTCTCTGAAACAGGCCGCAAATGCATTTATCCTGCATCACTTTAACGGCCGCGCCTGAGCCGACTTGAACCGTGAAGGCCTCAATTACGTGACCAGCCCTCTTCTAGAAGCCGTAGCGCTCGCCTGTGAGCGTGACTGGCGGATGTTGTTCGAAGACCTCGAATTGCGTCTGGCCAGCGGTGACATGTTGCAAATCAGCGGCCCCAACGGCAGCGGCAAAACCAGCCTGCTGCGCTTGTTGGCCGGATTGATGCAACCGACGGCGGGTGAAATTCGCCTCAATGGCCAGCCTTTGAGCGGCCAGCGCACTGAACTGGCCAGCAACCTGCTGTGGATCGGGCATGCGGCCGGGATCAAAGACCTGCTGACGGCCGAAGAGAACCTCAACTGGCTGTGTGCCTTGCATCGCCCGGCCTCGCGCGATGCCATCTGGGCCGCGCTGGCCGCCGTGGGCCTCAAAGGCTTCGAGGACGTGCCGTGCCACACCTTGTCGGCCGGTCAGCAACGGCGTGTCGCGCTGGCCCGCTTGCACCTCGACAGCCCGCCGCTGTGGATCCTCGACGAACCCTTTACCGCGCTCGACAAACAAGGTGTCGCCCAGCTTGAAGAACATCTGGCCCGTCACTGTGAGCAGGGCGGCATGGTGGTGCTCACCACGCACCACACCTTGAGCCGCCTGCCTGCCGGGTATCGCGACATAGATTTGGGGCGTTGGGCCGTATGAGTGTGTTTGCTGTGCTGGTGGCGCGCGAGGCGCGCCTGTTATTCCGTCGTCCGGCTGAACTGGCCAACCCGCTGGTGTTCTTCGCCATCGTGATTGCCATGTTCCCGTTGGCGGTCGGACCCGAGACTCAATTGTTGCAAACCTTGTCTCCGGGGCTGCTCTGGGTGGCAGCCCTTTTATCGGTCCTGCTCTCGCTGGACGGGCTTTTCCGCAGTGATTTCGAAGACGGATCGCTGGAGCAGTGGGTCCTTTCGTCGCACCCCCTTGCTCTACTGGTGTTGGCCAAAGTACTGGCACACTGGGCGTTTTCCGGATTGGCGCTGGTGATTCTGTCACCCGTGCTGGCCTTGATGCTGGGGTTGCCGGTGGCGTGTCTGCCGGTATTGCTGATGTCGTTGTTGCTTGGCACGCCGGTCCTGAGTTTGCTCGGTGCCGTCGGCGCTGCACTGACGGTGGGTCTCAAACGGGGCGGTCTGTTGCTCGCGTTGTTGATCCTGCCCCTCTATATCCCGGTGCTGATTCTGGGCAGTGGCGCTTTGCAGGCGGCACTCCAGGGGATGCCCGCGACCGGTTATCTGCTGTGGCTGGGCAGCCTGACGGCCCTGGCAGTAACCCTGACACCGTTTGCGATAGCGGCCGGCCTGAAAATCAGCGTCGGCGAATAATGAGGTCTGGCCATTCATTGGCCAGTAAAGACCCTGGCTGGGATGGCACTCAACCTGCCGTGACCGGCACCGTGATGGAAACAGCGTGATGAACTGGACTTGGTTTCACAAACTCGGCTCGCCCAAATGGTTCTATGCCATCAGCGCACGCCTGCTGCCGTGGTTGAGCATCGCCGCCGTGCTGCTGATCGTAAGTGGTGTGGTGTGGGGGCTGGCCTTCGCGCCACCGGACTACCAGCAAGGCAATAGCTTTCGCATCATCTACATCCATGTGCCCGCCGCGATGCTGGCCCAGTCCTGCTACGTGATGCTGGCGGTCTGCGGCGTGGTGGGCCTGGTATGGAAGATGAAAATCGCCGATGTCGCGTTGCAGGCCGCCGCCCCGGTGGGCGCCTGGATGACCGCGGTGGCGCTGGTGACTGGCGCGGTCTGGGGCAAGCCGACCTGGGGCTCTTGGTGGGTGTGGGATGCGCGCCTGACCTCGATGCTGATCCTGCTGTTTCTGTATTTCGGCCTGATTGCCCTGGGCAATGCCATCACCAATCGTGACAGCGCAGCCAAGGCCTGCGCCGTGCTGGCGATTGTCGGCGTGATCAATATCCCGATCATCAAATACTCGGTGGAGTGGTGGAACACCCTGCACCAGGGGGCGACGTTCACCCTCACCGAAAAACCGGCGATGCCCATGGAAATGTGGCTGCCACTGCTACTGACCGTGGTGGGGTTTTATTGTTTCTTTGGCGCCGTGGTGCTGCTGCGCATGCGTCTGGACGTGCTCAAGCGCGAAGCCCGCACCCATTGGGCCAAAGCTGAAGTGTTGAAAGCGCTGGAGGGTGCGCGATGAGTTTTGCTTCTTTTGGCGACTTTATCGCCATGGGCCATCACGGTGTGTATGTCTGGACCTCTTATGGCATTTGCCTGGCGGTACTGGCGCTGAACGTGGCGTTGCCGATCATGGCGCGTCGGCGTTATCTGCAACAAGAGGCGCGTCGTCTGCGCCGGGAGAACACGAAGTGAATCCGCTGCGTAAAAAACGTTTGATCATCATTCTGGCGATTCTGGTCGGTGTCGGCGCTGCCGTGGCCTTGGCCTTGAGCGCCTTGCAGCAGAACATCAACCTGTTTTATACCCCGACCCAGATTGCCAATGGCGAAGCACCGCTGGACACGCGCATCCGTGCGGGTGGCATGGTGCAGGACGGCTCGCTGAAACGCTCCGGCGATTCGCTGGACGTCGAATTCGTGGTGACCGATTTTAACAAGTCAGTGACCATTCAATACCGCGGCATCCTGCCGGATCTGTTCCGTGAAGGGCAGGGCATCGTGGCGCTGGGCAAGCTCAACGCCCAGGGCGTGGTAGTGGCGGATGAAGTGCTGGCCAAACACGATGAAAAATACATGCCGCCTGAAGTGACCAAGGCGTTGAACGAAAGCGGTCAATCCGCGCCTGCACCGGCCAACGAGGTTAAGTGATGACGTTCGGACTGTTTATTCCGGAATTGGGCCAGTTGGCCATGATTCTGGCACTGTGCATTGCCATCGTGCAGGCCATCGTGCCGCTGCTCGGGGCGTGGCGTGGTGACAAGTTGTGGATGAGTCTGGCGCAGCCAGCGGCCTGGGGCCAGTTCGCCTTTTTGCTGTTTGCCTTTGGCTGCCTGACCTGGTCGTTCATGGCCGATGATTTCTCGGTGGCGTACGTGGCCAGCAACTCCAACAGCGCGCTGCCGTGGTACTACAAATTCAGCGCGGTGTGGGGCGCCCACGAGGGTTCGCTGCTGTTGTGGGCGATGATTCTCGGTGGCTGGACCTTCGCCGTGTCGATCTTCTCGCGCCAGTTGCCGCACGTGATGCTGGCGCGGGTGCTGTCGATCATGGGCATGATCAGCGTCGGTTTCCTGCTGTTTCTGATCCTGACCTCCAACCCGTTCACCCGCCTGCTGCCGCAAATGCCGGCCAACGGCAATGACCTCAACCCGTTGTTGCAAGACATCGGCCTGATCGTGCACCCGCCGATGTTGTACATGGGCTACGTGGGCTTTTCGGTGGCCTTTGCATTTGCCATTGCTGCCTTGCTGGGCGGGCGACTGGATGCAGCCTGGGCGCGCTGGTCGCGGCCGTGGACCATTGTGGCGTGGGCGTTCCTGGGCATCGGCATCACCCTGGGCTCGTGGTGGGCTTATTACGAGCTTGGCTGGGGTGGCTGGTGGTTCTGGGACCCGGTGGAAAACGCCTCGTTCATGCCTTGGCTGGTTGGCACGGCACTGATTCACTCGTTGGCCGTGACTGAAAAACGCGGCGTATTCAAAAGCTGGACCGTGTTGCTGGCCATTGCTGCATTCTCCTTGAGCTTGCTGGGCACGTTCCTGGTGCGTTCGGGTGTGCTGACGTCGGTTCACGCGTTCGCCTCGGACCCTGAGCGCGGGGTATTCATCCTGATCTTCCTGCTGTTTGTGGTGGGCGGCTCGTTGACGCTGTTTGCATTGCGCGCGCCGGTGGTCAAGAGCCAGGTCGGCTTCAACCTGTGGTCCCGTGAAACGCTGTTACTGGGCAACAACCTGATTCTGGTGGTGGCAGCGTCGATGATTCTGTTGGGTACGCTGTACCCGATGGTGCTCGATGCCCTGACTGGCGCCAAGATGTCGGTCGGCCCGCCGTATTTCGATGCGCTGTTTATCCCGTTGATGGCGGTGTTGATGGTGGTGATGGCGGTGGGCGTGCTGGTGCGCTGGAAAGACACGCCGGTCAAGTGGCTGCTGGGCATGCTGACCCCGGTGCTGCTGGGCAGTGCGGCGTTGTCAGCGATTGCCGGTGTGGCGTATGGCGATTTCAACTGGGCAGTCATGACCACCTTTATGCTGGCCTCGTGGGTACTGTTGGCCGGGGTGCGCGACATTGGCGACAAAACCCGCCACAAAGGGCTGTTCAAAGGCCTGCGCAGCCTGACCCGCAGTTATTGGGGCATGCAGATTGCGCACCTGGGCATTGCTGTATGTGCCATTGGCGTGGTGTTGTCGAGCCAGAACAGTGCCGAGCGCGACCTGCGTTTGGCGCCGGGCGAGTCCATGGAGCTGGGCGGTTATCACTTCATTTTTGAAGGTGCCCAGCATTATCAGGGCCCGAACTTCACTTCGGACAAAGGCACCGTGCGCGTGGTGCGCAATGGCAAGGAAGTCAGCGTATTGCACCCGGAAAAACGCCTGTACACCGTGCAGTCGTCGATGATGACTGAGGCCGGTATCGATGCCGGTTTCACCCGCGACCTGTATGTGGCGCTGGGTGAACCCTTGGGTGATGGCGCGTGGGCTGTGCGGGTTCATGTCAAACCGTTTGTGCGCTGGATCTGGCTGGGTGGCTTGCTCACCGGGTTTGGCGGGTTGCTGGCGGCGCTGGACCGCCGTTATCGGGTCAAGGTGAAAAGCCGCGTGCGAGAAGCGCTGGGCATGACAGGAGCCACCGCATGAGACGCTGGTTGATGCTGATTCCGCTGGCCATTTTTCTGGCCATGGCGGGTTTTCTCTATAAAGGGTTGTACCTGGACCCGACCGAGTTGCCGTCAACCCTGATCGGCAAGCCGTTTCCGGCGTTCAGTCTGCCCTCGGTCGAGGGTGACAAAACCCTCACCGAAGCCGACCTCAAAGGCAAGCCGGCACTGGTCAACGTCTGGGCCACGTGGTGCATTTCATGCCGCGTCGAGCACCCGGTGCTGACCAAACTGGCCGCTCAGGGTGTGGTGATCCATGGGGTTAACTACAAGGACGTCAACGCCGATGCGCAAAAGTGGCTCAAGGAATTCCACAACCCGTATCAACTGGACATCAATGACGAAGCCGGTTCGCTGGGTCTGAATTTGGGCGTGTACGGCGCCCCGGAAACGTTCCTGATCGACAGCCAGGGCATCATTCGTCACAAGTTCGTCGGCGTGATCGACGAAACCGTGTGGCGTGAACAACTGGCGGGCAAATACCAGGCGCTGGTCGACGAGGCTAAACCATGAAGCGCTGGTTTGCGGCCCTGGTCTTTGGCCTGACCCTGACAGGGGTGGCCCAGGCGGCCATCGACACCTATGAGTTCAAGAACGACGCCGAGCGCGACCGTTTTCGCGAGTTGACCAAAGAGCTGCGTTGCCCCAAGTGCCAGAATCAGGACATTGCCGATTCGAACGCACCCATTGCCACCGACTTGCGGCGCGAGATTTTCCGCATGCTGGGCGAGGGCAAGGACAACCAGCAAATCATCGACTTCATGGTCGACCGCTACGGCGATTTCGTGCGTTACAAACCGGCGCTGACCGGCAAGACCGCGATCCTGTGGTTCGGGCCGCTGGTCTTGCTGCTGGGCGGGTTTGTGGTCATCGGCGTGATCGTGGGGCGCCGTCGCACCCGCCGCGCCACCCGCACGGACACCCTTTCTGCCGAGGAGCGTCAGCGCCTCGACACTTTGCTGGATAAAACCAAAGATGATTGATTTCTGGCTTGCAGCCGGTTTGCTGCTACTGATCGCCCTCAGCTTTATCTTGATCCCCGTCTTGCGCGCTCGCCGCGCCCAGCGTGAAGAAGACCGCACTGCACTCAACGTCGCGCTGTATCAGGAGCGTGTGGCCGAGTTGCAGGCGCAACGCGATGACGGCGTGTTGACCGACGCGCAATTGGAGGCAGGCCGGGCGGAAGCTGCGCGTGAGCTGCTGGCCGACACGGAAGGTGCTGCTCCGGCGCGGGTGTCCAGCCTCGGTAAATTGGTGCCCCTGCTGGCTGCCTTCATGGTGCCGGTGCTGGGCGTGGCGCTGTACATGCATTATGGCGCGAGCGACAAGGTCGAGCTGACCCGTGAGTTTGCCCAGCCGCCGCAGTCCCTTGACGAAATGGTGGCCCGCCTGGAGCGCGCTGCGGTCGCGCAGCCCGAATCGGCCGAAGGCCTGTACTTCCTCGGTCGTGCTTACATGGCGCAAAACCGTCCGGCCGATGCCGCCAAGGTGTTTGAGCGCACCGTAGCGGTGGCCGGTCGCCAGCCTGAACTGCTGGGGCAGTGGGCACAGGCGCAGTACTTTGCCGACAACAAGCAGTGGAGCGACAAGACCCAGGCGTTGACCGATGAAGCGCTGAAGGCGGACCCCAAGGAAGTCACCAGCCTTGGGCTGCTGGGCATCGCGGCGTTTGAAGCCAGGCGCTATCAGGAGGCCATTGGCTACTGGCAGCGGCTGATGAACGAACTGCCTGAAGGCGATGCATCCCGCGCCGCCCTGGAAGGCGGCATTCAGAAAGCCCGCGAGCAGTTGCAGGCCAGTGGCGAGAAGGTTGAAGCGGCACCTGTTGCCAAGGCCGAAGCGTCGATCAACGTCAGCGTGGACTTGGCCGACGCGGTGAAAGCCCGTGTGCTGCCCACCGACAGCGTGTTCATTTTCGCCCGTGCCGTGACCGGACCGCCCGCGCCATTGGCGGTCAAGCGGGTGACGGTTGCTGATTTGCCGATCACCGTGGCGCTGGGTGACAGCGACGCGATGATGCCGCAATTGAAACTGTCGAACTTTCTTGAAGTCCAACTGGTTGCGCGCGTCTCTCGTGCTGGCCAACCGACAGCAGGCGAATGGGCCGGGCGCAGCAAACCGCTGTCCAGCAGCACCACTGCGCTGCAACAGCTGATCATCGACAGCCCGGACCAGTAGCCGGTCCACATTGTCCCCGCGGGCACGCGCGCGCATCGCGAAGCACCTGCGCGCCGGCGGGGACAATTAACGACAAGAGAACACAGTATGAGACCGCTTGCCCGCATCACCTTGCTCAGTTTCGCCTTAGGCCTGAGCGCCTGTGCGGTTCATCAGCCTTCGGATCAGCAGGCTCCAACCGCGCCTGCGCGCGTGCCGCAGCCGTCATCGCCCGCGGCAAAGCCGTTGCCCGACATGCCGATTCCCAAGCCGCCAAAACCGCTGCCGCGGACGTCGGCCACTTTTGCTCCGCCACCGGGCGGGCCAAGCCATTGGGATGCGCGTTTGGGGGTGTATGTCTTGGATGCTCAGCCGAACACGTTCTATCGCCAGCGCACGTACTACCGCTGGAGCAACGGCTGGAGCCGTTCTGTCAGCCCGAACGGGCCGTGGGAAGAGACCGACATCAGCGGCGTGCCGCCGGGGTTGAGCCGGCAGTTCAAGTAAGTTGAACGGCGACCTGCACAGGTCGCCGTTTTTTATGGCGCGTCGTTAAAACGCGGCTTTGCCCACCGATGCACCGCCGTCAACGAACAGGGTTTGGCCCGTGATATAGCCGCTGTTTTCAGACAGCAAAAACGCAATCGCAGAGGCAATCTCGTGGGGTTGGCCCAGGCGCGCCATGGGTACGCCTGCCAGATAACGGGCTTCGCCTTCGGACCCCGGCGGGTTGTTGGCGCGGAACAGCTCGGTTTCGGTCGGGCCGGGTGCTACGGCGTTGACGGTGATCCCGGTTTGCGCCAGTTCCAGCGACCACGAGCGGGTGAAACTGACCAGCGCGGCCTTGGCTGCCGCATAGGCCGTGCGCTGCGTGATGCCCAGCACGGTCAAGCTGGAAATGTTCACGATACGTCCCCAACCCCGGGTGCGCATGCCTGGCAGCAGGGCTTGAGTGGCTTGTAAAGCCGAATGCAGGTTGACCCGCATGACGTCGTCGAAGGCTTCCAGATCAATCTCGCCCAACGCCTGCGGGCGCACCAGCCCGACGTTGTTAACCAGCCCGTCAAATGCAAAGCGTTCGCTCAGTTCGGCCAGGACCTGCGCACTGCGCGCACGGTCCGCCAAGTCCAGCGCCACCAGCGTGCCGGGGAAGGAAGGGTCGTCGGCATGGCGCGCAATGCCGACGACGGTGTGGCCTGCTTCTGACAGATAAATCGCCAGCGCGCGTCCGATTCCTTTACTGGCGCCGGTGATGAGAAAGGTACGTGCGGTCATGCTGAACTCCAGAGTGAAAACTGGCGGGGATAATACCTTGTCACGTGGGGCGCGAGATTCTATGTTGCGGGCTACCCGACCCAGCACCCGTGCGGGCACTGCCATGGGGGTGCGTATTTGACAGGAGTTGCGTGTGAATCAATTCGAATTCAAGCAAGTGGATGTGTTCAGCAGCAGTGCGCTCAAGGGCAACCCCGTGGCCGTGGTGTTAAACGCCGACGGCCTGAGTGATGCGCAGATGGCGGACTTTGCCCGCTGGACCAACCTCAGTGAAACCACCTTCGTACTCAAACCGCGCAACCCATTGGCCGATTATCGCTTGCGCATCTTCACCACCCTGCGCGAATTACCCTTTGCCGGGCACCCGACGTTGGGCAGTTGCCATGCCTGGCTTGAAGCCGGGGGGCAGCCCAAGGCACAAGAAATTGTCCAGGAATGCAGCGCCGGCCTGATCGGCATTCGGCGCGAGGCTGGACAACTGGCCTTCAAGGCGCCGCCCTTGTTGCGCAGCGGGCCGGTGGATGAGGCTCTGATGCAGCGCATCTGCTCGGGTTTGCGGATTGAACCGCAGGCGGTGGTACGCGCGAATTGGGTCGACAACGGGCCGGAATGGGTGGCCATCATGCTGCGCGACCGCGCGCAGGTGCTGGCTTTGGAGCCGGACTACCCGCAACTGTTGGGGCTGGCTTTGGGGGTGATTGCGCCGTGGGACAGCGAGAAGGACGGCGATGACGCTCATTTTGAAGTGCGTGCCTTTATCGCCGGGGACGGTATGCAGGAAGACCCGGTCACCGGCAGCCTGAACGCCGGTCTGGCGCAGTGGCTGATGGCCGAAGGGCTGGCGCCGGAGCGTTATGTGGTGAGCCAGGGCACCGCGATGGCCCGGGCGGGCCGTGTCGCTATTGAGCGCGTCGGTGCAGATATTTGGGTGGGCGGCGCTGCCGTGACGTGCATCTCGGGCCGCCTGGCGCTTTAAGCACAAGGCTTGCAGCACAGGTGCCCGATCAGGCGCCTGTGGCCTTAACGGCACGTTTGGCCTTGGGTTTGCCTGCGGCTGCCTTGCGTTTTTTCTTCCACGGGGGGGCGCCCCCCGCCGGGCTGGCCGGGCCGCGCAGGTTCATTTGCAGGCCGCTGCAACGTTCGATGTGTTTGCTCATCCATGCCGCCTGTTTGGCGACGAAGATGTCGAGGCTCATTTCGCCGCTTTGCACCATGTCTAGCGCTTGTTCCCAGATCGCCGTGGTGCCGGGGTCTGCGATGGCGCGTGGCACGGCGTCGATCAGGCTGAAGGCCGCTGGCGTGGCCGCCAACGCCTTGCCGTTTTTGTTCAGATACCCGCGGTCCAGCAAGCCCTGAATGATCCCGGCGCGGGTGGCTTCGGTGCCGATGCCGGTGGTGTCCTTGAGTTTTTGCTTGAGCAGCGGGTCCTGGACCCACTTGGCGACGTTTTTCATGGCCTTGATCAAGTCGCCTTCGGTGAACGGCTTGGGCGGCTGGGTCCACAGGTCTTTGAGCAGCACGTTCGCCACAGCGCAATCGAGGCCCTCGTTCAGGCGCGGCAACGGCTGAGGTGCCGGGGCTTCGCGGCCCTTGGCAGGGGCGAGGGCTTCAGGCAGGGCGCGCTTCCAGCCCGGTTCGACAATTTGCTTGCCCACCGCTCGCAGCGCATGCCCCGCGCAGTCGAAATCCGCCTGAGTGCGATCGTACTCATGGTTGGGCAGGAATTGCGCCAGATAGCGCGCGCGAATCAATGTGTAGACGGCCCGCTGCTTACCGCTCAGGCGTTCGAGGTTTTTTGCGGCGGCCGTGGGGATGATGCCGTGGTGAGCGCTGACCTTGGCGTCGTTCCATGCCCGAGAACGGCGTTGCGGGTCCAGAAAACCTGCCAGCGGCTGCAAGGCTGGATCGGCCTGCTGCAACGCCCCGAGGATTGAAGCGGCTTCCGCGTGCTGGCTTTGTGGCAGGTAGCCGCAGTCGCTGCGCGGGTAGGTGATGACTTTGTAGGTTTCATACAGTGACTGGGCGATGTCGAGGGTTTCTTGCGCGCCCAGCCCCAATTTCTTGGAACATACTTCTTGCAACGTGCCGAGGTCGAACGGCAGCGGCGCGACTTCACGCATGCGCTCGGTGCGCAGTGAGATCACCCGTGCGGTGCTGGCGTTTTGCATTGCCATGGCGGCTTGCTGCGCGTGGGCCTGATTCAGGCAGCGGTCCTGATCGTCGCAGGTGTCAGGGGCGGGGCGCCATTGCGCGATAAACAGGTGCCCGTCATGGTTGAGTTGCACATCAATGGCCCAGTAGGCGACGGGGATGAAGTCGTTGATGCTGCGGTCGCGGTCCACCACCAGGCGCAAGGTCGGGGTTTGTACGCGGCCAACAGGGAGCACACCCTGGTAGCCCGACTGACGCCCGAGCAGGGTAAACAGGCGGCTCATGTTCATGCCGATCAGCCAATCGGCCCGGGAGCGCCCCAAGGCCGCGTGATACAGGTTGAAGGTCTCGGCGCCGGGCTTGAGCGCGGCCAGTGCCTTGCGGATCGAGGCGTCGTCCAGTGCCGACAGCCACAGACGCTGGATCGGCCCGCGATAGCGGCAGTGTTCGATCAGCTCGCGGGCGATCATTTCGCCTTCACGGTCGGCGTCGGTGGCGATTACCAGCTCCCGGGCTTCGCCCAGCAGGCGCTTGACGGCTTTGAACTGGCTGGCGGTTTTGGGTTTGACGCGCATCTTCCACTGCTGCGGCACGATGGGCAGGTCGGCCAGCACCCAGCGTTTGTAGCGCTCGTCGTAGGCGTCGGGCGGAGCGGTTTCGAGTAAATGACCGATGCACCAGGTGACGGTGGCATTGGGGCCCACCCAGCAGCCGTCACCGCGACGGCTGGCGCCGAGCACGGCCGCAATATCTTTGGCCTGGGAAGGTTTTTCACACAAAAACAGCCGCATCGTTTCACTCGTTCATGCTGCGCAGAAGGTGCACAGCATGGCAGAGATTGAAATCGGGGCAACTGTTTTTACTGTATTTATGTACAGCTCAAGGTGCAGGTGCTGTTGTCGCTGATGAGGCGCGAGGTGTCGATCAATGTCGAAGCCTCGCGTCACCTGACAGCCGTTGCGGCCGTGTCGCAGGGGTTAATTGGGCGAGTAGACCTGATCGAACACGCCGCCGTCATTGAAGTAGGTTTTTTGCACCTCGCGCCAGTCGCCGAAGGTTTTCTCCACAGAGAGAAAGTCGACTTTCGGGAAGCGATCGCTGTACTTGGCCAGAATCTCCGGGTTACGTGGGCGCAGGTAGTTTTTAGCTGCGATTTCCTGACCTTCAGGCGACCACAAATACTTCAAATAGGCTTCAGCCACCTCACGCGTGCCTTTTTTGTCGACCACTTTGTCGACCACAGTCACTGGCGGTTCAGCTTCGGCCGAAACGCTGGGGTAAATCACTTCGAACTGGTCGCGGCCAAATTCACGGGCGATCATTTCCGCTTCGTTTTCAAAGGTCACCAGCACGTCGCCGATCTGGTTGGTCATGAAGGTGGTTGTCGCTGCACGGCCGCCGGTGTCCAGAACGGGCACTTGTTTGAACATCTTGCCGAGGAAGGCTCTGGCTTTTGCTTCATCCCCGCCGTTTTTCAGGACATAGCCCCAGGCGGACAGGAAGGTGTAACGGCCATTGCCCGAGGTTTTCGGGTTCGGCACGATCACTTGCACGCCATCCTTGACCAGGTCCGGCCAGTCTTTCAGGGCTTTGGGGTTACCTTTGCGCACAATAAACACGGTGGCCGAGGTGAACGGTGCACTGTTGTTCGGCAAGCGGGTGACCCAATTCTCAGGCACCAGTTTGCCGTTATCGGCCAGGGCATTGATGTCGGTGGCCATGTTCATGGTGATGACGTCAGCGGGCAGCCCGTCGATCACCGAGCGTGCTTGTTTGCTGGAGCCGCCGAACGACATTTGCACCAATTGCTTCCCGTCGTGTTGCGCCTCCCAGTGTTTTTGGAACGCCGGGTTGTAGTCTTTGTAGAAATCGCGCATGACGTCGTATGACACGTTCAGCAGCGGCTTGGGAGCGGCTTGGGCGATGCCCATAAACGCCAGGCTGGCGGCGAGCACAGAGGCGCTAAAAAGGTTTTTCACTGCTCATTCCTTGTTGTCGGTGCAAATTGCCAGCAACTATAGCCGCTGACGTTTAGTGCTTAAAAGATTAAAAAAATCAGTGCTTATGCATTTTTGGTAAAAAGTGCATTTCCGCAGCGCGAACAAAAAGACGCCGATTGTTCATGGCGTTCTTTTTTGCAGGTGGGGCAGTTGTGTTTGAGCTGTTCGCCGCGCATGGCGTTGGCCAATTCGGCGGTGAAAATCCCGGTGGGCACAGCGATGATCGAGTAACCGGTGATCATCACCATGGCCGAGATAATTTGCCCGAACGGGGTCTTCGGCACGATATCGCCGAAGCCCACCGTGGTCAGGGTGACGATGGCCCAATAGATGCTGACCGGGATGCTGGTAAAACCGTTTTCAGGCCCCTCCACCACGTACATCAGGGTGCCGAATACTGTGACCAGCGTGGAAACGCTGACCAGAAACACGATGATTTTCTGCTTGCTGCCGCGCAGGGCCGAGAGTAGGTAATTGGCCTGACTCAAGTAGGGCACCAGCTTGAGTACCCGAAAGATTCGCAGCATGCGGATGATGCGAATAATCAACAGATACTGCGCATCGCTGTAATAGATCGCCAGAATTCCCGGCACGATGGCCAGCAAATCCACCAGCCCGTAAAAGCTGAACGCGTAGCGCAGGGGTTTGGGTGAGCAATACAGACGCAGGCCGTATTCCACGGCAAAGACAAACGTGAAACCCCACTCGATGTAGGCCAGGAGGTTGGCGTAATCGCGGTGGATGCTGTCGATACTGTCAAGGATCACCACCACCAGGCTGCACAAAATAATCAGCAGTAATGTGGTGTCGAAACGGCGTCCGGCGGGGGTGTCGGCTTGAAAAACCATCACGTAGAGCCGCTGGCGCCAGTCGTTGTTATTCATGTACGAAGCTCGAATCTCAAAGGTAAGAAGATTCGGGGATTAGCGCTCAATGCGCAACCGTGATTGCTCATTTGCCGGTTTTAAAAGGCGCACGCTGGCGTGTACCAGCCAGCAACTGAGAATAAATGGCGCGGTCAGCGCAGGCAGCCCGAGCGCGGCAAAACCGGGCGTGAGCAGTACGGCAAGCAGGATGCCAGCCAACGGTCGCCAGGGCTGACGCGTGTGCTGGCTCAACGCCAACGCTGCCAGCGCCGGGTTATAGCCCGCCAGTCCGCTTAATGCAGGGGCCGGGTCGTGCTGTAGCAGATGCAACCCCATCCCCGCGAAAGCGCCTGCCAGCGCCCACAGGGCAGCGCGGCGGCTGCTCAGCCACAGCCCGGTCACTACCAACAGGCCAGCGATGGGGGATTGCAACAGCATGACTTGGCCGATGCCAGTCAACAGCCCTTGCGTGAGCGTGAGCCCGCTCAGTTCTGCTACGGGGAGGGTCGCCGTTACGGGCGCTGGATTGACGCTGAGCAGCAGCCACCCAAGACCGACGAAAGGCGCCGTATACGCCATGAGGCGATTACCGTCAGGCGCCCGTTTGAGCCATTGATGGACCAGCATGGCGCTCAGTCCGGCACTGGCAATGATTAGCAAGGGCAGCATGGGCGACCACGGCAGTTGATGGCTCAGGAGCAACCCCAGCAACACGCCGTTGTAACTGTAGAGCCCGGCCTGCCGCTCGGGTTTGGGGTAACCGCGCCGTTGTGCGGTCAACAGACCGCTGATCCCGCCCAGCAGCGCGCCACCCAACAGCGCAGGCGCGCCGACCACAATGGCCAGCAAACAGAGCACGCCGCAGAGCGGGTGGCGTTGCAGGAAAATCTGGCTGAAGCCGTTGCACAGGGCCGTCGCCCAATCCGGACACGGCTGGCTGAATGAAGGGGCGTGCATGGTGATGACACACTTCAGAGGGGAAAGAGGTGTGCAGCCGCCGCAGGGGGCGGGCGGCGGCTACAGGGGTGGCGTTACTGCTCGCGGATCGAGAAGTTGGCCATGTGTTCCAGGCCTTTGATCAGCGCCGAGTGATCCCAGTTGCTGCCACCGATGGCAGCGCAGGTGCTGAACACTTGCTGTGCGTTGGCCGTGTTGGGCAAGTTGATCCCCAGCTCGCGGGCGCCTGCCAGGGCCAGGTTCAGGTCCTTCTGGTGCAGGCTGATGCGGAAGCCAGGATCGAAGGTGCCTTTGATCATGCGTTCGCCGTGTACTTCGAGGATTTTGGAAGACGCAAAGCCGCCCATCAGTGCCTCACGGACCTTGGCCGGGTCTGCACCATTTTTGGCGGCAAACACCAGCGCTTCAGCGACGGCCTGAATGTTCAGGGCCACGATGATCTGGTTGGCCACTTTGGCGGTCTGGCCGTCGCCATTGCCACCCACCAGGGTGATGTTTTTGCCCATGTTTTGCAGCAGGGGCAGGGCGCGCTGGAAGATCTGCTCCTGACCGCCGACCATGATGCTCAGGGTGCCCGCTTTGGCCCCGACTTCACCGCCAGAGACGGGTGCGTCCAGGTAGTACGCGCCTTTGGCAGTGATTTTTTCAGCGAACGCTTTGGTCGCGGTCGGCGAGATCGAACTCATGTCGATCACCACTTTATTCGGGCTCAGGCCTGCCGCGATCCCGTCTTCGCGGAACAGTACGTCTTCCACCTGTGGGGTGTCCGGCACCATGACGATGATGAATTCGGCTTCCTGGGCCACTTCTTTCGGGCTGGCCAGGGCGATGGCGCCTGCAGCCACCAGGTCGGCGGGGGCCGCGCCGTGGTGGGTCGACAGGAACAGGCTGTGGCCAGCCTTTTGCAGGTTGCTGGCCATGGGCGAACCCATGATGCCGGTGCCGATAAATCCGATTTTAGCCATGACAAATCCTCTTGTTTTTATTGGATAAACAGCCGTAGTCGCTGCTGTGGGCTGGCAAGGGGTGTGCAGCAGCCCGTGATACCGAAAGCCTTACACCGCGTTATGCGTCTTGAGCCAGCCCAGCCCGGCTTCGGTGCTGGTTAACGGCTTGTATTCGCAGCCAACCCAGCCTTGATAGCCGATGCGGTCAAGGTGTTCGAACAGGAAGCGGTAGTTGATTTCGCCGGTGCCCGGTTCGTGGCGGCCCGGGTTATCGGCCAATTGGATGTGGTTGATCTGCGGCAGGTGCGTTTGCAGGGTGCGCGCCAAATCACCTTCCATGATTTGCATGTGGTAGATGTCGTATTGCAGGAACAGGTTGGCGCTGCCGACCTTCTCCTGAATGGCCAGCGCCTGACGCGTGTTGTTGAGGTAGAAGCCGGGGATGTCGCGGGTGTTGATGGCTTCCATCACCAGTTTGATGCCCACCGCGTGCAGTTTTTCGGCGGCGTATTTGAGGTTGCTGACGAAGGTTTTTTCAATCAGTGCCTCGTCTATGCCCTGTGGGCGAATGCCTGCCAGGCAGTTGATTTGGTCGTTACCCAGTACTTGGGCGTAGGCGATGGCCAGATCGACCCCGGCGCGAAATTCTTCGACACGGTCCGGCAGGCAGGCAATCCCGCGCTCGCCTTTGGCCCAGTCGCCCGCGGGCAGGTTGAACAGCACCTGGGTCAGTTTGTTGGCATCCAGTTGGGCCTTGATTTCGGCAGAGCTGTAGTCGTACGGAAACAGGTATTCAACGCCGTGGAAACCAGCGTTGGCAGCCGCTTGAAAACGGACAAGAAAATCCTGTTCGGTGAACAGCATGGACAGGTTGGCGGCAAAACGCGGCATGGCGGACTCCTGCAATTTTGGTGTCCCCTCTCCCCGTGGGAGAGGGGCAAGGCTTAACGTTAATCGAGCATCGAAATAGCGGTCGGGGCGTCGTTGCCCACCAGTGCCAGGTCTTCGAACTCGTTCACGGCGTTGATTTCGGTGCCCATGGAAATGTTGGTCACGCGTTCGAGAATAATCTCAACCACCACCGGTACGCGGAACTCTTTGATCATTTCTTGCGCCTGGCGCAGCGCCGGCTGGATCTGGCCCGGCTCGAACACACGCAGCGCCTTGCAGCCCAAACCTTCGGCCACGGCCACATGGTCAACGCCATAACCGTTCAGTTCCGGTGCATTGAGGTTGTCGAACGACAGCTGCACGCAGTAATCCATTTCAAAGCCGCGCTGTGCCTGACGGATCAAGCCCAGGTACGAGTTGTTCACGACTACGTGGATGTAAGGCAGGTTGAACTGCGCGCCCACGGCCAGCTCTTCGATCATGAACTGGAAGTCATAGTCGCCGGAGAGCGCCACGACGTTGCGGTTCGGGTCAGCCTTGACCACGCCCAGCGCAGCCGGAATGGTCCAGCCGAGCGGGCCAGCCTGACCGCAGTTGATCCAGTGGCGCGGCTTGTAGACGTGCAGGAATTGCGCACCGGCAATCTGCGACAAACCGATGGTGCTGACGTAGCAAGTGTCTTTGCCAAATACCTGGTTCATCTCTTCATACACGCGCTGCGGCTTGACCGGCACGTTGTCGAAGTGGGTCTTGCGGTGCAGGGTGGCTTTGCGTTGCTGGCAGTCTTGCAGCCATGCGCTGCGGTTTTTCAGTTTGCCGGCGGCTTTCCACTCGCGGGCTACTTCAAGGAACACGTTGAGGGCTAAACCGGCGTCGGAAACAATGCCCAGATCCGGGGTAAAGACGCGCCCGATTTGCGTCGGCTCGATGTCCACGTGAATGAAGCGGCGGCCTTCGGTGTAGACCTCGACCGAACCGGTGTGGCGGTTGGCCCAACGGTTACCGATGCCCAGCACCACGTCGGATTTGAGCAGGGTCGCGTTGCCGTAGCGGTGCGAGGTTTGCAAGCCGACCATGCCCACCATCAGCGGGTGATCGTCAGCAATCGAGCCCCAGCCCATCAGGGTCGGAATGACCGGAATGCCGGTCAGCTCAGCGAACTCCACCAGCAGTGCGCTGGCGTCGGCATTGATGACGCCGCCGCCGCTGACCAACAGCGGGCGCTCGGCCTGATCGAGCATGGCCAACGCCTTTTCGACCTGCACGCGGGTAGCGCTCGGCTTGGCCAGTGGCAGCGGTTCGTAGGCGTCGATGTCGAACTCGATCTCGGCCATTTGCACATCAAATGGCAGGTCGATCAGCACCGGGCCGGGGCGCCCGGAGCGCATTTCGTAAAAGGCTTTCTGGAAGGCATATGGCACTTGGCCCGGTTCCAGCACGGTGGTTGCCCACTTGGTCACGGGTTTGACGATGCTGGTGATGTCGACCGCCTGGAAATCTTCTTTGTGCATACGGGCGCGGGGGGCCTGACCGGTGATGCACAAAATCGGGATCGAATCGGCCGAGGCGCTGTATAGACCGGTGACCATGTCAGTGCCCGCAGGGCCTGACGTGCCGATGCACACGCCGATATTGCCGGCCTTGGTACGGGTGTAACCCTCGGCCATGTGCGAGGCGCCTTCCACGTGGCGAGCAAGTACGTGATCGATGCCGCCGACCTTTTGCAGGGCCGAGTACAGCGGATTGATGGCGGCGCCCGGGATACCGAATGCGGTATCGACACCTTCGCGACGCATCACCAGAACGGCGGCTTCGATTGCTCTCATTTTGCTCATTGCTTTGTGCCTCTTACGTTTTGTAATTGTATACAAGTGGCTGTGGGCTGAGTGTATTCATCCGCCCCGGTGCAGGTCAATGGCTTTTGTTCAATCAATTGTTGATAGACCGACACCCTTGTATTAGGCAGGTTTAGAGATTTTTAAGGGGAAAGCCGCCAAATAATTGTATACAAGATGAATATTTATTGTGTTCTATTGGTGTTGTCGAGACGTCTTCCAAGACGCCCTAAAGGCTTTCCAATAACAAGACGAAGGACGGCAACCATGAGTGCGTTAACTTTGAAACTGGCGTTAAACCTAGCCACCCAGGCCCTTGCGGCCGGGCGTCAGATCGCGGCTGCGCCGCTGGCGGTGGCGGTGCTTGATGGCGGTGGACATCTGGTGGCGTTGCAACGTGAAGACGGCGCGAGCCTGCTTCGCCCCAGTATTGCCATTGGCAAAGCTTGGGGCGCAATCGCCCTGGGCAAAGGTTCGCGCCTGTTGGCGCTGGATGCGCAGCAGCGGCCAGCGTTTTTTGCGGCACTCAATGGCATGGGCAAAAGTGATGTTGTGCCCGCGCCGGGTGGCGTGTTGATACGCGACGAGCACGGGCAGGTAATTGGCGCGATGGGGATCAGCGGCGATACATCGGACATTGATGAGCAATGCGCGATCAGCGCCATCGAGGCGCAAGGCTTGCGGGCAGATGCAGGGGTGGTGGTCTGACCGGCGTTGTGTAATGGCTGGCGCAGCCTGCGCCAGCCATTAAGGACTGAGCGGTATTAGTCGGGCGTACAGCCTTTGAGCACCAAGCGAATGATGGTCCGGGTCGCCGCCTCGTAGTCGCCGTCGTCGAGTTTGGCTTTGCCGGTGATGGCGGAAATCTGCCAGTCGAAGTCAGCGTAAGTCTGGGTGGCGGCCCATATGCTGAACATCAGGTGGTGCGGGTCGATGGGGGCGATCTGGCCCCGGTCGATCCAGATCTGGATGCATTCGATGTTGTGTTTGGCCTGGGCATTGAGCAACTCGACCTGTTTTTCACTCAGGTGCGGAGCGCCGTGCATGATTTCGCTGGCGAACACCTTGGAGGCAAACGGCAGGTCGCGCGAGATCATGATCTTCGAGCGGATGTAATTGCTCAGGACTTCGTTCGGTTCACCGTCGGCATTGAACGGGGTCGAGGCCCGCAGAATAGGGTCGATGATGCTTTCGAGGACCTCGCGGTAGAGGTTTTCTTTGGATTTGAAGTAGTAATACACATTGGGCTTGGGCACGCCTGCCTTGGCCGCGATGTCGCTGGTTTTGCTGGCGGCGAAACCCTTGTCAGCGAATTCTTCGCTGGCGGCGCGCAAAATCAGCTCTTTATTACGTTCGCGGATGCTGCTCATAAACCCGTATTTCCTTGCCTGCTGGGGCGGTCGGGCATGGTAGCACCGGGCTTGCAAGCGGCTCAAGATTGCCGCTTGAGGGGTGCCACGCGTTATGCTTGACGTCATTCAATTCACAAGGGACTGACACCCATGGCAGGCAGCAGTTTGCTGATGTTGCTCGACGACATCGCCGCCGTACTCGATGACGTTGCGCTGATGACAAAAATGGCCGCCAAAAAGACCGCCGGGGTGCTGGGCGATGACCTGGCATTGAACGCGCAGCAAGTCTCCGGCGTGCGGGCTGAACGGGAATTGCCGGTGGTGTGGGCAGTCGCCAAGGGCTCGTTTCGCAACAAGCTGATTCTGGTGCCCGCTGCGCTGGCGATCAGCGCGTTTGCGCCGTGGGCCGTGACGCCGTTGTTGATGGTCGGCGGCGCCTATTTGTGCTTTGAAGGCTTTGAAAAACTGGCGCACAAGTTCTTGCACAGCAAGGACGCCGATCATCAAGCACGTGCGGCCTTGTCTGACGCCGTGGCCAACCCCGATATCGACTTGGCGGCGTTCGAGAAAGACAAAATCAAAGGCGCGATACGCACCGACTTCATCCTCTCGGCGGAAATTATCGCAATCACCCTGGGCACCGTGGCGGACGCGCCGTTGATGCAACAAGTGGTGGTGTTGTCCGGGATTGCCATTGTGATGACGGTCGGGGTGTATGGCGTCGTGGCCGGTATCGTGAAGATGGATGACGGCGGTTTGTACCTGACCCAAAAGACCGGGGAGGGCAGTTGGCCGCGTTTTCAGCGCAGTTTCGGCCAAGGGGTGTTGAATGCCGCACCGTACATGATGAAAGCGCTGACGGTGATTGGCACGGCCGCGATGTTCATGGTCGGTGGCGGGATACTGGTGCACGGGGTGCCGCTGTTGCATCACTGGGTTGAAAGCGTGGCCCTGAGCAGTGCGCCGTTTGTAGGGCCGCTGTCGGTTATCGTGCCAACCCTGCTTAACGCCGTGGCCGGCATCCTGGCCGGCGCGGTGGTGTTGGCGGGTGTGACGGCGGCCAGTGCAGTATGGCGCGCCATCAAGGGCTGAGGATCAGTGGCTGAGGTTGTCGAGCAGGGCGCTGACGTTCAGGCTGGCGCTTTCCATGTCGTTGATCTCCAGCAGCACCTGGCTCCAGTTTTTCTCCTGAGCCGCGTGCAGGGCGTTGTGCGCGGTTTCATGCACAATCCGGTGCGGCTCGTTGAGTTGCTGGAAGTCGCGGTTGTCGCCATAGCGCGCCTGGGTTTCAGGCGCCAGGTACCATTTGCCGAGGCGGCATGTGGTGTGGGTCGACAGGTGCAGGTTCTCGTCCTGTTTGAACAGGCGCTGGTAGACCATCAATTTGAACAGCAAGTGATCGAGCTTCACCGACTCGCAGAACGAGCGCAGGGCGATGCCTTCAATCAACTGGCCCATGTGTTCGCCCAGGGTCATCATCTCGTCGAGGGTTTCGGCCGAGCGCGACACATCGCCTGACAACCGCGAGGCTTCATCCGACAGCACGCCAATGGCGTTGCTCGCGGCTTCGGTCTCCTGGTTGATGCTCGACACCAACTGGCTGATTTCCTGGGTTGCGCCGTTGGTGCGTTGGGCCAGGGCGCGCACTTCGTCAGCGACCACGGCAAAACCACGGCCCTGTTCTCCGGCGCGCGCGGCTTCAATGGCGGCATTGAGGGCCAGCAGGTTGGTCTGGTCGGAAACGGCCTTGATCAGCTCGACAATGCGGCTGATTTCCCCGACTCGCTGGCGCAGCACGCCGACGCTTTCGACGCTGCTGACACCCTGATCGGCCATATGCCCCAGCGAACTGGAAAAGCCGGCCAGCAGGGCCGAGGTTTGCGCAAACACGTTGCTGTTGTCGCGCAAATGAACGACTTCGCCTTGCAGGCTTTCGGCCTGGGCTACCACGCCATCGCGGGTTTTTTGCAAGGATTCGTCAAAACGCTCCAGCTTGCTGTGCAAGTCTTGTTGGTAGCGTTCGTAGTGTTCCAGCACTTGCTGCTGGTCGTGGTCTTGAATCACCTGTGCACGCAGGGCTTGAACCTCCTGTTCAAGGGCCTGTTTATCCTGCTCTAACGCATTGAGTTGCGTTTCAAGGTTGGCGCAGCGTTGGCGCCATCGGCGGTTGAACATCCGTTTGTACTCCCGAGGCTTGAGACAGAGCGTCTGATAAAAAAATACAGCACCCTGTTTATCGGCCGTTTGGGGGTAAACATAATAGCCACAGTAAACGCATTGTCTTTGTTGAATCGATGCGCCTGGCAGCGCGCAGGCGCATCGGTGTGTATCAGGCCAGACGGGCACCCTGCGGCACGGTGCTGTTGCTGAGCAGGCGATAGCCCAACACGGCGAACACCAGCACCCCGCATCCCGCCCCCAACGACACTGCGAACCCGGCTTGCGCCCCGTAAGCGTCAATCACCCAGCCGCCGAGTACGGCCCCCAGCGCAACACCGATGCCGAGCCCGGTAATCATCCACGTCAGGCCCTCGGTGAGCTTGGCGGCAGGTACGATGTTTTCCACCAGCCCCATGGCCGTGATAAGCGTCGGGGCGAAAAACAGCCCGGCGACAAACATGGCAGCGGCCAGCGTGGCGATGCTATTCACCCACATCAGCGGCAGCACGGTGATCGCGGTGGCCAGGGCGCCGATCAGGAACTGTCTGGGCAGCGGCATCTTCAGTTTCAGTGTGCCGAAAACCAGCCCTACCACGCAGGAACCCAAGGCATAGACCGAGAGCACGATACTCGCAGCGGCGGGCTGACCCTGTTGTTGGGCGAAGGCGACACTGACCACGTCCACCGTTCCGACAATGGTGCCCATGCCCAGCAGTACCATCAGCAAAATCACCACGGCGCCCTGACGCAGCACGGTGCCACGCTGTTCAGTGCTGCGTGGGTGAACCGGCGGTTCGGTGCTGCGTTGCAACACAAACGTGGTCACGCCGATGGCCAGTAGCAGGGCAGCGGCCAATGGCCCGGCCTGAGGGAAGACTGCGACGCTCAGGCCAACGGAAATCGGCGGGCCAATGATGAAACTGACCTCGTCGAGCACCGACTCCAGTGAAAACGCCGTGTGCAGTTTGGGCGAACCCCGGTACAGCTCGGTCCAGCGCGCCCGCACCATGGCCGGCATGCTGGGGATGAAGCCTGCCAACGCGGCAAACACGAACAGCGTCCAGTCGGGCGTACCCAAGTGGCTGCACAGCAGCAGGGCCAGCAGCGAACTGACGCCCACCGCCGTGACGCCAGGCAACACGCGGCGTTGACCATAGCGGTCAACCCAGCGGGAAATCTGCGGGGCGATCAATGCCATCGCCAGGGCAAACGTCGCGGCCACGGCACCCGCCAGCCAATACGATCCGCGCAGTTGCGCCAGCAACGTGATGATGCCGATCCCGGTCATGGAAATCGGCATGCGTGCGATCAGGCCCGCGGCGCAAAAGGCCAAGCTGCCGGGGGCGCGGAAAATCTCGCGATAAGGGTTAGCCATACACGCTCCGAAACAAAAGTGAGCCGCGTGTTCCTGCCCGCTGCTTGATGCAGCGGCACTGTAGACATCTGACATACGCGGCGTATGCAGAAATATACGCATACGTGACGTATGTCAATTAACATACGCGGCGTATCTAAAAATGCAGGAGGCCGACATGGCGCCCAAAGCGCGTTCACAAATGATAGAAGAAACCCGCAACAAGTTACTGGAGGCGGCACGCCAGGCCTTCGGCGCAGTGGGGTACGCGCAAACATCGATGGATGAACTGACGGCCTCGGCAGGGTTGACCCGCGGTGCGCTTTATCACCACTTTGGTGACAAAAAGGGGCTGTTGCAGGCGGTTGTGCAGCAGATCGACGCTGAACTGGACGCGCAATTGGCAACAACGTATGAGCAGGCGGCCAGTCCGTGGGAAGGCTTCAGGGGGCGCTGCCGGGTGTTTCTGGAAATGGCCACGCAAATCGAGGTGCAACGCATCATGTTGCGCGATGCACCCTCGGTGCTGGGCTCGGAATACTTGCAGAGTAGCCAGTCGGCGTGCAGCGCATCGCTGGCGGCGATGTTGCGCGACCTGATGGACACCCACGTGATTCAACACACTGACCCTGAAGCGCTGGCGCGTTTGATTCAGGGTGGGTTGATGGATGCATCGTTCTGGATCGCGGCCGATCAGCAACCGCCGCAGCGCCTGACCTCGGCGCTGGACAGTCTTGACTTGATGTTGCGCGGGGTATTGCGGGCGCCTCAGCCGTGAGGGCAGGCTGAGGCCCGTGTATTAGAAGTGGTACTTGACCAACAGGCTGGCAGTGTCTTGGTTGGTTTTGAATGAACCGCTGTCTTCGATGCCGTACTTGTTCTTCCAGTAGTCGTACTCGATACCGACGTACAGCTGTTTGGCGCCCCAGTTCAACGCTTTGCCCAGGTCGTATTTGACCTGCGGGTTGAAGTGCAGGTTGGCGTGGTAGGTGCCGCGCGAATTCTGGTCGTTGTCGACCACCCAGTCCATGTAGCCGTCGATCACCACATCGGAATTGCCCAGCGGCAGGGTGTAGGACCATACCGGGGTGATCTGCCATACGCCCTTGCCGGGCCGATTGCCTTCGGGGAAGCGTTGGTAGAAGTTCAGCTGGAAATAGTCGAAGCCCGGCACATTGAGGTCGAAGCCCGGGCCGATCAGGTAAGCCTCGGTGTCGCCTTCGCCGTACTCATACGTCATGGCCAGCAAAACATCTTTGATCGGGCCGAACTCAAACTTCTGGTCGAAGATTTTGCCGAAGGACAAGCGTGGCGTGAACTCGCCGTAATAGGTGTTCGGGCCGACGTTGCCGTCTTCCTTGCCGTTATAAAAGATACGGTCGAGGAAAAAGAAGTTATCGCCGTACTTCCAGCTGTCTGCGTGTTCGAACGTCAGGGTTTGTTGAATCGACGGATTGACCTGAAAGTTCTTGCCCCACAAGTAAGTCAGGCTGTTGGTCTGCCATTGCAACAGGTCGCCGGCAACGGCCGGGGCCCCGCCCAGCAAGCTCCCCGCGAGCATCAGGCCGGTCAGTGTGCGCTTCATTCGGTTGCTCCAAAAAATAAGTGTTCCGCAGTGAATGGAACGCAGTGCTCGGTGTTGGCACTTTGGTTCCGTGTTTAAAAGTTGGCTCTTCGGTCAACTTTATTAGCCTGAGCAAGTCTTGGGCCACGCCTGACAATTGGCCAAGGAAAATCCCTCGGCTGCTATGGGCAGTTGAGTCCTAAGTTGCGTAACTACTTGATCTTACTGAATAAAGTTGGCTTTAAAGTCAGCTTCGAAACAGCGCCCTTATGTGAGCGCGGCGCAGAATACTGGCTCTGCCTGCGGTACTCAAGCGTTGCGTCACCACCGTTGGGCGGACGGTGACGCAATGTGCACTGAAAAGGCGCTAGAAGTGGAACTTGATCAGGGCACTGGCGGTGTTTTGGTTGGTGTCCAGGCGGCTGCTGTTCTCAATCCCGTATTTGTTCTTCCAGTAGCTGTATTCGAGCCCGACATACAGCTGCTTCTCCCCGATATTCAGCGCTTTGCCCAGGTCGTATTTCACCTGCGGGTTGAAATGCAGGTTGGCGTGGTAGGTGCCGCGTGAATTGCGGTCATTGTCGACCACCCAGTCCATGTACCCGTCGATCAGCACGTTGGAGCGGCCGGCGGGGATGGTGTAGGAAAACGACGGCGTGATCTGCCATACGCCTGTACCCGGCCGTGGGCCTTCGGTGTGGCGCCGATAGAAGTTCAGGGTGAAATAGTTGAAGCCGGGCACGGCCAGGTCGAATCCGGGGCCGATCAGGTAGGCCTCGCTGTCGCCTTCGCCATACTCATAGGTCATGGCCAGCAACACGTCCTTGATCGGGCCGAACGCCAGCGTGCGGTCGAGGATCTTGCCGAATGACAGGCGCGGGCTGAACTCGCCGTAATAGGTGTGCGGGCCTTTGTTGCGGTCGGGTTTACCGTTGTAAAAGATGCGGTCGACGAACAGAAAGTTATCGCCGTACTTCCATTTGTCTGCGTGTTCAAAGGTCACGGTTTGCTGGATGGACGGGTTAATCGCAAAGTTCTTGCCGTAGAGGTAAGTGAGGCTGTTGGTTTGCCACAGGAACACATCCCCGGCCATGACCTGACCGGCAACCAATAACCCACCCGCGAGCGTAGCGCCCCAGTGTATGCACTTCATGAGTAACTCCTTTTTTATTATTTTTGCAGAGCTCAAGCCCTTCACCCTGAGCGTCTGCGGCATAGAAACGCTCAGGGTGAAGGTGGGTACATCAATGCTGGTGCACGTGGCCACTCAAGGCAGCGCGCTCGGCGCCGCCCAGCACGTTGAACAGCAAGTTGAGGCAGACCGCGCTGACGGCGGCCATGGCGATACCGCTGTGGGTAATAGGACCCATCCACAACGGCAAGTGGGCGAAGAACTCGGGACGGACCACGGGGATCAGGCCCATGCCGATGCTCACGGCCACCAGCAACTGGTTGCGGCGGTCAGCGATGTCGGCTTCCTGAAGGATCTTGATACCCGTTGCGGCGACCATGCCGAACATGGCAATTGCCGCGCCACCCAGTACAGCAGGGGGGATCGACGCCACCAGAAAGGCTGCTTTGGGCAGCAGGCTCAAGGTAATCAGGAACGCGCCGGCCATGATGGTCACCGATCGGCAGCGCACCCCGGTCATTTGCACCAGGCCGATGTTTTGGGCGAAGGAAGAGTGGGTGAAGGTGTTGAAGAAACCGGCGATAAACGAAGCGCCCGCGTCACACAGCAAGCCGCGACGCAACATGCGCGGGGTGACTTCCTGACCGGTGATTTTGCCCAGTGCCAAAAACATCCCGGTGGACTCAACGAAGATGATCACCACCACCAGGCACATGGAGAGAATGGGTGCCAGATGAAACTCGGGCATGCCGAAATGCAGGGGCGTTACCACTTGGAACCACGGCGCGTTGCCAATACCGGTCAGGTCGACCATGCCGATAGCACCCGACAATACATAACCCAGCGCCATGCCGATCAGCACCGAGATATTGACCCAGAACCCGCGCATAAAACGGTTGATCAACAAGATCGTGCCCAGTACCAGCGCGGCGATGCACAGAAACACCGGCGAACCGAATTGCGCGGCAGCACTGCCGCCACCGGCCCAGTTCACGGCGACCGGGAACAGCGACAAACCAATCGATGTGATCACGGTGCCTGTCACCAGTGGCGGGAAGAACCGCACCACTTTGGACATGAACGGCGCGATGACCATGCCGAAGAAGCCCGCCGCAATGGTGGCCCCGAAGATGCCGGTCATGCCAATCCCCGGCATCCCCGCCATGGCCACCATACTGCCGACGGCCGCAAAACTGGCCCCCATCATCACGGGCATTCGGATGCCCATGGGGCCGATGCCCAGCGATTGAACAATGGTTGCGATCCCCGCCACCAACAGGTCGGCGTTGATCAGAAACGCAATTTCTTCACGACTCAGGCCCGCAGCTTGTCCGATGATCAGGGGCACGGCGACAGCGCCACCGTACATCAGCAACACGTGCTGCAAACCCACCAGAATCAACTGTAACAACGGCAGCCGCTGGATGGGCGGCGGGGCGGTCACGGCGGGTATGCGCGGTTCGGTTAGATCGGACATGCAACACCTCGGTCATTTTTATTGTTGTGAACTAGTGGTGTGGTTTTGTAGCCGCTACCGAAGACTGCGACAGACCCGACAGACTGCAAAACGCATCGGATCGGGCACCCGTCAAGGGCGGTCGCAGCCTTAGGTAGCGGCCACAAAGTGTGTGTATCAGTTAGTTTGGGCTCCTGTGTTAATCCAGGAACCGATGAGTTCACGCTCTTGCTGGGTCATTTGCGTAATGTTGCCCAGCGGCATGATTTGACTGGCGACAGCCTGTGCCTGAATGCGCGGTGCCATGAGCTTGATCTGTTGCGCGGTGTCAAACATCACCCCGGCAGGCGCTGCGCTGAACAGCGGGCTGGTGGGTTTGGAGGAGTGACACACGGTGCAGCGCTCTTGAATCACGGCATGCACTTGTTCGAAGTCAACTGTGGCAACCGGGGTAGCCGGGGCAGCGGGTGCAGTGACCGGTGCCGGGGTGGCGTCGGGCTTGGCACCGCTGACAGCGGTTTCCGGAATCGGTTGGTACTTGATGACCTTGGCGGTTTCAGGGGCTGTCGGCGCCGTGTTCGGGCCGGTGACATACGCCAGGCAGATCATGCCCAATGCGGCGACCGGCAAGGTCCAGGCATATTTATGGCTGTCGTGGCGGGTGTTGAAGTAGTGACGAACCAACACGGCCAGCACCGCGATACCGGCCAGAATCAACCAGTTGTACTGGCTGCCATAGGTGCTCGGGAAGTGGTTGCTGATCATGATGAACAGCACGGGCAAGGTGAAGTAGTTGTTATGACGCGAACGCAGCAAGCCTTTGGCCGGCAGGGCCGGATCGGGGGTGCGGCCTTCCTTGATCGCGGCCACCAGTGCACGTTGGGCCGGCATGATGATGCGGAACACGTTACCCACCATGATGGTGCCGATGATGGCGCCCACGTGCAGGTACGCGCCACGGCCACTGAACACCTTGCTCAGGCCGTACGCCGCCGCTACCAGCAGCACGAACAGGATGAAACCGAGCAACGCCGGGCGTTTGCCGAGGGCGGAGTCGCACAGAAAGTCGTAAACAAACCAGCCGGCAATCAACGAGCCGATACCGATGGCCACCGCTTCAGGCCCGCTCAGGGTGCTGCCGGGGGCGATCAGGTACAACGCCGGGTTGAAGTAAAACACCAGGCAAAGCAGGGCGATCCCTGACATCCAGGTGAAATAGGCTTCCCATTTAAACCAGTGCAGGTTTTCCGGCATGGAGGGTGGCGCCAGCTTGTATTTTTCGAGGTGATAGATACCGCCGCCGTGGATGGCCCATAAGTCGCCGGACAGGCCGTCCTTGGGGTTGTTGCGGTTAAGGTTGTTTTCCAGCCATACAAAGTAAAACGACGCACCGATCCAGGCCACGCCCGTAATCATATGAATCCAGCGCACGCTCAGATTCAGCCATTCCATCAAATGTGCTTCCACAGTCTTTACCTCTACCCGTCGCTCTTTTTTGAGCGTTTGGGCCTTCTCTTATTGGTGGGGGGCGAGGATCAGCAACTCATCCTCTTTAAAGAAATGCTCATCGCAGTTATTGCCTGTGCCACTGCGATCAACCACCAGGAAGTCATCCCGCTTTTCGATCGTCAGCACCGGGTGGTGCCAAACGCCGCGATGGTAATTAATGCCCTGCCTGCCGTTGGTGACGAAGGCGCGGACCAAGCCTGATACAGGTTCATCGCCAAGTGGCGCGACCACGATCAGAAAAGGGTGGCCGAGCAGCGGAATAAAAGCCTGGCTGCCCAACGGATGTCGCTCCAGCATGCGCACGGTGAACGGCATGTCCTGCGCATCGGCGCGGAAGATGCTGATGATCGCCTTGTCTTCTGGAGTAGCTGTTTCAACTTCGGCCAGACGATGAAAGCGCATGGTCGAACCGTTATTGATCATGAAGTGGTCGCTGCCGTCGGTTTCGATCACGTCACCGAACGGGGCAAAAGCTTCTTTGGTCAAGGGTTCAATCGTTAATGTGCGCATGGTCTGTCTTCTTGTTCTGGTTTCTGTGGTGTGTAGCGTGTGCCGTCGCTGCCGCGGGTGGCGGCAGCGACGGCAGATCAAGCCTTACTTCGCGACTTTGCCCAGTACGCGTAGGCGGCTTACACCGCCGTCCGGGAACAGGTTGAGGCGAATGTGGGTGATCGGGCCGAGGTCTTTCAGTTGCTCGCTGTAAGTATGCTCAGCGTGCATTTCCATCTTCTGGCTCGGCAGCAGCTCACGCCAGAACAGGCTCTGGGTTTCGATCTGGCTGTCGGTACCGCCTTTGACGTAGGCGCCCTGGATCGAGCAGCTGTCCGGGTAGTTGCCCTTGAAGTGCAGGGTGTCGACGATGATTTTTTCGATCTCGCCCGGATGGCCCAGCGCCACGATGACCCAGTCATTGCCCGGTGTGCGACGGCGCGCAGTTTCCCAGCCATCGCCCATGTTGATGCCGCGGCCCGGGTTCAGGATGTTGCTCATGCGGCCGAAGTGTTCATCGGAGCAAGCCAGGGCACGACCGCCGTTCAGGGCAGCAGCCAGGTCAACCTGTTCGTTGTCGCCGATCGAAGACCAGTCGCGGAACGGCACACCGTACACGCGCAGACGGGCTACGCCACCGTCCGGGTAAATGTTGAAGCGCAAGTGGCTGAATGCCTGATCGTTGCTGATCTCGTGGTAGTGATGGCTGTTGCCTTGCAGCTCAACGGCGGACAGCACTTCAACCCACTGGGTGGTTTCAGTCGGCTCGCCTTCGGCCAGGAAGCAGGCTTCCAGCGAGGCAGACGGCGGGAAGTTGCCGGTGAAGAACGAAGTGTCGATGTCCACGCCTTTGATCGAGCCGGGAACGCCCAGGCGGATCACTGCGCTGTCGTAGCCTTCAAAGCGCTTGCGGCGTGACTCCCAGCCGTCCATCCACTTGCCGTTGTCATCGAAAACGCCCTCCTTCCATACGGCCGGGGTCGGCTGGAACATGCGGTTGGCGTCAGCAAACCAGTCATCGGTCACGGAGATGATTTTGGTACCCAGGCGGGCGTCGGCCAGGTTGACGAACTTCTCGAACGGTACGGCGTAAGCTTTCATTCTTCTTGTCTGCCTTTGAATAAGTGGCTGGAGATGCCTGACCGGCAAGTGCCGGTTCGGCTTAGAGCTGGAGTAATCGGAACAGGGCTATTTTGTTGATTTCTGCCAACGCGCACGTGAACTCGGCGTCTGCCTCGTTGTGGATGCGGGTTTCGAACGCGGCGAGGATCTGATGCCGGTCGCTGCCTTTTACCGCCATGATGAAGGGAAACTTGAACTTGGCCTTGTAGGCGTCGTTCAGCTCGGTGAAGCGTTGGAACTCTTCGGCCGTGCATTGGTGAATACCGGCGCCAGCCTGTTCATGGGTGCTGGCTTCGGTCAGTTGGCCCTGAACGGCAGCTTTGCCGGCCAGGTCCGGGTGAGCGTTGATCAGTGCCAGCTGACTGGCGTGATCGGCGCTCAACAAAATTTCACTCATACGCTGGTGCAGGCTTTCGATCTGATCGACGCTGGCATCCAGGCCCAGGTCGTAAGCCTTTTCAGCGACCCACGGCGAGTGCTCGTAAATATCGGCAAAGGCCTGGACGAATGCTTCGCGGCTCAGGGTTGAAGGCGTGAGGGTCTTGAAGGTGCTCATCGGGCATTCTCTGCTTTAAACGGGTGTGTGGCTTGCCAGTGGCGGGCGATGTCGACACGGCGGGTGATCCACACGTGGTCATGGCCTTTGACGTACTCAATGAAGCGCTTGAGGGCAGCCAGGCGGGCAGGGCGGCCGATCAGGCGGCAGTGCAGGCCAATGGAAAGCATTTTTGGCGACTCGGCACCTTCGGCGTAGAGCACGTCGAACGCGTCCTTGAGGTACTGAAAGAACTGCTCGCCGTTATTGAAGCCCTGCACCTGGGTGAAGCGCATGTCATTGGTATCCAACGTGTACGGGATCACCAGGTGCGGCTTGCCGGTCGGGTTGTTGGGTTCCCAGTACGGCAGGTCATCGTCATAGGTGTCGCAGTCATACAGAAAACCGCCTTCTTCCATCACCAGACGGCGCGTGTTCGGGCCGGTGCGACCGGTGTACCAGCCCAGCGGACGTTCACCGCTGATTTCAGTCAGGATGCGGATGGCTTCGAGCATGTGTTCACGCTCTTGGGCCTCATCCATGTACTGGTAGTCGATCCAGCGGTAGCCGTGGCTGCAAATCTCATGGCCGGCGGCAACCATGTCTTTGATGACTTGCGGGTGACGCTGGGCTGCCATGGCCACAGCAAACACTGTCAGCGGCAGGTCGAATTCCTTGAACAGCTTGAGAATCCGCCAGACGCCGACACGGCTGCCGTATTCATAAAGCGATTCCATGCTCATGTTGCGCTCGCCTTGCAGCGGTTGCGCAGAGACCATTTCCGAGAGGAAGGCTTCAGATTCTTTGTCACCGTGCAGGATGTTGCGCTCGCCGCCTTCTTCGTAATTGAGGACAAACGACAGGGCAATGCGGGCGTTGTTCGGCCAGTGCGGGTGGGGAGGGTTGGGACCGTAACCGATCAGGTCGCGTGGGTAATCAGCGCTCACTACAGTCTTCCTTATTATTCGTGTTGACAGTCGATCGGCCACATCTGGCTTCACTGCGATGGCCTGATTGTATACAACTTAATAAACACTTTGTAAGCCTGATTTTTTGCTTTTTTAACATGAATTGTGCTCGATGTGTACAAGCAAGAAACCTGCCTGATCGGTCATGCCGTGAATATAAAGTCGTGGAGAGGGGCGTCGTTGACGGGAAATCGCTGTGAGGCCGCGTGAACCGGGGCCTGCGTAAATGTGTGATTTTAATTGTGTACAATTTTTTTGATAAATGTCTTAATCATGGCTTCGCTGGCGCCCAATCGTGCTCCATACGGGTGCAGCGGCTCTTTTTATCAACTGACACCGGGAGGCGCGAGGCCTGCACGATCGACGATTCGGCAGGCGCGCAGAATCAATGGGACGTTTGACCACTCACGTTTTGGATGCCGCACACGGTTGCCCTGGCAGCTCGATCAAGGTCGAGTTGTTTCGGGTTGAAGGTTCACAGTTGGAACTGGTTGCCACGGCCCTGACCAACAGCGACGGTCGTTGCGACGCGCCGCTGCTGGAGGGTGATAATTACCGCTCCGGGGTCTACCAGGTGCAGTTCAGTGCCGGCGATTACTACCGCGCCCGCGGTGTGCAATTGCCAGAACCGGCCTTTCTGGATGTTGTGGTACTGCGCTTCGGTATTGATGCCGAACAAGCGCACTACCACGTACCGTTGTTGATTTCCCCTTACAGCTATTCCACGTATCGCGGAAGCTAGTTTCACCCTGCGCATGTGGTTTTTTGCCCGCTCACACTGCGGGCTTTTTTTATTTCACGGCCCAATCATTCGTATGCCTTGAGCACGCACCAGTACGCGTATCGGGCAGCGCCAGGCAGGGTCCAGACTGTCGCGCGCTTCGAGTTGGAATTCCCCCCAGTATTCGCCCATGCGCAAAGAGCCATTGTCACTCAGGTGGTACTCCAGGGTGAAAAACAGACTGGATCCCTCAGGGCAAGGCTGGTTGTTATTCATTGGGCTTTTAGCGCACCCGCCTATAGATCTGGAGGCTCTGAGTTTAACGCTCGTTTGGGCGCCTGAAGGCCCTGTCACGCTAACGTTCAGCAAGGTGAAATTTTGCTCCTCGGCCCGATCAGTCAACTGGGTGGGGCCGACTCCCGAATTTAAGGCAACGACACCGGATTCGCTGAGTGCAGGTCGGGGAATCTTGATTTGAGCAGCGCTTAGAGGGCTGTTATCTGTGCTGAGTCGCGAGAGCACCATCAATTCTGTGGTGCTTTGATTCAACGGCTGCCATGTGCTGTTGAGCAGGGTGAAAACCACAGAGTCATTGTTACGTAATGCATAGCGAGCGCCTTCCGGGGCCACGATGTCGGCAGGCAATTGGGCGGAAGAAACCGCATGGATAACGGCATGTTCAGGCGTATTGGCCGGTAGCAGGACTTCTCGCGAATAGTGTCGATTCGACATCTTAAACGCGAGGGTTGGGTAGCGTGATGTGAGTGCGTGCACAGTATGGCGATCTGACTGGGTCGGATTCTCCACGGGGGAATGTAGTTTCCACCGCCGCAGTGCACCGTCATAGATAAAGAAAAAACAAAGGCCATTACTTAATGGCAGGTGCTCAACATTCAGGTCCAGATTGCTGCCATTGATAAGCGTGACGCGTTGGGCCGTTGACGTGATAACGATCGTGTCATTGTGTGATGCACTGCTGGAGAAGAATACTTCCCGGCACCATTGACCATCGTGGAGCACTATCGTCAGTGCCCGGTGCTCGCCGGGCATAATCCCTTTAACAAAATGACTGCTATCGGGGCTTAATTGCACCGCTGGCCTTAATGCAGCCACCTTTATCAGATTGGCATGTCGGCAATTACCCACGATGTAGCTTCTTAATGTCCAGTCCGTATTGATTATTCTAAATGTTTGAATGTAGCTGTTGATATCCTTCGAGGCGAACCATTGACCGACTTTGTCGGAGAAATCATCGGGTGTGGGTGGGAATTTATTATATTTTGCGCATTGGATGGAGCGTAATTCTCCCTCTGGTATGGTCTCCTGCGCGACGCTGTCCATGAACGTTTTCAACGCATTGGTCGAAGGGGAGAAGTCACCTTTCCAACGCTGATTGACACCCCCCCAAAATAACGCGTCGCGCAGGCCTCTGTTATAGGCAATTACCGTATTCATGGGGCCTCTGGATTGAATCTGTTTTAGCGTAAAGGATCTGTAATGCGCAGGAATGAGCGCGTCAGTTCCCAGAGTCGTTTTAATAAGCGTAGCCAGTTCGGCATGTGCATCAGGGGTGAAATGTTCAAAGGTGTGGAAGTCCAGAATAACCAGTTCTTTGCCACCGGTGCGCTGGTGGAAACTGTTCAGTGCATCCAGAATGTCTCTTTTAATATTTCTTCCGGACCTTATGTGGTGAACCAGTAAGAAACGCTCTTGCTGCGTGCGTGCGGTCGGGTCGAACTCCACGCGCAAATCCAGAACGCGAACACCCCGGATAAGTTGGTTGAAGGGAGAGTAATCTTGGCAGGTTCCGAAACTGGACGTATATAAAGCCTCACTGTCGACGCCCGAATTATGAGTGCCTGGCAATATAAGGTCTTCGATTCTTAAGTTCTGAATATCTGGCGTTTCTGAAATCCAGCGGTCCCAGCGATCAAGTTCAGTAATTTGAACACTTTGTGGTGTCATGGTTTTGCACGTCCTTGTGGAGAGAAAAACCATCATGGAAATGCGTGAGCGATTGCTCAACTGCCAATATGTAAGTTTGACGTGATTATAAGTCACAGCATATGTATAGCACGGTTAACGAAAAAAACCGTCGGGTTCAGGAAGGAGGGCACAAGCCAGACAATCTATGTTCTGGCTTGTTTGAAGTACTTAATGAATCAGCGGCTCAACAGTGACGCTGTTCCCGCGACACTGAACAGCCCTGCACTGACCCGGTTGAACCAGCTTTGGCCCTTGCCGCTGCGCAAGTACGACGCAGCCCCGTGGGCGCCCAGGCCATAGGCCAGTTTGCAAAGCAAGTCGAGTACGGTCCAGGTCGCAATCATCACCAACAACTGATTAAGGAACGGCAAGTCGGGATTGAGAAATTGCGGCAGAAAGGCGGCAAAAAACAGGATGTCTTTCGGGTTGCTCGCACCCAGCACAAACGCGCGCCCGAACAGTGCACTGAAGCGCGGCTTAGGGGCGGCTTCAGGCACAGTGGCTGCTTGTGCGGGCTGGCGCGACTGCTTCCAGCTTTGCCACGCGAGGTAGAACAGGTAGAGCGCGCCCACGATCTTAAGCGCGCTGAACAGTTGCTCCGAGGCCAGTAGCAATGCGCCCAACCCCAGCGCCGATGCGCTCAACAGGCAAATCGAGGCGAATACCCCGCCCAAAAAGGCCGGGTATGACCGGCGCAGGCCGTAGTTCAAACTGTTGCTGATCATCAATAACGACAACGGCCCCGGAATCAGGATTACCACTAATGCCGCGCTGCTGAACAGCAGCCAGGTTTCCAGACTCATCACTTCCTCCATGTCACATGCGCCCCGCACAGCGGCGGGGCAGGTTGATATCACCCCGTTTACAGGTAAATAAACTTGGCGACGAAAATGGCGCACAGCACCCACAGGCTGATAGAGATTTCACGGTACTTGCCCGTACCGGCCTTGAGTGCCACGTAGCTGATGAAGCCCAGGGCAATGCCATCCGCTACTGAAAAGGTCAAAGGCATCATGATCATCGTCACGATGGCCGGAATGCAGTCAGTCGGCTCGTCCCAATTGATGTGTTGCATGCCGCCTACCATCAGCATGGCGACGTAGATCAGCGCACCGGCTGTGGCATACGCGGGGATCATGCCTGCCAGTGGGGCGAAAAACATGGCGGCAACAAACAGCACGCCCACGGTCACGGCTGTGAGTCCGGTACGTCCGCCTGCCGCCACGCCGGCAGCACTTTCAACGTAACTGGTGACGGGGGGGACGCCCACCACGGCCCCGAAGACGCTGGAGGCGCTGTCGGCCTTGAGCGCGCGGGACAGGTTTTCGATTTTGCCGTCAGCGTTCACCAGCCCGGCGCGTTGGGCCACGCCCATCAACGTGCCCGCAGTGTCAAACATGTGCACAAACAAAAAGGCCAGCACCACGCTGATCATGCTGATATTGAACACACCCTTGAGGTCCATGGCCATCCAGGTCGGCGCCAGGCTCGGTGGGGCAGAGAGAATGCCGTTGTAATGCACCAGATCCAGCCCCCAGCCGGCCAGCGTCACGGCGATAATGCTGATCAGGATCGCGCCAAACACGCGGTGATAACTGAGCACGGCAATCATCAAGAAGCACACGGCGGCCAGTAGCGGCGCGGGGTCACGCAAGGACCCAAGTTTGATCAGGGTCGCCGGGCTGTCGACAATAATGCCCGAGGTTTTCAGGCCAATCAGGCCCAGAAACAGGCCGACGCCGGCACCCATGGCGTAGCGCAGGCTAACGGGAATGCTATTGAGCAGCCATTCGCGGACGCGCGACAGGGTCAAAATCAGAAAAAGTACCCCGGACACGAACACGGCGCCCAGCGCGGTTTCCCAGCTGTAGCCCATGGTCCCGACCACGGTGTAGGTGAAAAACGCATTCAAGCCCATCCCTGGGGCTAGGCCTACAGGCCAGTTGGCATACAGGCCCATGAGCAGGCTACCGAGTGCGGCTGCAATGCAGGTGGCGACAAAGGCCGCGCCATGGTTGATGCCAGCGTCAGCCATGATGTTGGGGTTGACGAAGATGATGTACGCCATGGTGATAAACGTGGTCAGCCCGGCGATCAATTCCGTTTTGACTGTGGTGCCATGCAGCGACAGTTTGAACAGGCGTTCTAGCCAGCCACGTTGAATGGGCGGCGATAGATCCAGGGCAGGGGCGTGCGGTTTAGGGCTGTCCACAGTGATTTCCTCAGGCTTTTATTGTTTTTGAGTGCGCTGGTTGAGGCAAATGACGCAAGAAACAACAGCTTCCTGACTGAAGGGTCAAGAAAGTGCGTGAGGTGAATTATGCTTTTGTATACAAATAAAGCAAATAATGTTTTCAGAATTGTGCGGGGGATTGAGCGGGCAGGTGTGGGGTCGCGATGACTCAGGCCCGGGTTTGACCCAACGCATGATTGATGGCCAGCCATCCATTAACGGCGTCTTCACCCTCTTGGGCGAAGACACGCTGCAACAGTTTGACTTGTTCGCGACGCAAATTTCTTTCAAAACGCACACCGTCCGGGGTCAGTTCCAGCAGACGTTTGCGTTTGTCGGTTTCGGGCGCGACGCTGCGGACCAGGTTCATTTCAATCAACTGACGCAATGGCGTGTTCAATGCTTGCTTGCTGACCCCAAGCAGGGTCAACAGCTCTTTGACGCTCACGCCGGGGTAATGGGCGATAAAAAACACGATGCGCTGATGCACCCGGCTCAGCCCGCGACGCGCCAGCATTTCATCCGCCTTGGCGGTAAATGCTTGATAGCCAAAGAAGAAGGCTTGCATGGCGGCACGCTGGGTGGTCGGATTTTTAAGGTCAAGCATATTGACGTATCTAGGCTGCGCGGCGTAATTTCGGTCAAGCAGTTTGACTTATTTCTAATTACTTCCGCTACCGGTGATCTGTATGGCCTTCTCCGAACGTGTTTCCCGCCTGAAAAGTTCTTTGATTCGCGAAATTCTGGCTGCGGCCCAACGTCCGGAAGTCATGTCGTTTGCAGGCGGTCTACCGGCTGAAGCGATGCTGCCCAAAGTCGACTGGGCCGACATGCCGGCCTCGATGGGGCAATACGGCATGAGCGAAGGCGAGCCGGCGCTGCGTGAAGTGCTGGCGGCCGAAGCGCGTGCCTTGGGCGTTGACTGCGACGCCAGCCAGGTCATGGTTCTCAGCGGTTCGCAGCAAGCCCTTGATCTGGCGGCCAAGCTGTACATCGACAAGGGCACTGAAATCATGCTCGAAGCGCCGACCTATCTGGCGGCCTTGCAGATCTTTCAATTGTTCGGCGCGCAGTGCCTGACCTTTCCCTTGCAGGCTGACGGCCCCGATTTGGCGGCACTGCGCAGCGAGCTGGAAAAACACACCCCCGCCTTCATCTACCTGATCCCGACGTTCCAGAACCCCTCGGCCGTGCGCTATAGCGAAGCCAAGCGCGATGCCGTAGCAGCGCTGCTGGATGAGTTCGGCGTGACATTGATTGAAGACGAACCCTACCGCGAGCTGAATTTCGACGGCGGCAGTGCCACACCGATTGTCAGCCGCTTGAAAAAGGCCAGCTGGATCTACACCGGTACGGTCTCCAAAACCCTGCTGCCGGGTCTGCGCGTGGGTTTCCTGATCGCCAGCCCAGATTTGTTCCCCCACTTGCTGCGCCTCAAGCAATCGGCGGACCTGCACACCAACCGTGTAGGGCAGTGGCAGGCGTTGCAGTGGATCGGCACTGAAAAGATGCGCAATCACTTGGCCGAACTGCGTGACTTTTACCGCGTGCGCCGCGATGGTTTTCAGTCTGCATTGCAAGAACACTTCGCGGACCTGGCCGACTGGCACGTGCCGCAGGGCGGGTTGTTCTTCTGGCTGACCCTCAAGCAGCCGCTCGACACCCGAACCTTGCTCAAACCGGCGCTGGACCAGAATGTCGCGTTCATGCCGGGTGAACCGTTCTTTGCCGAGCCTGACCAAAACATCGGTAGCTTGCGTTTGAACTTCAGCCACATCGATCCGGAGCGTTTGCACGAGGGCCTCAAGCGTCTGGCCAACGTCATTCGTCAAGCACAGGCCGCCGAGGCGGCATAGAGGGTTCGGGATGCTTAAGGTTTATGGCGATTACAACTCGGGCAACTGCTACAAAATCAAGCTGATGCTGCACCTGTTGGGGCTTGAGTACGAGTGGCAGTCAGTGGACATCCTCAATGGGGAGACTGAAACCCCGGCGTTCCTGGCGAAAAACCCCAACGGCAAAGTGCCGGTCCTTGAGCTTGAGGACGGGACGTGCCTGTGGGAATCCAACGCGATCCTCAATTACCTCGCGGACGGTAGCGAGTTTCTGCCGACAGAGCCGCGTTTGCGCACCCAAGTGTTGCAGTGGCAGTTTTTCGAGCAGTACAGCCATGAACCCTACATCGCCGTGGCGCGCTTCATTCAGTTCTATCTGGGGCTGCCTCAGGCGCGTATTGAGGAATACCGCGCATTGCAAAAGCGCGGTTATAAAGCGCTGGACGTGATGGAGCAGCAACTGGCCCGCACCCCGTATCTGGTGGGTGAGCACTACTCGATTGCCGATGTGACGCTGTATGCCTACACCCACGTCGCGCATCAGGGTGGCTTTGATCTCGCGGCTTACCCGAGCATTCAAGCCTGGTTGGCACGCGTGGCCAGTCACCCGCGCCACGTGACCATGCTGGGTTAAACAACCGCGTACAAAAAAACCGGCCCTGTGCCGGTTTTTTTGTGCCCGTCGGGAGCCGCCGGTGTTGGCGTGTTACACGTTGGCGAAACGGTTGTTGAGGTAATCAATGATGACGTTGGACTCGTACATCCAGGTGGTCTTGCCATCTTCCTCGATACGCAAGCAAGGGACTTTGATTTTGCCGCCTTGTTCCAGCAGGGTTTGACGGTCCTGCTCGTTGTTTTTTGCATCCCGCAACGCGACCGGTACATTCAGGCGGCGCAACGTGCGACGGGTCTTCACGCAAAATGGGCACGCGTGGAACTGGTACAGGGTCAGGCTTTGGGCGGCTTGGTCGACCTGCGCCTGAGCGGTGGCGGGGCGCTGTTTTTTGCTGGGGCGGGTCAGGAAATCGCCAGCGATAATCAGCTGGCCCAGGCCTACGCGGAGCGCTTTGATAAACACAGTAATAGCCTCATGGGCAAGAAAGAAGGCCCGCAGCTTACCTGAAAACCGGGTGCGAAAAAAAACCGGCGATGAGCGCCGGTTTCTTCAGGGAGCGGATTTCACTTGATCAGGCTGAGAAACTCGCTGCGCGTGGCGGCATTGTCGCGAAACTCACCGAGCATCACCGACGTGATCATCGACGAGTTCTGCTTCTCGACACCGCGCATCATCATGCACATGTGCTTGGCTTCAATCACCACGGCCACGCCGAGTGCGCCAGTGACTTGCAACACTGCATCAGCAATCTGGCGGCTCAGGTTTTCCTGAATCTGCAAGCGGCGCGCATACATGTCCACGATACGTGCGACTTTCGACAGCCCGAGCACTTTGCCACTCGGAATGTAAGCTACATGTGCTTTGCCGATAAAAGGCAGCAAGTGGTGTTCGCACAGCGAATACAGCTCGATGTCCTTGACCAGTACCATTTCGCTGTTGTCCGAGCTGAACAGGGCACCGTTGGTGACTTCTTCCAGCGTTTGCTCGTAACCGCGGCAAAGGTACTGCATGGCCTTCGCTGCACGCTTTGGCGTGTCCAGCAGGCCTTCGCGCGAGACGTCTTCGCCAAGCTGACCGAGGATGGCGGTGTAGTTTTGTTCCAATGTCACAGGGCTATATTCCGTGCGGATTTCATCGTGGTACCTCATCGGGTTGTACCAAATTTGTACCAATCATGCTGTTGGCGAGTGTCCCGAGCTCGCTCCAGGGTGTACTGGAATTCAGCCATATTGCGGCAGTGGATCACACACTTTGTACGCGGTGGCCCAGATGATTGGCGATAAACGCAGGGTTCATGCCTGCCAGGGGGCACATGGTAGCCCAGGAGTGCGTGCAGGTGTATTGGCGGTGTGACCTGATTTTCATTTTGTGGGGGCGTGCTACGTAATCGAAGGGTGTGAATGCGTAGAGCGAGGGAGAAAAGCTTCACGCATTCAGTGCAAACCCGCTGGAGTCCACTAGTCTGGTGCATCAGGCGTTGATTGCCCCTCGCGCATGTCCGGGCTGTATGGGGCCTGGAGCCGAGTGACGAGAGAATGACTCACAGGAGGATGCCCATGAAAAAACGAATAAAGGCCGGGCATATCCTTGCTCTGGTTGTGGTCGGGTTTGCTGTGTTCAGTTTTCTGATGATTAATTGGGATCAATCCCTGTAACCCTAAATGTCCAAGGTATGAGGTACGGCATGTCTGCTTGTTCTCATCTGCGCGCGGCGTGTTTCATCGAGCTTGAGGAACACCCTGTCTGCACCTGTCATTCGCCCCAGATCCAGGCATTTCATGATCGAATCATGACTGATTGTGCCCGCAAACAAGCGTATGGCGGCACGGGTGCAAACCGCGTTCAATCCCCCGCGCCGATTCCACTGGGGCACCTCGCAGGTGCCGACGCCTCAATCAACCCCATGATCCGGCTCACCCGACTGCGCTTATTTGATGGCACGTCCACGCTTCGCGAGCACGTGGACGTCCTCATAAAGGGGGCGGCCATCGAGGCGATAGTGCCGGCAGGGACGTCGATTGAGGACGCGGTTGTCATTGATTGCCGGGGACTGGTGCTCATCCCCGGGCTGATTGACGCGCATTGGCACACCACCTTGGCAGGCATCACCCAGATGGATGCGATGACAGCCGATCCTGCTTATGTGCACCTGGTCGCTGCACGTGAGGCCGAGCGCACCTTGATGCGCGGTTTTACATCTGTACGCGACCCGGGTGGGCCTGCATTCGCATTGAAACGTGCAATCGACGAGGGGATTGTGGTGGGCCCCCGTATTTACCCTTCAGGTGCCATGATTTCGCAGACTTCGGGCCATGGCGATTTCAGGCAGCGGTCGGAAGTGCCACGCAGTGGTTTGACCCCTGTCAGCGTTGCCGAACAGATGGGCGCCGCCTCAATAGCAGATGGCGATTCAGAAGTACTCCGGCGTGTGCGTGAGCAACTCATGCTCGGCGCGTCGCAGATAAAGCTCATGGCGGGCGGCGGGGTGGCATCCTTTCACGATCCTCTGGACAGCACTCAGTTTCTGGAGTCGGAATTGCGCATGGCGGTTGAGGCCGCTGCGGACTGGGGGACGTATGTCATGGTGCATGCCTACACGCCGCGCAGTATTCAGCGCGCCATACGGGCCGGGGTTAAATCCATCGAGCACGGACAGCTCGCGGATGAGGACACCGTGCGAATGATGGCCGATCACGACATTTGGTGGAGCCTTCAGCCTTTTCTTCAGGATGAGGATGCCAATGTGTACCCCGACCCGGCGCGTCGGGAATCACAGCGGGTGGTGGCCACCGGGACACTGCGTGCTTATGAATGGGCGCAGCGGTTTAATATCAAAACGGCGTGGGGAACGGATGTGTTGTTCAATCCGCAAAATACCGTCACCCAGGGCAGGCAACTTGCAAAAATGACCCGCTTTTATGCGCCGCATGACGTGCTGAACATGGCAACGCGCGACAATGCTGCGCTGCTGGGCATGTCGGGAGCGCGTAATCCTTATCCTGGCAAGTTGGGCTGTATTGAAGTGGGTGCATTGGCCGATTTGTTAATCGTCGATGGCGATCCCACCGTGAGCCTGGATTTTTTGAAGACGCCGCAAACCAGCATCAAATTGATTATGAAAGGCGGAAAGTTATACAAAAAAGACGTTTAGGGCATCGGGCCTGGGCGCGTGGTGTGTCGCGCTTGCGGCCCTTTTGTTGAGCGCCTACTCGTCGCGGCCTTCCATCATGGTGCGCTTGAGCATGACGTAAACCGCACCTGCGCCGCCGTGTTTGGCCTGGCACGAACAAAAGCCCAGTACTTTGCTGTGCTGGCGCAACCACGTGTTGACGTGGCTTTTGATCATGGGGCGTTTGCCGTCAAGGCGCACCGCTTTGCCGTGGGTGACGCGCACGCAGCGCACTTCAAGCTGGGTCGCTTCGGCCAAAAAGGCCCACAACGTTTCGCGGGCTTTTTCGACCGTCATGCCGTGCAGGTCAAGGCTGCCTTCAAAGCTGATCTGGCCCAGTTTGAGCTTACGCATCTGGCTTTCTTGCACGCCGTCTCGCGACCAGTGCAAGTGGTCTTCAGGCCCGACATCGATCACAAACTGATCGGACAAACCGTCAATGATCGTTTCATTGCTGCGCACAATCGCGTGTTGGCGCAACTTGGCCAGTTGCGCGCGGTCGGCTTTGGGTTTGCCTGTGTCAGCGCGATCGTGCTTGATCGGCTTAACGCCGCGGATCTCGTTTTTGAACAGGGAAAAATCGTCGTCTTGCATGTCAGCCTCCGCGAAGGGCCGCTAGTTTACCCAAGTCGACACCCTGCGTGCGGCAGATCTGGCCTAATCGTGCTTTTTCATCAAGTGTGCAGACATACTCAACCCGAGCGGTTGGCGCATGTAGCGACGGCGTCGACGCCACATCCAGATCCCCAACCAGGTGACCAGCAGGCCCAGCCCCGTGATCAAGGCAGCGCCCGCCGGGCTGGCGTTGAGCTCACCCAGCGCCGGTGAGTGCCCGATCAGGCTTGCCATGCCGGTCAGTGCCATCAGCAAGCCACATACCGTGATCAGCGCAGCAATCGTCAGTACGACGCGAGAACGCCAGTTGCTGGGGCTTTTGGGGCGTAAACGTCGCGCATCAAAACCATCGGAGATCTTCATTCCGATCTTTCCTTAAAGAGTATCGGGCCTTCGACAGGGAGAGTCGCATCTTGTTCCTGAGTGGGGTAGGAAATAGATGTTATACGTGTAGGAAAGGAGGTTTACAGATAGGCGGTCAGCATCCGCCGCCTATCAGCAGAACGTCAGATCAAATCAGATCAAGCGTGCGGGCAAGGGTGGCGAAGTTGTCATTCATGATGGCCATTTCGGTGCGTTGCACGTCGGCGGCCGGGATGATGCCGTCGCGGGTCGGCAGGTCGCGGGTGGCGCAGGCGTCCTCCACCAGCGTGCAGCGAAAGCCGTAGTCCTTGGCCGCCCGCACCGTGGTGCTGACGCTGGAATGACTCATGAAGCCGCAGACGATCACGTCCAGAGACCCCAGGTTCTCGAGCGCTTTTTGCAAACCAGTGTCGTTGAACGCATTGGGCATGCGTTTTTCGATAATGACCTCGTCACCTTGCGGCTCCAGGCCTTTGATGAATTCACCGCGCTCGCCTTGCGGGTCAAACATGCCGCCAACCGTGCCCAAATGGCGAATATGAACCACGGGGCGTTTGGCTTTGCGGGCGGCGTCCAGCAGAAGCGCGATGTTGGCGGTGGCAGCGGGCATGCCGGACAAGGCCAGCGGGCCGCTCAGGTACTCGTTTTGCGCATCGATGATCAGCAGGCTGGCATTGTTCAGAGTGGCGGCGGCATAACCACGTCCAGTCAGTTGAAACATCGTTTTTAAAGCAGGCATTCGGGGCTCCTTTGAGTGGGGCTTTTGCGACATTCTCCACTGGCGGAGCGTTTATGTGAATGGCCATTCTTGAAAGCAGCGTGGTTGCTGGGCTGTAGCCAAGTCAATAGCTACATTCCCGGCCACGCAATGTGCAAAACAGGGCAAGGTTGGGTGTGGAGACGGGCAATTGCGCAAGTACGTTCGACCGCCGGGCACAACTTTGGCCGCGCCGTGTTTTGGCTGATAGAATCGTCGGTCGATTTTGAGGAGTAAGTCCGTTGATCACTTCCCGTCTGCGCACACTGCGCGACCATATTCGTTGGGCCGTCAGCCATTTTCATGGGGAAGAGCTGTTCTTCGGTCATGGCACCGATAACGCGTGGGACGAAGCCCGCCAACTGGTGCTGGGTGCGTTGAACCTGCCGTGGGAAATCGCTGACAGCTACCTGGACTGCCGTCTTGAAGACGACGAGCTGGTCAACCTGCAACATTTATTGAAGCGTCGTATTGAAGAACGCGTACCGACCGCTTACTTGTTGGGCGAGGCCTGGTTTTGCGGAATGTCTTTCATCGTCGACGAGCGCGTCCTGATCCCGCGCTCGCCGATTGGCGAGTTGATTGAAAAACGGTTTGAGCCATGGCTGGCAGCCGAACCTGCGCGCATTCTGGATCTGTGCACGGGCTCGGGCTGTATCGGCATCGCTTGCGCCTATGAGTTTCAAAAAGCGGAAGTGGTGCTGGCGGATCTATCGTTCGAAGCCCTTGAAGTGGCTAATCAGAACATTGAACGTCACGGCGTCGATGAGCGTGTCTACACCGTTCAGGGCGATGGCTTCGACGGCCTGCCGGGTCAGCGCTTCGACCTGATTGTGTCCAACCCGCCGTATGTGGATGCGGAAGATTTCGCTGACATGCCAGCGGAATACCAGCACGAACCCGAGCTTGGGTTGGCATGCGGAGACGATGGCCTGAATCTGGTGCGGCGCATGCTGGCCGAGGCTGCCGATCACTTGACCGAAAAAGGCCTGTTGATCGTGGAAGTGGGCAACAGCCAGGTTCACGTTGAGTCGCTGTACCCGGAAGTGGATTTTGCCTGGCTCGACTTTGAGCGCGGCGGTCACGGCGTGTTCATGCTTACCGCCGAACAGTGCCGCGATCATCAGGCGTTGTTCGCCTCGCGGGTGTAACCCGGCCCAAGGGTTGCTGGCGGCATCAGGCGGGGTGTTTCCCCGCCGATGTGGCCGGCATTCACAGGGTGTGCTCAGCGGTGTGTTGCAATCCAGATCAACAGCCCCGCCTGAAACACCGCGAAGGCCACCAGGCAGGTGATGGTGAAACGCAACCCGGTGTCTTCGCGCTGGAACTTGCTGACTTTCTCTTCTTTCTCCCGCAGTTTGACTTCCTGTTCCTGCAAAGTTTGCTCGGCCTGTTGCAGCATTTGTGCGGCTTCAAGGATTTCCACGAACTGCACTTTTTCAGTGTTCCAGTTGTTCAGCAACTCGCCCACCTGTACGTCTTCGATGCTGGCTTTCAAATGCTGGGCATCGGCATACACCACATCAAATCCATGCATGCGTAAAAAATGGTCACGACGCAGACGCGTGTCTTCGTTCAGCGCGTCTTTGCTGGCCAGCGGCATGCCGTCGACGCGGTATTTCGACCATTTTTTCTGGCTCCACAAAATGCCTTGGGCCATGAGGAAGCGGCCGATGCCGCGGTTCCACGGCTCCACTTGCAGGCCACTGTCAGGGCTGATGCTGACACGCTGGGTCTCATGGTTGACCCAGATGTCGAGCTGGTTTTGTTCTTTGCGCACGCGTTGCCCCGGCAACAGGATGCTCATGCGTAACAGGCTGTGTTCTTTGTTATGGCGCTCGGCATAGCCGAACTGCACGAAGCGCAGCGGCCGTCCGCCGGTGTTGCGGTCCGTTTGCAGGGGGGCAAGCCGCAGCATTTTGAACTGCTCGGGTTGCACCTCTGCCCACGGCAATGGCGGCGCTTGTGGGGGCGCCGGCTCTTGAGTTTCAGCGGGTTTTTGTGGGGTGTCGGTCATAACGGCAAAATCCTGTGCAAGCCCGGTATGCCGGCAAAGCAAAGGCTGCCGACATAAACGTATCGGCCGTTATGCGCAGGACTGGAGGGCGGTCGGCTCAGCGATCGATGACTTTAGTGACAAAGCGCACAATTTTGTCACCCAGTTCGCTGGATAATCGCTGGTTGGGGTCGTTGTAAGACTGCACTTGACGCTTGATGTCCATCGGGACGATGCGCATCACATGGTTCATGCCGTCGATCAGTGCCAGATCGGCATCAGGCTTGGCCGCTTTTAGCAGGCGCGCATCGTTGACGTCGACCTGAATGTCGTGGGTGCCCTGAATAATCAACGCAGGCATTTTCAGTGCGGCGAATGCCTTGGCCGGGTCGTAGCGCAACAGGCTGATCAGGTAGGGCTGCACGCTGGGACGGAAAATCACGTGCAGGGCTTCAGGCACGTTGTCGTCAGTGCGTCCGCTTTCGAGGGCGTGAATCAGTTCGAAGCTACGTTGCAGCAAAGCAGGGGGCATATTGTTGCGTTGCAATTGTTCGCGCAACACCTGGCCCACAGGCCGCGCAGTGCCGGCAATGGAGATGACCCCTGCGGCGTCCATGCCGGGTGCCGCGAGGCTGGCAATCAGTGCGCCTTCGCTGTGCCCGAGTATAAATACATCGGCAAAGCGAGGATCGGCCTTGAGCTTGTTGCCCCAGACCACAGCGTCGGTCACGTATTGGTCAAGGTTGAGGATGCGCTCGTCTGGGGCGGCGGGCCGGCTTTCGGCGATCCCGCGCTTGTCGAAACGCACGCTGGCAATGTTGTTTTGCGCAAGGTGCCACGCCAGTTTCTTCAGGCTGTCATTGCGACCGCCCTGGGTATTGTTGCCGTTGCGGTCAGTGGGCCCCGAACCGGCAATGATCAGTACCACGGGCACCGGCTTGTCGCTTTTGGGCAAAACAAGCGAGCCATACAGCGTGCCGGTGGGCGTGTTCAGCTCGATAGGGCGCAACAGCACCGAGGGGGCAGCGGCAGTTGCCACGCCACTGAAAAGGGTGAGTACCACTAGCAGAATCCTGAGCATCATTTCGCCATCTATAACGGAGTGCCGGTTGGACAAACCCGGATGAATAAGGTTCGAGGATGAACTACTGGGGCAGCCTGCGTATACTGGCGCGCTTAGTTATCCCGGCTGAGTCCGATCGGCTGATTTTCACGGAGCGTCCTGCATGTCCGGCAATACCTACGGCAAGCTGTTCACTGTCACCACCGCTGGCGAAAGCCATGGCCCGGCGTTGGTCGCCATTGTCGATGGCTGCCCGCCAGGGCTTGAGCTGTCCCTTGAAGATTTGCAGCGTGACCTGGACCGCCGCAAGCCGGGCACCAGTCGCCACACCACGCAGCGTCAGGAAGCAGACGAAGTCGAAATCCTCTCCGGCGTTTTTGAAGGCCGCACCACCGGCTGCGCCATTGGCCTGCTGATCCGTAACACCGACCAGAAGTCCAAGGACTACTCGGCGATCAAAGACCTGTTTCGACCGGCCCATGCCGATTACACCTATCACCACAAGTATGGCGAGCGCGACTACCGTGGCGGTGGCCGCAGTTCGGCCCGCGAAACCGCCATGCGCGTGGCTGCCGGTGCTATCGCCAAGAAGTACCTGGCCACTCAGGGCATTGTGATTCGCGGCTACATGAGCCAACTGGGTCCGATTGAAATCCCGTTCAAAACCTGGGATTGCGTTGAAGAAAACGCCTTCTTCAGCCCTGACCCGGACAAGGTGCCCGAGCTCGAAGCCTATATGGATCAGTTGCGCCGCGATCAGGACTCGGTCGGGGCTAAAATCACCGTCGTGGCTGAAGGGGTAATTCCGGGCTTGGGCGAGCCGATTTTTGACCGTCTGGATGCTGAGCTGGCCCATGCATTGATGAGTATCAACGCCGTGAAGGGCATTGAAATTGGCGCCGGGTTTGCCAGCGTCGCCCAGCGTGGCACCGAACACCGCGACGAGATGACGCCTGAAGGGTTCCTCAGCAACAATGCCGGGGGCATTCTGGGCGGCATTTCCTCCGGCCAGCCCATCGTCGCGCATCTGGCCCTCAAACCGACGTCGAGCATTACCACGCCGGGCCGTTCGATTGACGTGCACGGCAACCCGGTGGATGTCATCACCAAAGGCCGTCACGACCCCTGTGTTGGCATCCGCGCCACGCCCATCGCAGAAGCAATGATGGCCATTGTGTTGATGGACCATTTGTTGCGTCATCGTGGGCAGAACGCCGACGTGCGTGTCAGCACGCCTGTGTTGGGCCAGTTGTAATGCCGGAACTGTTGAGTGCCACGGTCTGACGACGGTGGCGACACTTCCTTACTGGCGACTGTCCGGTTTCTATCTTTTCTATTTCGCGTTACTGGGCGCCACGGCGCCTTTTTTGGCGTTGTATTTCCATTACCTCGGTTTCTCCAGCGCGCGCATTGGCGAGCTGGTGGCGATCCCCATGCTGATGCGCTGCGTAGCCCCCAATCTATGGGGCTGGCTGGGGGACTACACGGGCCAGCGCCTGTTGATCGTGCGCGTGGGTGCACTCTGTACCTTGCTCAGCTTTGCACTGATTTTTGTCAGCAAGAGTTATGCCTGGCTGGCGCTGGTCATGGCCCTGCATGCGTTCTTCTGGCACGCAGTGCTGCCGCAATTTGAAGTCATCACCTTTGCTCATCTGCGTGAGCAACCCGAGCGCTATAGCCAGATCCGCTTGTGGGGGTCAGTGGGTTTCATCCTGACGGTGGTGATTCTGGGGCGGGTGTTTGAAGGCCTAAGCCTGGATGTGTACCCGGTGACGCTGATCGTGGTGATGGCCGGGATTGTGCTGTGCAGCCTCTGGGTACCCAATGCGCAACCGTCCAGCGCCGGCCGCACGCCGTTGGCTGGCGGTTTTTTGAAGCAGTTGCGCAGCCCCGGGGTACTGGCCTTTTATGCCTGTGTGGCGCTGATGCAATTAAGCCATGGCCCGTATTACACCTTCCTGACCCTGCACCTTGAGTCGCTGGGCTACAGCCGTGGAATTATCGGGCTGCTGTGGGCGCTGGGTGTCGTGGCCGAAGTGCTGATGTTCATGGCCATGCGCCGGATCCTGTTGCGTTTTTCGGTACGCCGTGTGCTGCTGTTCAGTTTTTTGCTGGCTGGCGCACGCTGGCTGTTGCTGGGCTCGTTTGCGCAATACCTTTGGTTGCTGTTGCTCGCGCAGGTTCTGCATGCTGCGACCTTCGGCAGTTTTCATGCGGCGGCCATGACCTTTGTGCAGCGCAGTTTCGGGCCGGGCCAGCAAGGGCAGGGGCAGGCACTCTACGCGACGCTGGCCGGTATCGGAGGGGCCGCAGGCGCGCTCTACGCCGGGTACAGCTGGAACAGCCTCGGCCCGACTATCACCTTTAGTATGGCCAGCGTCGCAGCGCTGGCCGCAGCCGTTATCATTGCCACTCGACTGCAAGAGGACAGGCCATGAGCCTTACCCGTGAACACCTGAGCCTGGAAATCATCGAAGCCGGGCGCTTTTTATATGGCCGCGGTTGGTCCCCAGCCACCAGCAGCAACTATTCCACCCGGCTCTCGGCAAGCGAAGCGCTGCTGACCGTATCAGGTAAACACAAAGGCCAGTTGGGCCTTGACGATGTACTGGCGACAGATATGGCGGGCAACAGCCTCGAACCCGGTAAAAAACCGTCTGCCGAAACCTTGCTGCACACTCAGTTGTATAACTGGCGACCGGAGATTGGTGCGGTGCTGCATACCCACTCGGTGAATGCGACCGTGCTCTCGCGCTTGACGCCCGGCGACAGCATCACGTTTGAAGATTACGAACTGCAAAAGGCGTTCAGTGGGGTTTCGACTCACGCCTCACGTGTGCGGGTGCCGATCTTCGATAACGATCAGGACATTCCCCGCCTGGCCGGTAACGTTCAGCCTTGGCTGGATGCGCATCCGGACTGTGTGGGTTACCTGATTCGCGGGCATGGGCTCTACACCTGGGGGCCTTGCATGAGCGACGCCCTGCGCCAGATCGAAGCCTTTGAGTTTTTATTTGAATGTGAACTGAAAACCCGCGCCGTGCTCCACCGTTGATGCGACGTCGCCCATTAGCGCCGTCCCCCAGATTTGAACGGCACGCCGAACGGTTTGTAAAAGCTGTGCGCGTGCCGCAGCCGAGGAATTACACCCTATGAGCAGTCTGTCCGTTTATCACGTTTCAAGCCCTGAGCTGCCGAACAAAGTGTTGACCCACTTTGATGACATCGCCGCCACGCTCGCCGAGCAGGGCGTGCGATTCGACCGCTGGAAAGCGGCGGCGCCTATTCAGCCGGGTGCCAGTCAGGACGAGGTGATCAGCGCCTATCGTCCGCAGATCGATCAGTTGATGAGCGAGCGGGGGTACATCACCGTCGATGTGATCAGCCTCAACAGCGATCATCCGCAAAAAGCAGAACTGCGCGCAAAATTCCTCGATGAGCACCGCCATGCTGAAGATGAGGTACGCTTTTTCGTTGCCGGACGTGGCCTGTTTACCCTACACATCAATGACTATGTGTATGCGGTGTTGTGCGAAAAGAATGACCTGATTTCGGTCCCGGCAGGCACGCCGCACTGGTTCGACATGGGTGAACACCCGCATTTTGTCGCGATCCGCCTGTTCAATAACCCCGAAGGCTGGGTTGCGAACTTTACCGGTGAAGACATCGCCAGCCGCTTTCCGCGCCTCGAAGATTAAGGAGTTCGCATGCCCATCAAAGCCATCCTGACCGATATTGAAGGCACCACCAGTGCAGTGAGTTTCGTCTTCGACGTGTTGTTTCCCTACGCGGCCAAACACCTGCCCGCCTTCATTCGCGAGCACGCAGAAGACCCGGATGTCGCGATGCAGCTGGGGGCTGTGCGTCTGGACAGCGGGGAGCCCGAGGCCGACGTGGAACGGGTGATTGAAATCCTGCAGCAGTGGATCGCCGAGGATCGCAAGGCCACGCCGCTTAAAGCGTTGCAAGGGATGATCTGGAAGCAGGGCTATGAAGCGGGCGAGCTGAAGGGGCACGTTTACCCTGACGCCGTAGCGGCGCTCAAGGCCTGGCACGATCAGGGGTACGCGCTGTATGTCTATTCGTCGGGTTCGATTCAGGCGCAGAAATTAATTTTTGGCTGCTCGGAGGCGGGCGACCTGACCCCGCTGTTCAGTGGGTACTTCGACACCACGTCGGGGCCCAAACGTGAGGCGCAATCGTATCGCCACATTACCGAAGCCATTGGCTGCCCGGCGGGGAAAATTCTGTTTCTCTCCGACATCGTCGAAGAGTTGAATGCCGCGCAAGAGGCAGGCATGCAAACGTGCGGCCTGGCGCGTGACGGTGGCGAGCTGACGGGACATAAAACAGTGCGTAGTTTTGCCGAGATCGACCCGCCAAAGGTCTGAAGACGAGCGGGGCAATAAAAGCGAGGCAATAAAAAGCCAGCAGGCGCTTTGTTAGCGTGTGCTGGCTTTTTAAGTTCTGAGGGGGACTCAGGCGTTGTGATACGTCGGCAGAGCAAAGCGGTTCTGGCTTTGCAACAGCGAGATCGTTGGCAATTCACTGGCCTGGCCCGCGAGGTCACGGCGAATCGCGCTGATCACCCACGTCAGTTGCTCGGCTGTGTGCAGTTGAGCGTAAGAAATAGAGCGCTGGGTCTGCTTGCCATCACTGTCACACAGCGTCAGCAACACACCGCCATCCGGGCGGGCTTTGGTGGTGACGGTGTAGTTCGAGAACAGCGATGCGAATTTTTCTTGAATCATGCTCATGTCTTTCAGCTCCATTAGCTCATGAAGGGCTTGCATGGAGTAGGTATTGCAGTGATTGTGCCACTATCGAGATTTTATAAATTCCTTATAAATCAATAGCTTGGGATTGTGTTCAAAACTGCGCGTCGTGCATTCTGCATGAATGGCCATCGTGCATCCTGCATTTTGCCCAATTTCTGAAGGGGCAACCCGATTCAGATTTTTGCTGAAGGGAAAATGACGGCTGATAATTTTTGCCTATCGCTGCTTTGCGTAAAAAAGGGATGACACACCCGGCACGTCTCAGGAAACTACATTCTTTTTGTAGCGCATCTGGAGCCTCAAATGTCAGACACCACCCCAGCAGATCAACCCCGGCAGATGACCCCGGAAGAAGCAGCCGATTTTGCCGAACAGGTGTTCAATAAAGCCCGCGAAGGGGACGCGGCCATGCTGGCGGCACTGCTGAGCAAAGGCTTGCCGGCGAACCTGCGCAATCACAAGGGCGACACCTTGCTGATGCTCGCCAGTTACCACGGGCATGTGGATGCAGCGAAAGTGCTGCTCGAACACAAGGCCGATCCTGAAATTCGCAACGACAATGGTCAGAGCCCGATTGCCGGTGCTGCGTTCAAAGGCAATCTGGAGATGGTCAAAACATTGGTCGAAAACGGTGCTGACATTGAAGGTGCTTCGTTCGACGGACGTACTGCGCTAATGATGGCGGCGATGTTCAACCGCACCGAAATCATTGAGTACCTGATCGGTAAAGGTGCAGATCCAAAAGCCAAGGACGCCAATGGCATCACCGCGCTGGATGCGGCCAAAACCATGGGCGCGACCGATTCGGCTGCCCAACTTGAAAAGCTGTTGGGCTGATGCCCTGCCTTGAGGGCCGCAATTGATATATCCTGCGCGCCCTCAAATTTCCCTGCGACAGGCCGTGCCCATGAAAACCACACTCGTTGAACTCATCAGCAAAATCAGCTCGGGGTGCATGGGCGAGGACGAAATCATCAAGATCGCCGACGAAGCGGCTCAGGCTTACGCCGACCCTGAGGCGTTTCTGGCTGCTAATCCGGATATCAACTACGACGACACCTTCCCGATTCCGCTGGGTGAATGGGTGGTGATTGGCAGCCTGCCAGAGACTGTTTTGTTTCAGGCTGACACCTACATGGATTTGTTCGCACAAATCGTGGCGTCTTTTGGCCCTGGCGTGGCGTTCAACATCAAGCCCAAGCAGTTGGCCAAGACTGAAGCGTTGACGGCCTTGAATCGTATTCAAATACAAATGGGCAGCATGAATCCGGAAAACGGCGGCTATGTGCTGATGAACCTCAGTCAGTTGCTGGATGACGAAATTCAGGTGGTGCTGGTCTACGGCAATGATGTGCCACGCGTACTCGCCTTGTGTGCCGAAATCGGTATCCATGCCGAGCCGTCGCTCGAAGCACTGAAAGTGGCGGTTCACGTTTAAGCCCTGAGAGGGAATAAATAACGGAACCCTTGCCAAGCCTGACTATCCTAAGTGAACAAGCCCTTCACTCAGGAGCGTCATCATGGGTTCCACGTTCAACGGCCTGATTGGCCTGATCATTCTGGCTCTGGATATTTGGGCCATCATCAACGTGCTGAAAAGTGGCGCTGAGACCGGGATGAAAATTCTCTGGGTGTTGCTGATCATCTTCCTGCCGGTGCTGGGGCTGGTGATTTGGGCCATTGCCGGTCCGCGCGGCAATGTCAGGATTTAACCCTGGCTGAGTGAGCTGTCGCACAAAAATGCGGCAGTTCACTGCGTTTGTCCGCGTCAAGGTTCGACCTGTCATCTTCCCCGAAGTAGAATGCGCGCCTTTCTTGGGCAATTGAACGTGTGTGCCGCAGTGCGGCGTGCAGTTTGGCTGTCGATCATGGGCGGGTGACCGTCCGTTGCCACCAGCATTCAAGGGGACTTCCCATGACCGAAGTTAAAAACGACTATCTCGAAACGCTGTACGAAGGCTATGGTCAGCGTTTCCGTATGGACATGTTGCTGCACGAAGTGCGCACTGAACACCAGCATTTGGTGATCTTCGAAAATCCGGTTATGGGCCGCGTGATGGCCCTGGACGGCGTCATTCAGACCACTGAAGCGGATGAATTCATCTACCACGAAATGCTCACCCACGTGCCGATCTTGGCCCACGGTACGGTCAAGCGCGTGCTGATCATTGGTGGCGGTGACGGCGGCATGTTGCGTGAAGTGACCAAACATCGCGGCATTGAACACATCACCATGGTCGAGATCGACGGCACGGTCGTGGACATGTGCAAAGCGTTTTTGCCTAACCACTCCAAAGGCGCCTATGACGATCCTCGCCTAAATCTGGTGATCGACGACGGCATGCGTTTTGTGGCCACCACTGAAGAAAAATTTGACGTGATTATCTCGGACTCCACCGACCCGATCGGTCCGGGTGAAGTGTTGTTCTCGGAGAATTTTTACCAGGCTTGCCATCGCTGCCTGAACGAAGGTGGTGTTCTGGTCACGCAAAACGGAACGCCCTTCATGCAATTGGATGAAGTGAAAACCACAGCCGGGCGCATGCGCAGCCTGTTTGCTGACTGGCACTTTTATCAGGCCGCCGTACCAACCTACATTGGTGGGGCGATGACGTTCGCGTGGGGCTCCACCGACAGCGCGTACCGCAAGCTCCCGCTTGAAACCCTGCGTCAGCGTTTCGCAGGCAGCGGCATCGTGACGCGTTACTACAATCCCGAGGTCCACATGGGTGCATTTGCCATGCCGCAGTACGTGTTGCAGGCCATCAACAAGCCCAGTAACGATTAAACATCTGAAACACAAGAAAGGGCCTTAAGGCCCTTTCTTGTGTTTCAAAATATGCTTTAAACGAAATTTTCACGTTTCATTTAAGAGAATCCGCGCCAGTATTGCCGCGCCTAAATTTGCTTGCAGGGCTCTGGGTCGGTGCTTTTGCACCGCGACGGAGCCGGATTCTGCGCTGCTCCCGCACCTCTCCAGTGGTAAACCACCGGGGATCGTGCAACATTTGCCCACCGCGCATGACCACTCCACGGCACTGCCTCGCGGCAGCGTTGCCATGGGGCAAGATGCGCACTCGATGTCACACCAACCGAATCAATGGGTCCTAAAACGACATGGCAAACCCGGACGCCCTAAGACAACCCAACGCTGGCATGCGTGTGTTGCAACCGACCGTCAAATCGCATCTGGCTTTTACGCTGTTATGCGCGTTGGTCATGATGGTGATGTTTACCCTGCTGAGGGTTGCATTGCTGGTTTATAACCGTGAAATGATCCTCGACACACCCGCGTCGACTTTCCTGGAAGCGTTCGCTAACGGCTTGCGTTTTGACCTGCGAATCGTGGTGTACCTCAGCATTCCGCTGCTGTTGGCTTTGCTCAGCGTGAAAGCGATGGCCCTGCGCGGTGTGATGCGCTTCTGGTTGACGGCGGCGTCAAGCCTGGCGCTGTTTTTGGGCCTGATGGAGATGGACTTCTACCGTGAATTCCACCAACGGCTTAACGGTCTGGTATTCCAGTATGTGAAGGAAGACCCCAAAACCGTGATGAGCATGCTTTGGTATGGCTTCCCGGTAGTGCGTTATTTGCTTGCGTGGGCGGTGGGCACTTGGGTGCTGTACGTTGCATTCCGTGGTGTGGACCGCGTGACGCGTCCGCCAATGCCTGCCGCGGGTACAGGCGCGGTTCGCGCTGCCGCCCCTTGGTATGCGCGCATTGCTGTGTTCGTTGTGGTGCTGTTGGTGTGCGTGGTCGCAGCACGCGGCACGTTGCGTCAAGGTCCTCCGCTGCGTTGGGGAGATGCCTACACCACGGATTCCAACTTCGCTAACCAGTTGGGTCTCAACGGTTCGTTGTCATTGATTGCCGCAGCCAAAAGCCGGTTCTCAGACGAGCGCACCAACATCTGGAAGGCCACGCTTGAAGACCCCGTCGCGGTAGGCACAGTGCGTGACATGCTGCTGACCGAACACGACAAGCTGGTCGATCCCGATACCGCCCCTGTGCGTCGCGACACCACGCCACCGGCAGAGCAAACGCTGCCGATCAAGAACGTGGTGGTGATCCTGATGGAAAGTTTTGCAGGCCATTCGGTCGGTGCGCTGGGTCGTCCGGGCAATATCACGCCTTACTTCGACGCGCTGTCGAAAGAGGGGCTGCTGTTTGAGCGCTTTTTCTCCAACGGTACGCACACCCATCAGGGCATGTTTGCCACGATGGCGTGCTTCCCGAACCTGCCGGGTTTTGAATACCTGATGCAGACCCCTGAGGGTAGCCACAAGCTGTCGGGCTTGCCGGAGCTGCTGGGCGCCCGCAACTTTGATGACGTGTATGTCTATAACGGCGACTTTGCCTGGGACAACCAGTCCGGTTTCTTCAGCAACCAGGGTATGACGACCTTCGTTGGGAGGAACGATTTCGTTGATCCAGTGTTCTCTGATCCTACATGGGGGGTGTCCGATCAGGACATGTTCAACCGTGGGCTTGAAGAGCTGAAAAAACGTGAAGGCAAAGCGCCTTTCTATGCACTGCTGCAAACATTGTCCAACCACACGCCTTATGCGCTGCCAACCCCCTTGCCGGTTGAGCCCGTTACTGATCGCGGGTCGCTGAACGAGCATTTGACGGCCATGCGCTACTCGGACTGGGCGTTGGGCCAGTTCTTTGAGAAGGCCCGCAAGGAACCGTACTTCAAGGAAACCCTGTTCGTGATCGTAGGCGACCACGGCTTTGGTAATGAGCAGCAAATTTCCGAAATGGATTTGGGTCGCTTCAACGTGCCGCTGCTGTTCATTGGCCCGGGCATTCAGGAGAAATTCGGTCCGCGTAGCGATATCGTCGGTACTCAGGTCGACATCGTGCCGACCATCATGGGGCGTCTGGGCGGCGAGTTCCGCCAGCAATGCTGGGGACGTGACCTGCTGACCCTGCCGGCGGGCGACAAGGGCAGTGGTGTGATCAAACCTTCGGGTAGCGATCAGACGGTCGCCATCATTAGCGATGACCATCTGCTGGTTCAGCCCAAAGACATGCCGGCCAAGGTGTGGCAATACACGCTGGGTGCCAATCCTGAGGCCAAGGTAGTGACGGACTCTGCACAGGAAGCCGCGCTCAAGCAAAAGCTCGAATCATTCTTGCAGACAGCGACCAAAAGTTTGCTGGATAACACTGCTGGCGTAGCAGATCCCAAGTAAACGATGACGCAATAAAAAAGAGGCCCAAGGGCCTCTTTTTTATTGCGCGTGTCGCAGGGTGAAGCGCTAGATCTTGCCCAGTAACAACAGAATCAAAAGCACGACCAGTACGGCACCAATAATCCCTGAAGGTCCATAACCCCAACTTTTCGAGTGAGGAAACACGGGCAGACCGCCTACCAACAGCAGAATCAGGACGATGAGAAGAATCGTGGTCATGATGAATTCCTTATTAATGTGATCAAGCAACATGCAAGGTTCAAAGGGCGCTGCTTGAGAAACAAGGTTGTGCAGTGCTTATAACGTCCGACTGTGGCGATGGTGGATTAATTCAAACTTATTTAAGTTGATTCAAAAGAAACGGGTATTGCCCAGGCCCGGGCGCGCAGGTAGGGTGGCGCGCCTGCCCATCGACAGAGGTTGCATATGCTTAATTACGTCTGGTTTTTTTTGGCCGCGCTGTTTGAGATTGCCGGTTGTTATGGCTTCTGGATGTGGCTGCGGCAGGGTAAGAGTGCGTGGTGGATTGTGCCTGCGGTGTTGAGCCTGACGCTGTTCGCCTTGTTACTGACCAAGGTGGAAGCGTCGTATGCAGGCCGCGCTTACGCCGCTTATGGCGGTATTTACATCATCACGTCCATCGCCTGGTTGGCAGTGATAGAAAAAGCCAGGCCGCTGACCACCGATTGGGTCGGGGTAGGGCTGTGCGTAATCGGTGCGACCGTCATTTTGCTGGGGCCGCGTTTCACCAGCGCTTGAGCGGACGTTCAGGTGGGTGCTTTACGAGTCAGTGTATAGGTCTTTGGTTTTTTCTAGGTAGGAATTGTTCGGTGTAGAAGTAGGGCGCGGATGTTTTTTGTTGTAGGGATTGAAGCGTGTTTTTGCGCGATGCAGTCTTGATGGCCACCCATCAAGCAGAGATGAGCGCCATGCTGATTTTGAGCCGTTCAGTCGGCGAATACATTTCGATCAACCAAGACATCACGGTCCGGATTGTTGCCGTCAATGGCAATCATGTGCGCTTGGGTATAGAAGCGCCTAAAGACGTGAATGTGCATCGGTCCGAGGTCTATGAACGTATTCGTCAACAGCAGGGTGGTGGGGTATCCAGTCACCCAGCGCACAAAGGTTAATCAAAGAACTCTTTGGGCACGGCATGCTTGGCCATTAACTGGCATTGCTGGCTTTCAAGGTCAAAAAAAATCACCGCCTGACCTTTGTTCAAAGCTTGTCGAACGCGCAGCACGCGGGTTTCTTGAGGGGTATCGTCGCCATTGTCAGTGCCATCGCGGCTGACGAAATCTTCGATAAGGTGGGTCAGTGTGTCGGGTTCAAGCTGGTCGTAAGGGATAAGCATGAGGCGTTCTCTTGATCAATGCGCAGATGCTACTGGCACCCGCCGCCCGGTGCCAGTATTGAAACGTGCTTAGGCGCTAGCGAGTAAAAATTCCGCTTCCCTTCAAGTGCTCACGGTCGTGGGCTGCGGTAATACTCAGATCTGGCCCTTTGGGGATGATTCCTGTGGGGTTAATCGTGCGGTGGCTGGCGTAGTAATGACCTTTAATGTGAGTGAAATTAACGGTTTCACTGATACCGGGCCATTGGTACAGCTCGCGCAGCCAATTGGACAGGTTGAGGTAATCATCGATTCTGCGCTCATTGCATTTGAAGTGGCTGTAATAGACCGCGTCGAATCGGATAAGGGTGGTGAACAGACGGATGTCTGCTTCCGTCAGGTATTCACCGACCAAATAGCGATGTTCTGCCAGGTGCCGTTCGACGTGGTTGAGTTCGCTGAACACATCGTCGAATGCGGTTTCATACGCCGCTTGGGACGTGGCAAAACCGGCGCGATATACGCCGTTATTGAGAGCCGGGTAGATACGTTCATTCCAGCCATCGACGTCGGTAGCCATTGAGCTCGGGTATAGGTCCAGCCGGTTGCCCGTCAGGTGGTCAAAGGCGTTGTTGAACATGCGAATGATGTCCGCCGATTCGTTGCTGACGATGCGCTTTAGATGGGTGTCCCAAAGCACCGGTACGGTTACGCGGCCGGTGTAACCGGGGGTATCCCGGGTGTACAACTGATGCAGGAAGTCAGCGTTGTACAAGGGGTCGCCGCTGGAACCGAACGCAGGATCAAACGTCCAGCCATTTTCCAGCATCAGCCAGCTGACGACCGACACGCCGATCAATGATTCAAGGCCCTTAAGTGTGCGGGTTATCAGCGTGCGATGAGCCCATGGGCAAGCCAGGGAGACATAGAGATGATAGCGACCTGCTTCGGGTATGAAACCGCCAGTCCCAGTTGGGCCGGGCGCACCATCGGGCGTGATCCAGTTTCTGCGCTGTGCCTGCTCTCGTTGGAACGCGCCGTCTTTGCTGCTCTCATACCATTGGTCATGCCAACGGCCATCGATCAATAAGCCCATGTGAAGCTCCTGGCGGTTTGGCTTTGGCGTTCAGTCTAAAGGTCTGAGTTCGAGCGAATAGCGCAAAACCTGGGCTTTACCTATCGATTAAATCGATTTGTTGCGGTTTTCCCAGTACGTGTTGGCTGTCACAAAAGCCTGTTCTCGGGGCATACCAAGGCCGCGCAACGCCAGAGCCATGGTCGATAACAGTGCCTTTTTCGCATAGCTGTCTTCTAGGTCGCCGCGCCAAAACGCGTTGAGCTGTCGGGTGTCCAGAAAGGCGGGTTTTACGTGTCGCTGTGCCGACAACGCTGGCCATTCTTCGTCCCAGTGGACGCCCGATTCCGTGCCGTAAAGGTGGCTGATGGCGTCGGGGTTAATCTCGATTTCACCGCCATCGCCTTTAACCACAATGCAGGTATCCCCTAGCAGCGCGCTGGCTTCCCGATGCACGCTTTGATAGCCCGGATGGAAAATGCTTTGCAGTCCACAGCGGGCCTCGAGGGGATTCAGCAGGCGCGCCAATGAGTGGATTGGCGAGCGAAGGCCTAGCGTGTTGCGCAAGTCGATCATGTGTTGCAACTGCGGTGCCCAGTCCTGCAAAGGGAAAAAGGCCAGATTGCACTGCTGCAACGCGTCCTGCACCTGTGCCCAGTCACGGCACAACGGGATGTTCAATTCGTCGAGCAGCTGCTCGCTGTAAAGTCGGCCGGCCGTGTGAGCGCCACCGCCATGCATCAGGATGCGCACACCGTTTTGTGCCAGGCATTTGGCGCAAAGCAGGTACCAAGGTAGGTGACGTTTTTTGCCCGCGTAGGTGGGCCAGTCGATATCGACATGAATTTTCGGCGCGCAAAGCCGCTCGCGCACAGCGTCCACAAAGCCAGCCAGCTCTTGAGGGCTTTCTTCCTTATGCCTGAGCAGCATCAGGAAGGCGCCCAACTGTGTCTCTTCGGTTTTCTTGTCGAGTAGCATCCCCATTGCTTCACGCGCTTCATCGCGGGTCAGGTTGCGCGCGCCGCGTTTGCCTTTGCCCAAAATGCGTACGAATTGAGCGAAAGGGTGTTCGGCGGGCGTGGTGAGCGTCAGCGGAGCAAGTATGTTCATAGGCAATTGGTCGGTTTGGGCAGGCCCGCCAGTTTTGCGGCGAGTTTGGCAGGGGTGCCATTGAACAGGCGATTGAGGTGCAAACTGTTGCCTTTTTCAGCACCCAGTTTGAGCGCGGTGTATTTGATTAAAGGCCGCGTGGCGGGCGAGAGCTGAAACTCTTGGTAGAAGTTGCGCAGCAGCTGCAGAATTTCCCAGTGTTCCGGGGTCAACTCGATGTCATTTTGCACCGCCAGTGCCGTGGCAACCTCGGGCGACCAGTCATTCAAATCGGCCAGATAACCGTCCTTGTCCAGCTCAATGGTTCTGTTATCGAGAGTGAGGACCGTCATAGCCAGGTGTTGACCTTGTCATAGTGAAGGGACAGCGCGACAAATGCCGGGTAGTCGATGCGGGTGACCCACTCCGGGTGCAGGAGGTTGCGCGCTTGAAGGTCTTCATCGAGCACGTACAGCTTGAGCGCCGGGCTCATTTTATCGAGCGTCTCGCGTGGAAGGGTGCCCGGTTGCAGGGCATATACCGCATCGCCGCAGAGCAAAAGGCCGTCATTAGCCGAGAGTAGGCGCAGGCAACTTCCGAGACGCGTATCAGAAAAGGGAGATTGGCTCAAAACGTGTAAGGTCGACATCAAAGGGTTATCACCTGGTCATGACGGGCGATGAGATCGCTGATTTGTGTCGGGGACAGCGTCTGCACGCCCTCCACAGCCAACGTTGTGTTTACGAGTCCGCGCTCGTTCAGGCTGGAATCGCATGCGAACAATTCGTCAACGCCGAACATCGACAAAGCCTGCAAATTGGCCGTCAGGTTCTTTTGCTCAAGGGCGGTGGGGTGTTGCCGGGGCAACAGTTGAAACACGCCGTCGTCGAGAAATAGAAGTCCAATAGGGAGGTCGAAGGCGCCGCCCGCAAGCGCGATGTCCAAAGCTTCGCGCGCTCCCAGACCAGACCACGGGGCTTGTCGGCTGATAATCAGTAAAGACTTGGGCATTTTAATCCCCTCCGAAGCAAATCAGTCGATCCGCGGTCTGAATGGCATCGTGCAATTGCCCCAGGCCGGACAAATCCCAAGGCGCTTTCAAGTTCACTGCAGAGCGCTGATAGCGGGTGGCCTCTGCATCATTCAACACACCTCGACGCAAGGCGGCGGCAATGCAGACCACGCCATCCAGTTGGTGCCGAGTCACAAAAGCGGCCCATTGCTGTGCGAGATCAGGCTCATCTTGGGGTGTCACGATGTTGCTCGACGCGCTGTGCACCCCGTCCTGATAGAAGAAAAGACGCACAATTTCATGCCCACCCGCCACAACGGCTTCGGCAAAGCGCAGGGCTCGACGGGAAGATGGGGCATGGGCCGCAGCATATAGGGCGATAGCAAATTTCATGGGTGGCTCTCTGCAAAACTCGCACAATGATAAAGCCCCAAAGCTAAACATGCTTGCACAAGGCAACAAAAAGCCCGCCGAAGCGGGCTTTTGCCAAACGTTGGTTCAATCAGTCGTCGCGGCTCATGATGCCGAAAATTTGCAGCAAGCTGATGAACAGGTTGTAGATCGAAACATACAGGCTAATGGTCGCCATGATGTAGTTACGCTCGCCGCCATTAATGATGGCGCTGGTCTGGAACAAAATGCAGACCGAAGAGAACAGAACAAACCCGGCGCTGATAGCCAACTGCAAGCCGCTAATCTGAAAGAAGAAGCTTGCCAGCGTTGCGCCCAGCAGAACAAAGAAACCGGCAGTGATGAAGCCGCCCAGGAAGCTCATGTCTTTACGGGTGATTAATACGTAAGCAGACAGACCGCCGAAAACCAGTGCCGTCATCGCAAAGGCAGAAGCTACAACCTCAGCGCCGCCTTGCATGCCCAGGTAACGGTTAAGGATCGGACCGAGCAGGAAACCCATAAAACCGGTCAGTGCAAACGTCGACACCAAACCCCATACCGAGTCACGCAGCTTGTTGGTGAGAAAGAAAAGGCCATAAAAGCCGATCAATACAACGAAAATGTTTGGGTAGCCGACGCGCATCTGCTGCGCTACGAACGCCATCACACCGCTGAAAGCCAGGGTCAAAGCCAGTAAACCATAAGTGTTGCGCAGGACGCGGCTAACCTCTAGCTGCTCGGCCTGCACGCTGTTATTAACTGCGTAATCCTGTTCGCGCATGGCGATACTCCTGTGTATTGAAATGTTAAGTAGCAAAGATCATAGCAGAGGCTCTGCAACAAGCGATCAAGAGAGTTTGACAACGTGTTTCGTTCAGGTATTATGGCGTCCGCAACAACGTTAGGAGGTGTGGCCGAGTGGTTTAAGGCAACGGTCTTGAAAACCGTCGACTGTAACAGGTCCATGAGTTCGAATCCCATCGCCTCCGCCATATTGCTACACCGCAGAGCCCGCCTTTTGGCGGGCTTTGTCGTTTCTGGGGTTTGGGGAAGACGGCGCCGGACTGCTAGGCGTTCCGAAACTAGCGCTATTTTGAAGGCTTCGCGGTAGTACCAAGCAGCCTGTAAACCCGTTTTGTAATGTCGCTTTTTGTGTGTCCCAAGAGCATGCTGGCGTCTTCAATATTCTTGATTTCAGAGGCAGCTTTAGGGCGTATGTCCCGGAAATGGAAAGCAGCAATCCGGCCGGCAAGCAATAGATCCTCTCCCTCAATCGCAGCTTTCATGGCTTGCTCTCTCGCTTCATCCCATCGCTTACGCAACATGGCTGCGGTCATGCGCTTGCCATGCTTGCTCACTACAAGGTAGCTCGAGCTTTGCTAAGCATTGCGCTCAGCAATCACGCGAAGTAGGGCTCCCAGACTATTCTCCATCCCGTCATCCCTTCGCATCATGAGTACGTCAGCAGGCCTTTGCCGTGTGAGGTAAGCCAGATCCATCGCTTCCTTCAGTGCTGGCGGCGCTTTTTTATACACCGGGTCCCACACAACATCATTGGCATAGTAATCCCTCGGCTTTTCCTTGTTTTTTACGCACCCTCTGACATGGATTCTCTTTGGTAGTGATGCCCCACTCTCTGACCATGTTGAACACGTGGGACAAAGTGGCGATCTCGCGGTTGGTCCGAACCTTGGCAGTCCGGGCGTCCCGGTATCCGGCAATTGTCGCCGGCGTGATCGAGTCGATCGGGGCATCATCGAACAGCTCGCGCAGCTTTTTCAGTTCTGCCAAGTTGTCCTTCTGCGTTCGGGGAGCCTTCTTCAGATTGATGTCGCGGGTGCAGACGCTGTTAGCGTTGGCGGTTCGATGCCCAGCTTCATGCGGGTGAACATCCTGCCCACCAATGGCCGGCCACCACGGCTTTCTAAGAACACCCAGCCGCGATCTTTCAACCATTAGCGCTAATAGCCCCGAGTTTTATAGTCTGTCAGCTCGGCCAACTCTTTCTCGGACTGGAATTCAGTTTCCATCGAAGCCCCTTGGACGCCGGACTGTGAAAAAAGACTGATCGTTGCGAGAACGCATAATCTCGGGAGCGTGCCCATACCCCACCACAAGCTGCGCGAGCGGGCGGTTTTGAGTGTTTAGCGTTGCATCAACACGCGCTGCCCGGCGCCGCGTTACGTGGGGTATAAGCACTCTCGCAGTGGCGCGAAGGGCTTTAATAACGCCGGTGATGACAATAAGGAAGGTTGCAAGGGCTCCTAGGTCCTGGCCCTCGCTGAGATCGGGTTGAAAGTGTTCGGCGGTAAAAAGGACGGTGATGACGATAACGAGCAAGGCGGCAACGAAGACTCGGGGCCGTAAAAGGTGTTTGTGGTCAACGCCGCCGCCATGGCCTACATGGAAGATCTGCAGTCGGGGTTGAAGTGCCTGACTGCAGCGGGGGAAACCGGGCGTCGTAGCCTGGACGGCATGCTTGGGCCGGTGAACGGCGCCATTGACGAAATCACCGGCGCCGGCTCCGAACTGAGCGACTTGCCGTTCATTGGCCCTGCGGTCGGGGCCAAGGTCGGCGCGGTGGTGGCCACCTACAACAAAGCCACACGGGCGGCCTCGCAAATTGTGGAGCGCCTCGGCGTGCTGAAAGAGCAGGTGTGCAAAGCCGCGACTGCGATCAACAAAATCGCAGGCAAAGTCAGCCCGTCACTGAATAACATCCTACCCACCGGCGCGCTGGGGGCAGACGCGACCCCGGGCGCCGAGGCGGTGAAGCCATTCCCGCACCTGCTGATCATGCAACCGCTCAAAGCGGCGACGTACTCGACACCCTCTGCCAGAACTACTACGGCCACCTCTATGGCTCGGTCGAGGCCGTGCTCAATGCCAATCAGGGGCTGGCCGAGGAGGTGCAGCCGTTCAAGGCCGGGCTGGTGATTCACTTGCCGGATTTGCCCGCGCCGAGTAATGAGGGGTGATGTTGTGGGGGTAGATTAAAACGGGGTGCTGGTAGATTCAGACTGTTCCTACAAAGTGTGTCTAACCCTGCGTAGTAACATCCGCAGATGACTCAAGCGCTGAGGGAATATGTGTTTAATGAAAAGCACTGCTCGCGGGGCGAGTGATGCAGAGTCGTCACACTCTGCCGAGAGCACTGTTAGAAAAATGCTGGAGGGCAATCGGTCAAACCTCGAAGGGCTGGATGAACTCTTGCGGGAGCATTACACAATCAACAGTAATCAGGACATTCTCAATGCCGTCAGAAACGGTGATTGGGTGCTGGTTACAAACAGTTCCAATACGGCGGGCGGCGGTGGTTTTTTCTGTCCCATACCTGAGCCAGATCCTGTTTACATGTTGAAAGAGGAATGGCCAGCCCCCAAAAATCGGACTGACCTTACCTTCGCCAAGTCCATCAGCACGGCCCCTTGGGGTACTACCCACGCCGGTACCGGCAGTGAGCCCGCGACGAACTTCGGCAAAACCATGATTATGGCTTCCTCCGCGACCGAGGTCGGGTTGAGGAGAGTCGCGGGAGAACTCATTCTAAGAAGTTTCGTCTGGTCACTTGAAATGGCGGGGATGGCGCTTAAAACCGCGGCGGGGCCTGTAGGGCGCGTGCTGATAATGGCCATGACCCCGACAATGCTCGGGGACGATTCTTTCTATACAGAAGAACAATTGCGCGACATGCGTACTGCCACGACGCGAGTTCGCTTCCAGTTTCGCAATGACACTAATGGGGCATTGCAGGTCTACGGTATCCACACCAGCGCCCAGTCAGGTCAAGACTCGGTACCGGTGATCAAGGCCAAATGGAACGCCGATAAAAGTGCTATGGAAGCCCATCTCGGCTCGATCACTATCATCTGGACGCCGAACAAAGGAGCCGTGGTAACGGCACCCACCAGTTACCCAGGCGTGACCGATGAACTGGCGAACATTTTGGTTCACCCGATCAGTGAAGGGGGCGACAGCAAAATCGAGGGCTCGCCTATTGATGAGTTCACAGTCGAGGACTGCATCATCACTTTCCCGGCGGACTCCGGGATCAAGTCGCTGTACCTTGTTTTTGCAAAGCCGATGGTCAATCCTCTGGAGGTCGGCCCAGCTAATGACCTTTCCAGTCGGAGTGCAAAGGACGGTCTCGACATCGATCACATGCCGTCGCAAAGAGCTTTAAGGGAGTATGTGGTTGCAATCGATCCACGCATACTTCCAGATGACCTGAAAAAAATCCTGAAAAATGCGCCAAGTATTGCTATTCCACGTGAGGCGCACCAAAAGTACAGTGAGACATATGGCGGTAGAAATACCAAAGCTAAGCAAATTATGGATGCCGCTGACCTGCGCGCAGCTGTAGATTCCAATCTCAACGCCATTAAGCCTTATCTACTCGACGAAGGTTTTACCGATGAGCAGATCGAAACAGCACGTACCGACCTGCACAACCTCCATCAGCAACAAGGCTGGTATTGATATGAGCGCAGCAATGATTGATGACTTGGTTAAAAGTCTTGGCCGCACTTACTCCGAATTGATTGCCTCCGGCATGTATCTTCCGGGCGGGCCTCCCAAAGGTATGTTTGATGGTGATGAGGCCTCGTATATGTCGCCTGCGCCTGGGATAGATTTGGGGTTTTCAGCGAATAAACACCTTGGGTCTGTATATATTTATTTGCATAAAACTTCGAACGACGGCCCAGCATATGAAGGGAGCTTGCCATACCAGCTCCAACGTCAAATGGATCAAGCGTGGGTAAGATCTCATTACGGCGAACCTTTAGAGTCTAAGGCTCCTTTCAGAATGCCAGTACTTGGAATGACGGGGGGCTGGGATGCATACCGCCTTCCGAATACAGCTAAAAATATCGAGACGGTATTCCAGTACAATCCCGAACTGGAGGTGAAAGGAGTCGTTTTCAGCATAATAGGCCAGGGCACGTAGGCAGATACGATCATAGGTATTTGAGGGCGAAAATTTTCCCGGCGCGCAGATCAAAACTGCGCGCCTCGACTTTCGAAAACATCATCAACAACAAGGCCTATTTTGATATGAATGCTGCAATGATTGATGACTTGGTTAAAAGTCTTGGATGTACTTACTCAGAATTGACTGCATCCGGCATGTATCTTCCGGGCGGGCCTCCCAAAGGTATGTTTGATGGCGATGAGACCTCGTATATGTCGCCTGCACCCGGGATAGATTTGGGTTTTTTAGCCAATCAACACCTCGGATCAATCCATATCTATTTGCTTAAAACCTTCAATGACGACTCGGTATACGAAGGGTGTTTGCCATACCAGCTCCAACGTCGAATGGATCAAGCTTGGGTAAGATCACATTACGGCGAGCCTTTAGAGTCAAAAGGGCCTATCAAAATTCCAGTGATTGGGATGACGGGGGGGGATACATATCGTCTTTCAAATACAATTAAAAATATCAAAACTGTATTCCAGTACAGCCTCGAATGGGCTGTGAGTGGACTGGTGTTCAGCCTCATAGGCCAGGACACTTAGGCAGATACGATTATACGTATTTGCGGGCGCAAATTTTACCGACGCGCAGATCAAAACTGCACGCCCCGAATTTCACAAATATCATCATCATCAACAACAAGGCCTATGTTGATATGAATGCAGTAATGATAGAAGGCTTGGTTAAAAGTCTTGGACGCACCTATCCTGAAATGGTCGCGTCAGGTCTTTATCTTCCGGGCGGTCCGCCAATAGGCATGTTCGACGACAGTGACACCTTATCAATGATGACGGCGCCGGGCGTTGAGCTTGGCTTTTGGGCCAGTAATAAACGATTTGAAAAAATTTTTATTAGCTTGCTGGAAAGTTTCGAAGGAGAATCCCTTTATAAGGGAACATTACCTTATGAACTTAAAAGCTATATGAATCAGGGGTGGATTATTTCCAAGTTTGGCACGCCGTTGGAGTCAAGGGCACCGTTCAAAGTTCCCGTTCTCGGCATGACGGGTGGACACGATATCTATCGTCTTCCAGGAATGCTCAAAAATGCCAAAGTTGTTTTTAAATACAGCTTAGAGATGGAAGTGGACATGGTGGTGTTCAGACTTAACGAAGTATCACATGCCTAGTATTTTGGCAGTGAACGACTATTGCCTGCGACCGCATAGAAGTCTACAGCGTGGACGAGATCTAGCCGCAACGGCAGTTAGCAGGGGGAGCTTGGCCAGCATCTCACGTTGCGGCGGGTCGCCGGTGTATCTGCATAATGCTTTGTTGCGAAGTGCTCGATGCCAATCTAAAACTGGCGGGCGAGGGGTGATATTGAGGGGGGTATGAAGTGCTATCAATATAATATCTCTGATTTCCATGTAGTATATTTTCAGCGTTCTCGTGCTGAAAAATTCGATTACGATGAATTGAGTTCTTAAGGTTGATAGTTTTGCTTGGAGGGCGCATGTTTATTCGGCAAGTCCAATAACTCAATAAAGGAATATTGATGATGATTGTCGAAACTAAAGACTGGAAAGCTCGAATTAACCGTATGCCTGGCGATAATTTTTTTCGTGTCGAGGGCGTTGTTACTGTTCCTCATTCAGCCGTGATACCCAAGCTGGTCATTGCTCCGGTACAAGATAAATCTTTCGATTTGCGAATGGAATTGACTTTAGATGTCCCTCTGGATATTGCTTTGAATGTATTAACTGATAAAAAAGTTACCTATAAGGTCTCTGGCAACCCTAATGTAACTGGCGTGAGCATATTCTTTGAAGGTGATAGGGTGCACCACATTGACGAAATTTACATAACTGATTGATAGGTTCCGCATTCCGCGAATTATTAAGTGTTGCCGCGTAACGAAATCAGTTAACTATAAGTTTGTTGGGGGGTTGAGGCTTTTGGGTCTCAGTATTTTACCTAGAACGCTCTATTAAGCCCGCGCCGTGCGGGCTTTTTAGTTCTTGCAGTTTGCTGATACCCCCAAGTTGCCGCATCGCCGCAGACAGCAGTGTGCCATTGTCAAGCCTCGGGAATTTGGTAAGTGCGGTCGATAACGGGTCAATTTAAGGATATGGAAACGGTCATCTGGGTATGACCGTCCTGTACAACCTGCGCGTATGGGGGGTTATAGCTCGCCTCCGAAGGAACGTTGGAAGGTTGGAAGGTTGTAGCGTCCAACTCCCGCTTCCACATACCGTGGGATTTCGATGGCGTAAATTTGCGGCTTTGGGGCAGTGATTGAAGCCTGCGCGCCCGAGGCAAGAAAACGAAAGAGGAGTTCCGTGCAAAGTCGCTACCGTGAACCAGTACCAAGCCTTAAAGGAATAGGCTGCACTCACCTTTCCGGATTCGAGCGGAGCATGTGCTGTCCCGCTTTGTGTCTGCATGAGTAGGGGGAGCGGTAGCGCGAGAAACAGGGGACCTTCACGACGCGTCTTATAGAATTGCGACGCAAGAGGTCAGGCCGTGTGCAGTAAAAGCACTGTCCGACAGCGCCGAGCAGCGCTTGACGGCGCAGAAAAAAGAAAGCATAGGGTTGAGTACTGATTAAAGGCCTCAGCCTTGGGAGTGATTGGCGTGACGCGTAACGCATGTGAGGTATGAATTTTTTGCAGTATAAGTGCTGCGCAATAGCTCCACCGTATGAGCTCAGGGCTGACATCAATACATCAGCATGCGGAATATGAAAACGTATAAGAAATTGAGCTATTAGGGATGCTCCGATCAACTTGTCGTGCAGCCGCGGCAAGTTGCAATTTTCCAGGCACCTACAGCGTCATTGGACGAAAAGTGACCGAAAAATCATGTACGGAGAGCTTTTTCGACCGGTTCTCCGTGTT